>JAADIK010000008.1 GCA_013151365.1 Deltaproteobacteria bacterium
CTATGAGGATGAACGCCTGAAAACCGTCTCGGTCGGCGAACTGGCCCGCCAGGCCCTCGATCGCCTCAACGCCGGAGAACAACGGCCATGAGCTCCTCCCTGTTTACCGGCGCCGGTTTCCTCCAGTTTGAGGTCAAACCTGGTGATCCGGCGGCCAATCTCAAGACGGTCCGTCGCTTGCTCAAAAAAATGCAACCGGCCGCCGATACCATCATCGTCCTCCCGGAGCTGTGGGCGACGGGCTTTGCCTATCCCCGGCTCGATGAACTGGCCGGGGAAACACCGGGGCTACTGGAGGAACTGCGGGAGCTGGCGGCCGGAGATGACATCTGCCTTGCCGGTTCACTTATTGAAAAGGTGGAGCAGGACGAGGTCCCGGCGAAACTGTACAATACCCTCTACCTGACCGGCCCCGACGGCGTCATGGGCCGCTATCGCAAACAGCATCTCTTTTCTTTCTGGCAGGAGGACCGGTTCCTGACGCCGGGCGATCACCCGCTACCGATGGTGACGCCCCGGGGGCCGGTCGGCGGGCTGGTCTGTTACGACCTCAGGTTTCCGGAGCTGGCCAGGATGCAGACTTTCAACGGCGCCAGGCTCCTGGTGGTCTCGGCCCAGTGGCCGGCGGCGCGGCTTGACCACTGGCGGACCCTGCTGCGCGCGCGGGCCATCGAAAACCAGGTATTTGTCGCGGCAGGCAACAGTTGCGGCGATTCGGGAGAAAACTGCTTCGCCGGTCATTCCATGGTTGTAGCGCCGGACGGAACGGTCCTGGCCGAGGCCGGCGGCCGGGAGGAGACCGGCGCGGCCGCTCTCATTGAAGCTGATCTGCAACGGCTTCGCTCCCGTTTCTGCAACGTGGGGGAACGACCCCGGCCCCTGCATGACGGCGACAAACTTGTCTCTCTGCCTCAGTTACGGGAACGTCTGCAGACAATCCGCGGCCAGGGGAGCAAGGTTGCCTTTACCAATGGCTGCTTCGATATCCTGCACAGCGGCCATGTCGCCTACCTGGAACAGGCGCGCCGGACCGCGGACTGCCTGGTGGTCGCCCTGAACAGCGACTTGTCGGTCAGGATGATCAAGGGAGACGGGCGGCCGATTAACAGTGAAGCCGACCGGGCCAGGGTACTGGCGGCGCTTGGCTGCGTTGATTTTGTGGTCATCTTTGACGAGCCGACGCCGATCGGCCTGATTGCGTCGCTCAAGCCCGATGTCCTGGTCAAGGGAGCGGACTGGCCGGAAGACCGGATAGTCGGAGCCGCCGAGGTAAAGGCCGCAGGGGGCCGGGTGGCGCGGATCGCCTTTGAGCACCAGGTGTCCACCTCTGCGGTTATTTTACGTATCCGGCAACAGGAGAAAAAAACATGAAAACATTGAAGACATATTTTGACACAGGTTCGATCGTCGTTATTTCAGTTACGTTCGTGGTCTTTATGATCGCCTTGTTTACCAAAGGGTTTACCCACGATCTACTGTTGGAAATCGGGGTATTCATGGTTTCGGTAAAACTGATAATAATGACCTACAAGAATGGTGTGCATGCCGCCAAGCTGGAAAAAGAAATAAAAGAAGTAAAAGAATTGATCAAACAAAAATGAGTTTACCAGTCGGGCCGCAGGGAAAGATCGGTGAGCTGCTTCCGGTCCACGGCCGCCGGGGCATCGGTCAGCGGACAGGTCGCCTTCTGGGTCTTGGGAAAGGCGATGACGTCACGGATGGAATCGCTGCCGGTCAGGATCATCATCAGCCGGTCGACACCGAAAGCGATGCCGCCGTGAGGCGGAGCCCCAAGCTCCAGGGCCCGGAGCAGAAAACCGAATTTCTCCTGGGCCTCGGCCGGCTCAATGCCCAGCACGGCAAAGACCTTTTCCTGCACGTCCCGGCGATGAATACGGATAGAGCCGCCGCCGATCTCGTTGCCGTTTAACACCAGGTCGTAGGCCCGGCTCTTGACCCGGGCCGGGTCGGTGGCCAGCAGGTCCAGCTGGTCCTCGTTGGGGGCGGTAAAAGGATGATGCACGGCCGAGTACCGTTTTTCCTTCTGATCATATTCGACCAGCGGAAAGTCGGTGATCCAGAGGAAATCATAGGTCCCCTCCTTGATCAGCCCCAGGCGCCGGGCCAGCTCCAACCGGAGTTCGGCCAGCACCTGATTCGCCACCGCTGCCGGGCCCGCGCCGAAGAGGATGAGGTCGCCCGGTTCCACGCCCAGGGCCTCACCCATGGCCTTGATCTCGTCAGCGCTGAAAAACTTGCTGATCGGCGACTGCCACCCGTCTTCCCTGATCTTGATCCAGGCCATGCCGCGGGCACCGAAAGTGGCCGCATAATCCGCCAGGTTGTCCAAATCCTTTCTTGAAAACGTGGCGCAACCCTTGGCATTGATGGCCTTGACCACCCCGTTTCCGGCAATGACCGAGTTGAAAACCTTGAACCCGCATCCCCGCAGCGTTTCGGTCAGGTCAACCAGCTCAAAACCAAAACGGGTATCCGGCCGGTCCGTGCCGAATCGCTGCACGGCCTCGTCATAGGTCATATGGTTGAAGGGCGGTTGCAGCTCGATATTGCCGGCGGCCTTGAAAACAGCCTGAATCATGCCTTCGGCAATCCTGATGATGTCCTCTTCGCCGACAAAGCTGAGCTCCATATCGATCTGGGTGAATTCCGGCTGCCGGTCCGCCCGCAGGTCTTCGTCGCGAAAGCATCTGACCACCTGGAAGTAGCGGTCCATGCCGGCCATCATCAGCAGTTGCTTAAAGAGCTGCGGCGATTGCGGCAGGGCATAGAATTTTCCCGGATTGACCCGGCTGGGGACCAGGTAGTCGCGCGCCCCTTCGGGGGTGGACCGGGTGAGCATGGGGGTTTCGATTTCCAGAAAATTATTTTCGCTCAGATAGTTCCGTACCGCCATAACCGCCTGGTGACGCATGATCAGGTTCCCCGCCTTCTCGGGCCGGCGCAGATCGAGGTAGCGGTATTGCAGGCGCAGGTTGTCGGAGACCTCGATATCTTCATCCAGGGGAAAGGGAGGAGTTTCACTGACATTGAGGATCAGCAACTCGTTGACCAGCACCTCGATGGCCCCGGTCTTCAGCTTGGGGTTTTCCATGTCGGCCGGCCGCCGGCAAACCGTACCGCGAACGGCCAGCACCCATTCGCTGCGGAGCCGGTGCGCCTTGGCATGGACGTCGGCGTTCCTCTCCGGGTTGAAAACGACCTGGGTGACGCCCCAGCGGTCCCGCAGGTCGATAAAGATGACACCGCCGTGGTCACGGCGGCGAAGGACCCAGCCCATGAGAATAACTTCCCGGTCCAGATGATCAGGGCCGAGTTCGTTGCATGTATGTGTGCGCCTAAGCGCTCCTAGAGAGTCCATGAAAAGCTCCGGTATATTTCAGGGTAAGTCGTCACGGGCACCCCATCTTCACGCGGTTGCTTCCGGCCGCATAGAGGGGCTATAGCGGTCGAAAGCAACTGCGCAAATCTGGAGCACCTGTGACGACTTACAGTTTGGCTTTAACCTGAATCCGTGAGCGTTCGAGAACGGTGCAGATGCAAGGCGGCAACGAGGTTGATTATCCTGGTGTGATATCAACGAGTTGCCAACCGCAGCAGATGCGCCGTTATCGGGCGCCCCGCAGGGCGGCGCGGTGAAGACCAGAAAATGCGTTTATTCAGCAATAATGCAATAAATTCCGCATACTGCATGGTACATCACCTCAAGCCGTCACGGATTCAGGTTTAAGTAATATCGCAGAGTTCCATACCATGCGATCGGTTATATTTCAAATTGTTTGCAGAATGTCGATCAGCTGCAGGCACTCTTGCCCGACATCGGCCTGCAGAGAAAAATGGAGCTGCTCCTGGGTCTGCATATTACGAAGAATTGCCGTCTGCCGTTCCAGTTCATCGTCCCCGAGAATAAGTGTATGGCGGGCCGCCTGGCGGGCCGCCTGTTTCATCTGCGCCTTCAGGCTGCGGCCGCTGTAATCCATGGCGGCCCGCAGTCCGCGTTGCCGCAGACAGTGCACCAGAGAATAGCCGTGCAGGCAGGCCCGGCTGCCGAGCGCGGCAACAAACAGATCCATGCCCGGCCCTGCCGGTCTTTCGGCACTGTTGTTTCTCGCCTGCAGCAACAGGACCAGGCGCTCCATCCCCATGGCAAAACCAATACCGGGGAGTTTCGGACCGCCCAGTTGTTCGATGAGTCCGTCATAGCGCCCCCCGGCGCCGATAGCAGCCTGGGCGCCGAGGTCGCCGGTAACGAATTCAAAGGTGGTCCGGGTGTAATAATCCAGGCCGCGCACCATGAAGGTTGAGGGAATAGCTGACTCCCAGCAGGTCAAGGCGGCTTTGCACCTGGTCGAAATGGGAACGGCACTCGGGGCAGAGGGCGTCCAGGATGGAGGGCGCCTCCTCGACCACTTCCCGGCAACCGGCCTTTTTGCAGTCCAGCACGCGCAGGGGATTGGTCTCCGAGCGGCGGCGGCAGTCTCCACAGAGACCGGCCTGGCGGTCTTGCAGGTACGCGACCAGGCGGCGGCGGAACTCCGGGCGGCAGCCGGGGCAGCCGAGCGAGTTGACTTCCAGGCTCGCGCTCAGACCGAGCTCCGTGAGCAGCATCTGGCCCATGGCCATCAGCTCGGCATCAATCTCCGGCTCAACCGCGCCGATCACCTCGGCGTCGATCTGGTGAAACTGCCTGAACCGGCCCTTTTGCGGACGTTCATGACGAAACATGGGACCAATGGTATAGAGCCGTTGCACCGGCTGCCGAACATGCAGGCCATGTTCGATAAAGGCCCGGAGCAGCGAAGCCGTCGCTTCCGGCCGCATGGTAATCCCCATTTCGACAAAGGTATACATTTCCTTTTCAACGATATCGGTTGCCTCACCGATGGAGCGGGCAAAAAGTTCCGTTTTTTCCAGGATCGGCAGGCGGATTTCATGACAACCGAACCGCTGAAAGATGTCCCTGGCAACACCTTCAATATGCCGCCACAGCAGGACCTCTTCAGGCAGGATATCCTTGAAGCCGTTAATGGCCTTGATTTTCAAAAAATGCCTCCGTCTGGTCAAAAAGAATGGACCGGCACCGAACCCGTTGTCCTTCCGGAACCGGGTCGGCCGTAATTTTCAGATGTTCTGATAAAAAATTTAAAATTTAATCAAAAAGAAGGTAAAAAGTCAAGCCGATGCCATCGAATTATGGTAAAATTGGAAACTAATGCTTTTTATTTGGCACAGCCGAAACCAAATGGCCTGCAGTGTGCTTGACAAAGCAATCTGCTCAGGGCATTATCACTTGAGTTATATTTTATCAAGAACAAGAGATTAACATGAAATTACCAGAACTTAAAATCGGCTCATTTACCGCGCGCATTCCCATTATCCAGGGCGGGATGTCGATTCGTGTTTCCACCGCGGCCCTGGCGGTTCCGGTTGCCGAATGCGGCGGTATCGGCACCATCGGCGGCTCCGCCATCCCGGTCGCGGAACTGCAGGACGACATCCGCCAGGCCAAGAAAAGCACCAACGGCATCATCGCCGTCAACATTATGTATGCGATGCGGGAATTTTACGAACTGGTGATAGGCTCCATCGAGGCCGGGGTGGACATGATCATCACCGGCGCCGGTTTTTCCCGGGATATCTTCAAGATAGGGAAAAAACACAATGTGCCGATCGTCTCCATCGTTTCCTCCCCGGCCTTTGCCTGTCTGGCGGAAAAGCTGGGAGCGGCAGCGATTATTGTTGAAGCCGCCGAGGCCGGGGGCCATCTCGGGACGGACAAGAAGCTGCGTGATCTCTTTCCCGCCGTGCGCCGGGTGATCTCCAAAGTTCCGCTCATTGCCGCCGGCGGCATTACCAATGGCTTTGAAATGGCCGAGCTGATGGACGAATACGGGGCCGACGGCATCCAGATCGCTTCACGTTTCGTACTCAGCGAGGAGTGCGCGGTAGCGCCGGAGTTCAAGGAAACCTTCCTGCAGGCCGGCAAGGACGATATTGTCCTGGTACAATCCCCGGTAGGCATGCCGGGCCGGGCCATCAATACCCCTTTTGTGCAGAAGATGGCCCGGGGCGAAGATGTTTCCAGCAAAGAGTGTAAATTCAAGTGTCTGAAAAAATGCAGCTACAAGTACTGTATCCACGAACGGCTGAACAAGGCGCGCACCGGCAACATTGAAGAAGGCCTGGTCTTTTCCGGCGCCAATACCTACAAGATGAAGGAAACCCTCTCTGTACGCGAAATTTTCGACCGTTTTGTCCGGGATGCCCAGTCAGTGTACCGGGAAAAAAAGAGCATGCTCAGTTCGACTTCGTCCTGAATCCCCCCTATTTGATCATCCCAGACCAATGACTGCAGATCATATGAGCCCGAACGGGGAATGTCCCGACGTTCCGCCAAGCCCGGTACCGGTCATCATACCGGCGACCGACCACCCGATCAAGGTACATGACATTGACGGCGAGGCCCTCAAGGTACTGTACCGGCTCCGGGACGCCGGTTTCGCCGGCTACCTGGTCGGCGGCGGGGTTCGCGATTTGTACCTGGGGCAACGCCCCAAGGACTTCGACATCTCCACCAATGCCCGGCCCGGTCAATTGCGGAAACTGTTTCGCAACAGCCGGACCATCGGCCGGCGGTTCCGGCTGGTCCAGGTATTTTTCCGCGGCGGTAAAATTATCGAGGTCTCAACCCTGCGCTCCAGAAGCGAATACGATATCAACGATATCGACAAGGTTCTGCCCAGCAACAACACCTTCGGCACCCTGCCCGAGGATGCCTTTCGGCGCGACCTGACCATCAATTCGCTGTTTTACGAAATAGAGAACAACACGATCATTGACTACGTCGGCGGCGTCAAGGACCTTGACCAGGGCATAATCCGCATCGTCGGCGAACCGGACCGCCGGGTCACGCGTGATCCGGTCCGCATCATGCGGGTCGTGCGCCACGCCGCCAGGAACGGTTTTCGTATCGAGGAACAGTCCTGGCAGGCGATTGTCCGGCATCGGCACAAGCTTGACCTCTGCCCCCCTTCCCGCATCAGGGACGAACTGCTCAGAGACCTGCGGGGCGGCAAAAGTGAGCCCTGGACGCGAACTGTTTTAAAAAGCCGGATATTTACCACTATCATGCCATTTTATGCGGAAATACTCGACGGCGCCCGGGGCCGGCAGCGGCAGCAGGAACTGCTGGCGCTGACCAGCGTTCTCGATCGCCTGCATGGACAGTCCGGCGATGATTACCGGATCGAGATACCCGATTACATGCTTTTTACCACCCTGCTGGTACCGTGGGCCGAAGAACGTTTCAACCTGCGGCAACAGCGTTTGCACGGACCGGAGCACCATATTTTATCCCGGGGAATCCGGGCCGAACTCGATAGTCTGTTCAGCGAACGCTTCAACATCAAACGGCTGGACAAGGAGGCCATAACCACCCTGCTGGTCAACCTGCCGATCTTTGAATCGCATCAGCGAAAGAAGACCTGGCCCAAGTGGCTGCGGGGCAAAAGTTATTTTGCCGATTGTTCACGTTTTGCCGGCCTGTTTGTCGAGGCGGCGGGCGGGCCGGCCGTTGATGCGAACCTTTTCGCCGCCAAACCCCGACAGGCCCGGCGCGAAGCGGCTGATTCTCCCGGCACGGATTCCGGCCATGGCCGCCGGGGCCGGCGAGGCGGCAGGCCCGCCTTCAGCAGCAGGAGCAAAGGGGTCTTCGGGTTCAGGAACGGTTAACCCGTGCGATTTCTTCTCTACAATATCCGCTATTGCACAGGCGTTGGTGTTCGCTTTCACCTGCCGCTTCCCTATGCGGGCTACCTGAAACACACCGGCGTCAATCTTGAGAGCATTGCCGCCTTCATCAAGTCGGTCCAGCCTGATATTGCAGGTTTAATCGAGGTTGACGAAGGTTCCTTTCGCACGGACAACCACCTGTGCCAGGCCTCGACCATTGCCCAAGAGCTTGGTTTTTCCTACGTTGTCGAATCCAAGTATGGAACCCGGTCCGTTGCCCAGAAGATGCCGATTCTGAACAAACAGGGAAATGCCCTGCTGAGCAAGAGGGAAATAATCAGCCACCGGTTTCACTATTTTAACGAGGGGGTCAAACGCCTGATCATCGAGGCCCGGCTGGCCGAGGTAACCGTTTTTCTCGTCCACCTGTCCCTGATGTTCCGGAAGCGACATTATCAGCTTGAACATCTCTACCAGTTGATCCGTAACGTGCAGGGTCCGGTTATCGTGGCCGGAGACTTCAATGTTCTGTGGGGCAACCGGGAACTGGAGCTGTTCCTGGCGGCAACCGGACTGCAAAACGCCAACGGCCGTGGCAGCCCTTCCCATCCCAGCCGTTCCCCCAAACGGCAGCTGGACTTCATTCTCCACAGCCCGGAACTCGAAGTGAGCGACTTCCGGATCCCGTCGGTTCGCTACTCCGATCATGCGCCGCTGGTGTGTGACTTCACCCTGCGATAACCTGAACCGTTAGTAGCCAATGCGGGCGATGCCCACAACCCAAATCAACTTCCAGCGTATCTGTTTCCAGGCTGTTAGGCTGTAGTAGGCTGTTAGGCCTAAACAATCTACTGATTTACATACATAAAATATGACCAATTTTCTTGTTTTTTATGACAGGAATTCAGGAGTAAGGCACTAACTGCCTCCCCCGCGGGGCGGGGCGGTTAGCTGGAAACAAAAAAAGGGAAAACCCCAACAGGGTTTTCCCTTTTTTGCTTTCAGTAAGTCGGCAGACTTTGTTTAGAAGTATGCCTCCATGGTCAGGTAAACCTGACTCATGTCATCCAGCGGCGCGTAGAACTGGGCATTGAACGGATCACTTGCCAGATCGTCTACGTCAACCGGGCCACCCAGCCAAGAGCCGGAGCCGGTATAGTCATACTTGTAGTACTGGTAACCAAGACGCATGAGCACCTTGCTGTACTTGGAGATGGCCTCGCCGGTCGGCAGGTCATACACCACGTACACTTCAGCAACCTGACCACGAGTAGCCAGCTTGGAGTTGTACAGATCATCCTCCGCAGGCGACATGGAAATCCAGTACTTGGAACCGTAGTTGTACTCGGCGCCGATCTTCAGGCCCAAGTCGTCCATGTCATACCTGACACCGAGATAGACCGAATAGCCGTCCTCTTCGTCAAGCGGAGCCCACCAGGAACCGAGCAGGCTGTTCCCCAGTTCGTCGTAACCAGTCGGAACGGTGTGACTCCAGGCACCGGCCACGAAGTAATTAAGATTGCCGATTTTGTCCATGTAGACGCCGCTGGTATGGTATATATTCCCAAGGTTGGCCTTGTTCAGGACACCGTCGCCGGACATTACACCAGCCAGTTCCAGGGGATTGGGAAAATTAATACCATCCGGGGTATTGACGAGGTTAAAGGCCTTGAAGAGTTGCAGATTAAGGAAACGATGGCCTTTCTTAAAGACATCCCAGTTGAAACCGGCAAAGTCCATATCGTTGAGATGGTTGGTGCTCAGACCGGCTTCAAAGCCACGGCCATAGCAGAAACGGATACGGCCGGTACCCAAGTCATTGCCCCAATCATAGGCATAGCCGATCGTGGCGCCGTCAAAGGCATAGTTCATGAAGGCCGTAGGGGTGGCCTGCCGTTCATTAAGCCCCAGGCGCAGGGATTGCGGGGGACCGTCAGTCGTCGGCCGGCGGCCTACGGAAACCCAGAACGGGCTACCGGCGATACCGGCCCAGTTGATGAAGGCACGGTCGACGCGGAGGACGTTGTCAACAGGCTGGCGGGTCGAATTACCGTCCCAGTTAAAGCCGTCCAGAGTAAACGGGCTGCCCATATCGCCCGTTGGATTGGACTCCATGCCCCAAGCCTTGTACATGGCCAAACGCCCCTTGAAGGTCACGGTTTCGGTGGCCCGAACCATCATATTGATACGCAGCCGGTTGGTCAACAGGGTATCGTTGTCCACGTTATAGGCGGGAACAGGGGTGATACCCATCTGCTGAAACATGCCGGCACGCTGTTGCGGAGTATAGTTCTTCATACCCTGCACTGCCATTCTGATCATGGCGGGGCTGTAAGGGCCGGAAAAACCGAAACCTCCCTGTGCCACCGGTGCGGCAAGGGCCATACCAAAGCCCTGAGTAATCTGATTAGCCGTGTAGGCGGCCATGGTGCGCGAATGCATATAATCGAGACTCGCCCTGAAGTCACCGAAAAGCTTGAACCTGGCAGCCAGGTCCCAGGATTTGGACTTGTCCGTGATCGTGTCATCCAGGTCGTCGACATGGTTGCCGACAGCGGTAACCGCTTCGTTCTGTTGTGCAAGCTGTGCCTTCAGTTCGTCAAGCTCACGGGACAATTCATTAATTTTCTGCGTCAGGTCTGCCGGCACTTTGCCCGCACTGGCCGCAGCTACACCGGGGAACGCAGTCAGCCCAGCACAGGGGAGCGCAATAAGCCCAGCCAAGACCAGAGTTGAAAACCTTTTGACCATTCCTCATCCTCCTTATCATTTTCGTCACGGGGAGATCCCATTACCAATTTCGCAAACATGGTCCGGGGACCGGCGCAAGCCGTTCATCCCGAACACCCGCCTGTAAAATCAGTTGTAAAAAACAACTCGACACGAGGTTTTGTATCGCATATCCCCGGCCTTGTCAACAGGTCGGAAGAATAATGTTAAAAAAATTGTACCGATATTAATTTTAGGCCTTCCGGCCGGGGAATCAGGAGGAATAGTGGAAGGTCATTTTGCCGTTTTTCCTGCCGACCCTGACCGTTCCGCCCCTGTTCAGCCGGCCGAACAGGATTTCTTCGGTCAGGGTATCGCCGATCTCTTTCATGATGAGGCGCCGCAGGGGCCGGGCGCCATAGGCCGGATCATACCCTTCGGCGGCCAGCCAGCTTCGCGCACCGGGGGTCAGGCTGATCCTGACCTTCCTGTCCGCCAGTTGGGCCTGCAACTCGCCGACCATTTTATCGACGATCTTTTCCACCGTTTCCATATCCAGGGGCAGGAAGGTAACGGTACCGTCGAGCCGGTTCCGGAATTCGGGAGAAAAAATATTCTTGATGGCCTTCTGTTCATTGCCGGCGGCTGAGGAGAGGAAACCGATGGCGTTTTCACTCATCTCCCGGGCCCCGGCATTGGTGGTCATGATGATGATGACGTTGCGGAAATCGGCCCGGCGGCCGGAATTGTCGGTAAGGGTCGAGTAATCCATGACCTGCAACAGGATGGAGAAAACGTCCGGATGCGCCTTTTCGATTTCGTCAAGCAGGAGCAGCGAATACGGGTGCTTGCGGATGGCATCGGTGAGCAGACCGCCCTGGTCGAAACCGACGTAACCGGGAGGCGCCCCGATCAGCCGGGCCACGGCATGCTTTTCCATGTACTCGCTCATATCAAAGCGTTCGAAGTGAACCGCCAGGGCGGCAGCCAACTGCCGGGCGACCTCGGTTTTGCCAACACCGGTGGGACCGGCGAAGAGGAAGCAACCCGTGGGTGACTGCGGATTGCCCAGGCCGGCGCGGGCTCGTTTTATCGCCCTGACCATCGTGTCAACGGCATTATCCTGGCCGAAGATCACCGATTTGAGCTTTTCGTCAAGTTCAACCAGGCCGGCGTTGTTATTGCCTGATTTGCTGGTGACCGGGACCCGGGCCATTTTCGAGATCACGTTCTCGACGTCGCGCACCGTCACCGTACGGCCGGTCTTGCCGGCCAGCCGAAAGGCCGCGCCGACCTCGTCCATGACGTCAATGGCCTTGTCCGGCAAAAAACGGTCATTGATGTAGCGATTTGCCAGCTCCGCCGTGGAACGGATCGCCGTCCTGGTGTAGCGGATATGATGATGGTCCTCGTAACGGGACTGGAGTCCCTTCAGAATACCGCAGGTATCCTCCACCGAGGGTTCCTCGATGTCTATTTTCTGGAAACGCCGGGAAAGGGCTCGGTCCTTCTCGATGTGGTTTTTGTATTCCTCATAGGTCGTCGAGCCGATGCAGCGAATGGTTCCGGCCTGCAGGGCGGGTTTCAGCAGGTTGGAGGCATCCATGGAGCCGCCGCTGGTCGCCCCGGCGCCGACGATGGTATGCATCTCGTCGATGAAGAGGATGGCATTGTCTTTTTTCTCGATGGCGGACACCACGGCCTTGAGACGTTTTTCAAAATCACCGCGATACTTGGTCCCGGCGACCAGCGTCCCCATGTCGAGCATATAGATTTCCGTATCCCGGAGCAGATCGGGAATCAATTTCCCGGCATCCGGCTTTTCCGTCAGCCGCGCGACCCGGTCTTCATGGATACGCAGGGCCAGCCCTTCCGCCATGGCCGTCTTGCCGACGCCCGGTTCCCCGACCAGCAACGGATTATTCTTACGCCGGCGGCAGAGAACCTGCATCATGCGCTTGAGTTCATGCCCGCGACCGATCAACGGATCGATTTTCCCCTCTGCCGCCCGCCGGGCGAAATTCACGGTGAATGTTTCAAGGGGATCGACCCTGGAGGTCCGTTTCTGTTTCTGCGGTTCGGTTTCCGGGTGCAGGAGCGGCTCTTTCTGCAACGATTCCGGCAGACCGTGGGAGATGTATTCCACCACGTCAAGCCGGGCAACGCCCGCGCTGCCGAGAAAGTATACCGCGTTGGAATCGGGTTCGGCAAAGATGGCGACCAGGACATCCCCGGTATCGACCTGTTTCTTCCCGCAGCTCTGCACATGGTTGACCGCCCGCTGCAGGACGCGGTTGAAAGCAACGGTTTGCGAGGGTTCGCCGACGGCATTTTTCAGAACCGGCAGACCGCCGGCGAAAAATCGTTCCAGGCGCTCCTTCAGCTTGGCGTCATCGCCGCCGCAGTTGGTAATGACATGCCTGGCGAGGTCGTCATGCAACAAACCGTAGAGCATATGCTCGACAGTGACATATTCATGCCTGTAGGTCTTGGCCTCTTGGATCGCCTTGATAAGGGCAAGCTCAAGTTCTCGACTTAACATAATATTTTCCATCAATAACGCATCAGCTCACCTTTTCCAGCGAACATTTAAGGGGATACTGATGTTTTCGAGCCATGCTATGAACAATGGCCATTTTTGTTTCGCCAATTTCCCGGGTATATACACCCGCCACCCCCACTCCCTGATGGTGCACATTCAGCATAATCCGGGCGGCCTCGCTGGTGTCTTTCTTGAACACGCGCTCAAGAATCATGACCACGAAATCCATGGTGGTGTAGTCGTCGTTGTGCAGAAGCACCTTATACAGAGGAGGTTCGCGAACCTCCTCCTTCTGCCGGGTCAGGGTTTCTTCCCGATCTGTCGTTTTACTTTTAGCCATGCCGTTCACAAACCACAAAAAGAGAAAATTATTTACCTATATATTGTAATGCTCCGTCGTATTTTTGCAAGACTGCTTTCCATCACTTTTTCAGCATCCTGAATCCGTGACGGCTTGAGGTAATGCTCCATGCAATATGTGGAATTCATTGTGTTGTTACTGAATAAACGTATGTTCCGGTTTTCACCGCGCCGCCCTGCGGTCCGCCCGAGAACGGCGCATCTGCTGCGTTGGCAACTCGTTGATATCACACCAGGATAATCAACATCGTTGCCGCCTTGCATCTTCTGTACCGTTCTCGAACGCTCACGGATCCAGGAGCATGGAAATAATCAGGTGCCGGATGACGGTTGCCGGCGCCAACGGAGACCCCTTAAGACGCAGTTCGGCCCGGAGAAGGAGCTGCAGCCATTTTTTCAGGACCGCCGGCGAAAAGGCGGCCGCAGTCTGAAACTGCATGTAGACGGCGTAAGGGTGGCCGGAGAGTTCCTTCTGCCAGACTTGCCGTTCCTTGAGCCGCGGCAAACACTGCCGCTGAAAAACGGCAAACGACACGGACCGGCCGTATTCGAACTGCGGCTGTTGCTGCAGGACCCGGAACAGCAACAGCGTCCGGGCGTAGTTGCGGAGGGTGGCGACAACGGCCAGGGGGTGAATGCCGTCGTCCTGGAGCCGGCCGGCAACGAGCAGGGCGCGTTCCAGGTTACGCTTGCCCAGGGCGCCGGTCAGTTCGAAGAGGACCTCCTGCCGGGTCCGCCCCACCAGGACGTCCAGATCATCCCGGTTTATCTGTTTGCGGGAGCCGGCGAAGAGCGCCAGTTTCCCGGTCTCGGTGACCGCGGCCACCGGATGGAAGCCGACCCGTTCGAGGAGCAGGTCGGCGACGCCCGGGGCCATGGTTTTATTAAAATCGGCCAGGGTCTTGTCGATCAGCCCCCGCAGGACGCTTTTCTGCGCCTTCTGCGCCTGGGCGCCGCTGCCCTGGTCCACGCTCAGATCAACAACGACGTATTGGTCCTTGAGGATCTTGTAGAGCCGTTTACGCCGGTCGACATCCTCGGCCAGCAGCACCAGGACATTCGGTCCGGGGAGCCCGGATTCCAGGGTCTTTTCAAGGAGCAGGGCCGGATCGCCCGGCCCTGCGGCGACGGGCTCCTTCCCGCCCCCGCCGGCCGTTGCCGCTATTCCCTTGGTCCAGGAAAGATCACCCGGCGGCCGGGCAAAGCCGAAGAGCTTTTTCCACCGGGCGGCAGAGAGCGATCCCGGATCATTATCCGGGTCCCCGGCCTCGAGTCCGGCCGCCGCCAGCATCGCCCCCAGGTATTTGCCGGCCTTCACCAGGTCGTTGTCGTTCCGGGCAGCGGCCGCCCGGTTCCAGAGAGAGGGAGCCACCTTTTTGGAGATAAACAGCTTCGTATCCGAGACCCGGTAAACCTGGCGGCCGGGCAACAGGCTGAAACTGCGCAACTTGCCGAGGGTCGTGACAAAACTCTCCTGATCGCCGTCTATGGCGTGGAGAATGCCGCCAGCCGCCAGCAGGGCCTCGCAGACCCGTGCCGCCGCCTGGCGGCAGAGAAAACGTTCGCCGACCAGCAGGTAAACCTTGGCGATCCCGTCCCGGTTGCCGTTGATCTCGTTAATCAGGGCGTCCAGCTGGTCCCTGGTAAAAATGGCCATATCTCTTCTCAGCCCAGAGGATTGCCGGCGCTTTTGGCCGCTTTCTCGCCCGGGATAGCGTCCGGTTGCGATTTTCTTTCTTCATCGAGAATCTTATGCAGGATTGCGGGCAGAGATCCGGGCTGCAGATAGTCCCGGCCATGGCCCCCTTTAAAAATAAAGGCGGATTCCCGGCTGATATCCTGCCAGGAAAGTGTCGAAGGACTCCTGGCAATAACTTCAAAAAGATTCTTGTTATACGGATCATTAATGGCCGCCAGTCCGGTACCGATGGTGGCCAGAATGTCCACATGTCCCAGGAACATCTCACTGAGGCGCGTATAGGCCTTGACCCCCCCGCAGGAACCAAGACTGAGAAAACGTTGCTTGGACTCCAGGTCCTTTTTGCTCAAACGTCCCTCTTTCAGCAGCATATTCAGCGGCTCGGTGATCTGTTCCGAGCGCCAGTAACTGTGACCTCGCTGGGCGAACATCTCGGTACCGCCCAGGATAAACCGTTCAATCAGGAGCTCCTGATTTTTCTCATCGCTGTACACGGAGGCCGCCTGGCTGATCGTCAGGCCGTCCATCCGCCGGACCAGGGTAACGCAGATGCGCTGCATCCCGTTAAAGAGCCGGGGCAATCCTCTTGCGGGATGGAGCTGGGCATAGCGGATCAATTTCCCGGCCGCCAGCCTGGTCTTTGCCGACATGGGAACCACGGTAAACTGTTCGGACAGCCGGAGATGATAACCGCTCTTGAGGAGCATGGTGAGGAAAGAAACAAAAGAGCGGCGGCCGTCATCATCGGCATGAAAGACCGAGATAGAGCCGAGACGGCCGTCCTTCTTCCACTGCGCAAAGGGGGTGCCGAGATATTTGTAGAGGTCGATCGCCCCGTGCCGGACCACGAGACGATCGATGATCGAGCGGGCCTCGCCGCTGAGCAGTTGCGGATATTCCCGCATGTAGTATTGCAGAATCACGGAAATAAGCCGCGTAAAACCGGAGCTGCCGGAATCGGCACATTGACTCATTTTCCTGATGAGAAAGGTGCGGGCCGGCGGGTCAAGGACCTCGAGCAGGTGCATGAAGGTCGCTGAAAAAAGGATAATGGAATTTTCATCCTTAAATGCCGACACGGCGACCAGGTCGAGAATCTGTTCCTGCTCCAGGTTGTTTTCCGGGAAAAATGCGGTCAGCTTTCCTTTCTGGGCCAGGCTGACGATAAAACTCGAGACCAGTAGATTGCCGGGATCGACGGCGTGCAGAAACTCCAGCAGATTGCCGGAGCAGCATTTTTCGATGCGCCGCCGCAGGATCGGCGCCAGGATATCGCGAAACGAGCTGTCATAGAGTTCGCTGCCCTGGGCCAGCAAGGCATAGATATTGGTCGAGGTCAGGTTACGGGCCGTTTCCACCCGGTCGGCAGCCGTTGCCCGGCGCAGGACGGCGATCATCCCCCCTTTCCGGCCCGCCGCCAGCAGCTGATAAAAACGATCGCCGAAAACGGATCTGACCTGGGGGGAAAGCTGCTCAAATCGCTTTTGCAGTTGTTTGCCCGAATAACGGCTCAATTCCGCCGCCGAGATTTCGAAACCAAAACGGTCGGTAATGGCATGGAGGTTATTGATCCGCCAGATCAACTCTTCACCGCCGTCATAAAAAGCCCGGAGCAGAGTCATCCGGCGCTCCGGACCAAGAGTTTGAAACTGCTTTTCCCTCACTGCGGGCGGATTGGCAAAATAGGCCACAAGCCAGAACCAGGCCTCCTGGCGGGTCATTGCCGGGGAGCTAAAAAGTGTCCCGGCATTCCACGCATCATCCCGGCTCATCTGCCGGATCAGGGGCAGGGCGTCATTCAGCGTGCCGACATTCATGCCGGCAACCCCGGCCAAGGCGGCCGCCGCCCTGGCCTGACGATCACGGAGCAGGGCAATGATGTCAAGACTGTCCAGGGCCTGAACGGCGTTCATGCCGGCCACGGCGAATAAACCCTGGGCCGCCCGGTTCCGGTCATCATCGAAGCGGTCCAGCAGGGGGATGGTTTTCAGGGCGCAATCCGGCGTCATTTTCGGCAGGCCGCAGTAGCGGCTAAATGACCGGCAGGCCTCGTGATCCATGGTTTGAATCGCCCGCAGGGCCTTAAGCCCCAGGTCGCCGGTTACCATCGGCAGACTACTCCATTTCTCAAAGGCCAGGACCTGCGCATATGACAACTTCAGGCCACGCAGACCGGCCCAGGCCTCTTTACATTTTGCAAAGTCCATGCCCGGCATCCGGCACATTTTGCGAAAAATCCGCTGGGCATTATAGTCAAGACCGGCAATAATTTTCCGGCCGTACGCCAATTCTTCGCGGCTTAAGTGCGGGACCTGCCGATAGAATTCAATGGTCTGTTCCACGCTGATGTCGTGCAGATCAAGACCGGCACCGGCACAGGGGCGCGGGGTGAACCCGGCAAGCAGCAGAACTCCCAGCAGGAAAAAAATATTTATGCAGGATCGGTAATCCATCTTATGGGGAAACATGTAACAGCTCAGCAATGTTCCGGATGTTCGCAAGCAGACCGGTCAGCTCCACCCCGGCATGCCGGGCGGCCTGATCACGGACGGATGGAGTGCTGCTGAAGAGTTACGAGTTACGAAATGTTTTTTACTCTTTGACTCGGTTGGCAACTGACAATTTACCGGCAAAACAAAGAATCAGGAAGTCTAATCTGTCCTGTGCCGTAATTTTTTTGCTCGGCCTGTGCCATCGGCGGGAGCGGCCGTCCTAAATGGCAGGCAAATCGTATCTGTTTACCAGGGACAACACAACCTCGGGGGATGCTCAGCCCGTACGAGTTCACCAGTGCCTTAGATTCGTTCGTTTAGGACTCTGAATCCTATCCTTGGCGGATGTGAGGAGGCCACCAAAACGGGCGAATATGAGGTGCTGGTGAACCTTGTACGGCAAATCTTCACCGGCCGGGCCGAGAAAGGCGGGTTTTTGATTGTTCGACTACGGGGCAGGCCGTTCAGGACGGAGGATTCCTCCGCCCTGAACGGCCTGGTTCCAGGTTGGTTACAAGAGACGGGCGTGCTAAAAAAGATAGTTCATTTCAAAGCGGGCTTCGTAATATGAGGGGTCGGTGCCGTCGGTTCTGTTGTCGGCATTGACCCTGGAGAAACGAACCTTGGCCTCAAGACCCGGCACGGCGGAAATACGTTCCCACATGTCGATGTGGTACGCTTCCCGGTCGGTTTTACTGATACCGCCCAGCAGCTCTTTGGTCTCGTCGTAATCCATGATCGTATAGTCGACTGCCGCTCTGAAGCCCGGGACCAGACCGGCCTTGTCAAAATTATAGGCGGCCGCAAACATCCAGGACTTGGTGTTGGCATCCCAGTTATACTGGCCCATGGAGCGGGTATAACCGCTGGTGGGGAAACCCCGCCAGGGGGCGATCAGGTCCGCGTCGTCGGCCACTGCGGTGTAGCCGACCCGCAGTTTGCCGTTGCCTTTTTTGATGACCAGCCGGCCGCCGACAAGACTGCCGTCCACGCTGCCGGCATCCTTGTAACCCTTGGCCGGCCCGGTCAAACCGGCCAAGCTGCCGTTCAGGGCGGCCCCGCCGATCTTGCCGGCCCCGTCATCCAACTGGTCCATATAACGCAGGCCGGGAGTGACGCTCCAGCCGCCGGCCAGGTGAATGGTATAGTTGGCCTCAATCATGCCGGACCAGAACAGGTCGGGCACGGAAGTCAGCCAGGCATCCACCTTGAGATTCTTGATCGACTTGTTGGACAGCCCGACGACAATGAGCTTGGTATCGTCAATGCCGTGGGCCTCCAGCCTCGCCGTAGTCAGGCCCTTGTTAACTGCCGAGTCATCGTTTTCGTTCCAGCCGTCATAGGCGATCACATCATGAAACCCGGTGTGATCCCTGAGTTTCTGGCGGTTGAAATAGGCGGCCGTGAACATGGTCCCCGGCAGATCTTTGACGATCACGCTCACGCCCTGAAAGGTGTTGGGGATCATCTTGGTATCGTTTGACTTGGTCAGGAAGCTCTCGTAAATCTGCCGGCCGACCTTGAACTCGGTCTTACCGATGTCGTACTGCAAATAGGCCTGGGCCAGCGAGGTCATCCCCCAGTCGCCGTCGTAGGCGCCGTTATCCTTGATCCGGTGCCGGTCGAAGGTGTCTTTGCCGGACTTGGCATACTTGACATCGATCTTGTCCATATTGAGATCATTGAAGGGATTCTGGCTGGTATACAGCCCGACTGTGGCACTGAAACCCTTGAACGGCGCGGTTTTATAAATGAGGCTGCCGCCGATGCCGTTCGCATAGTTGTTTTTTTGCTTGCCGGTCACCTCGTCGTCCCATTGGTAGGTAAAAAAATTCGCCCGCAACCGGCCGTAGACCATGCCTTTGGGAAAGGCCTCAACGAGGCTGTCAACCGGCTGCGGCAGGATATGGTACACCTCCGTCATATTGTTCTTCAGGGTCCGCTTTTGCTGCTGGGCAGCGGCGGTCGTGATCATGCCGGCGGCAGCCACAAGTGACACCGACACACCGAGTGCAATCATCCGTTTCTTCTTCATCTCCTCTCCTCCTTCTTACACTTTCAAATAAAAACCGGATTCAGAGCCCACCCAAAAAATATGGTCCGGGCTCATCCGGAAACTGATCCTTATGTCACATTGCGGAATCCTTTCAAGGGGGGAATGACAATGATAATCCGTCCGGGCACCCCTTTCCCGGCTCAGATTTCCTGCAAGGCCACGAGTTTCAAGGCATGGGTAGTGCAACGGGTCACGCAGGCCGGCCTGAGCCCGGCGTCGATCCGGTCCATGCAGT
>JAADIK010000152.1 GCA_013151365.1 Deltaproteobacteria bacterium
GCCCGGGAATGTGCAGATCCTTGTCCATCTCCTGCATCAGTTCCCTGGTGGTCTTTTTCGGGTCCGGCCACTCGGCCCGCGGTTTCAGGCGCACGGTGGTTTCGAGCATGGACAGCGGCGCCGGATCGGTGGCGGTCTCGGCCCGGCCCGCCTTGCCGAACACCGATTGCACTTCGGGGAACGTTTTCAATATCTTGTCGGTCTGCTGCAGGATTTCCTTGGCCTTGGTGATGGACACCCCCGGAAAGGTAGAGGGCATGTAGAGAATATCGCCTTCGTCCAGGGGCGGCATGAACTCCGAGCCGGTTTTGGACAGCGGGTACCAGGTGGCCGCGACCAGAACGACGGCGGCGAGCATCACCAGCCAGCGTGCTTTGATAAACGATCGCAAAAGAGGGGCGTGCACGGCCAGGAGCAGCCGGTTGATGGGATTCCTGGCCTCGGAGATGATTTTGCCCCTGATAAAAAAGCCCATGAGGACTGGCACCAGGGTCACGGACAGCAGGGCCGCCGCGGCCATGGAATAGGTCTTGGTGAAGGCCAGCGGTGAAAACAGCCGGCCCTCCTGGGCCTGCAGGGTAAAGATGGGCAGAAAGGAGAAGGTGATAATCAACAGGGAGAAGAAGAGGGCCGGGCCGACCTCCTTGGCGGATACGGCCATAAGCCGCCAGCGGGTCCGGGAATCGATTTTCTCCCCCCGGGCGCCGGCCAGTTCGAGATGTTTATGGGCGTTCTCGATCATGACGATGGCCCCGTCCACCATGGCGCCGATGGCAATGGCGATCCCGCCCAGCGACATGATATTGGCGTTGATCCCCTGCACCTTCATGACGATAAAGGCCAGGAGAATACCGATGGGCAGCGTGGCGATGGCGACCAGGGCCGAACGGAAATGGAGCAGGAAAATCACGCAGATAATGGAGACCACGAGGAACTCCTCGATGAGTTTGCCCCGGAGATTCTCAATGGCACGTTCAATAAGGTTGCCCCGATCGTAAACCGGCACGATTTCCACCCCCTTGGGCAGACCTTTTTTCAGCTCGGTCAGTTTTTTGCGTACCGCCTCGATGGTTTTCAGGGCGTTTTCGCCGTACCGCATGATGATGACCCCGCCGGCGACCTCGCCCCGGCCGTTCAGCTCGGCCACGCCCCGCCGCAGTTCCGGCCCGAGATGAATGTCGGCCACGTCGCCGAGGAGAATGGGGGTTCCCCGGCCGTCGGTCCCCAGGGGGATCTCCCGCAAATCGGCCAGGGACTTGATATAGCCCAGGCCGCGCACCATGTATTCGGTTTCGGCCATCTCGATAAGCCGGCCGCCCACATCGCCGTTGGAACGCTTGATGGCCTTTATCACTTTTTGCAGGGGAATCTTATAGGCCGCCAGTTTGTCCGGATTCACTTCCACCTGGTACTGCTTGACGTAACCGCCGATGGAGGCGACCTCGGCCACCCCGGGCACGGTCTGCAGGGGATAGCGCAGGTACCAGTCCTGGATGGAACGGAGCTGGGCGAGATCATGCCTGCCGGTATGGTCGACCAGGGCATATTCGTATATCCAGCCGACGCCGGTGGCATCCGGACCCAGGGTCGGGGTCACCCCCGGCGGCAGTTGGGAAGACACGGAGTTGAGGGCCTCCAGCACCCGGGACCGGGCCCAGTAGATATCGGTTCCGTCCTTGAAGATAATATAGACAAAGGAGATCCCGAAAAAGGAGTAGCCGCGCACGACCTTGGCCTTGGGTACGGCCAGCATGGCCGTGGTCAGGGGATAGGTGACCTGGTCTTCCACGACCTGGGGGGCCTGGCCGGCATACTTGGTGAGCACAATGACCTGGACGTCGGAGAGATCGGGAATGGCGTCAAGCGGGATGTTTTTCAGCGCCCAGATTCCGGCGGCGGCAATGATCGCGGTCCCGATTAACACCAGGACGCGGTTCCCTATGGAAAAATCAATTATTTTTCTAATCATATCCTTCTCGTCGTCAGAAAACCGGGGCCGACAGGTTCGTTGGCCTGCTTACAAGTTGGAAGTAAGTAATAAGCATAGAGTTTCACACCCTGTGACCAGTTACGTTTTTGTTATTTGCCGGGATGAGGCATGTCCATATTCATACCCTTCATGCCTTTTATACCCTTCATGCCCATCCCACCGGGCTTCGAGTTTGTCTTTTCCATCTCTGATTGAGGCATCTTCTTCATGCCCGGCATGTTCATCTTGCCGGACTTCGAGCCTGTTTTTTTCACCTCTGATCGAGGCATTTCCTTCATGTTCATCCCGCCGGGCTCCGGACCCGTCTTTTTTTCCTGGCCGTTTGCCTGGCCGCGAACTGCGAGCATCTTGGCGGTGGCCTCGTTCAGGCTGGATTCCGAATCAATGAGAAACTGGGCCGAGGTGACAACCCTTTCATGCGGCCTGAGGCCCTTGATAATTTCCGTGTAGCCGTCGGCGACAAGCCCCGTGACGACCTTCCTCGGTTCAAAAATGCCCGACCCCTTGTCAATAAAGACCCGGTTGTAGATACCGGACCGTATAATCGCTGCCGAGGGGACGCACAGGACATGCAGGCGCCGGTCGCCCCGGATGGTCACGTTGGCGAACATGCCGGGCTTGAGCATAAAGTTTTTATTGGCAAAGACCAGGCGGGCCCGGACCGTGTGGCTATTGCCGTCTTCGTAGGGGTAGACGTAGTCGATGGTCCCCCGGAAGACGGAGCCGGGCTGCGAGGCGATCCGCATCTCCGCCTTGTCGCCGACCCGGACCCAGGGCAGATCGTTTTCATAGATATCGGCATCGACCCAGACCGTGGACAGGTCGGCGATTTTATATAATTCCGTGGCGGGAGTCAGGTAGCGGCCCGGCTCCACGCCGACATGGATCACGGTGCCCTTGAAGGGGGAGGTGATGGGCAGATTCCGTTTCACCTTGCCGGTCCGCTCCAGCCGGCGGATAACCTGCTCCGGAATATCAAACAGCTCAAGACGTTTACGGGTGGCGGCGGCCAGCAGCCCGGCATCCCGGCGCACCTCGGCCATCGAACTCTTTGCCAGGACCCGGGCATTGCTCAGGGCCAGCAGGTATTCTTCTTCGGTCGAAACCAGGCCGGGCGAATAAATGGTCAGCAGCGGCTGGCCTTTCCTGACCTGTTCACCGGTCTTGGCGACCAAGACCTTTACCGCCCAGCCCTTGAACTTGGCATGGACCACGGCCAGTTTTGCCGCGTTAAAATCCACCCTGGCCGGCGCCCGGACATCGTGACTCATGGTGCGCTCCATGGCCATGCCGGTCCGGACCCCGAGGTTTTGCACCATGACCGGATTGATCCGCACCGTTCCCGGGGGGCCGGCGGCAGACGCGGAATCGGCATAAACCGGGATATAATCCATGCCCATTTCATCCTTGGCCGGCACCGGCGAGGTGATGGCCGGATTCATGGGGTTGCGGTAGAAAAGAGGTTTTTCTTTTTTGCCGGTTGTTTTAGCCGTCTCGGCGGCGGCGGCCGGGGGCGTCAGGTAAGGGAAACTGCCGCCGGCGATTATCAGTCCTCCCGCCGTCCCGGCGGCCAGGACCAGCATCGTGAACACTGAGGTGATTTTATTTTTCATTTTTTTCCTCCCCGGCTCCGGCGACCGGGCCGCCGGTGGCGGCCTCAAGCGCCGCCAGGGCCTTGAAGCCGCGGGACAGCATGCGCCAGTAGGTTATTTTATAGTTGTAGAGTGCCAGTTGGGCCCGCACCACGTTCAGGAAATCCACCTTGTTCACCTGGTATCCCTTGAGCATGGCCGCTGCGGTCTGCCCGGCCTGCGGAATAATGGAGTCTTCATAAAACCGGCTCTGCTTCCTGGCACTGTCGTACTCGCTCAGGTCCCGTGAGACTTCGGCCCGGACCCGGTCCTCCATTGCCCGGAGCTTGTGGGACAGGGCCAGGGCCTCGCCGGTCCGCTGGGCCACGGCCTTGTCCTGTTTGCTGCTGCTCCAGACCGGCAGGTTCATGCTGAGCTTGAACGAGACAAAATCGGCCCGCCGCCGGCCATCCGGCATGTCCTGCCGAAAACCGTAGGCGGCGCCGGCGGTAAAATCGGGGTAATAATCCTTGTCCGCCAGTTTAACCCGGTCCCCGGCCGCAGCCCGCTGTTTCTGCAGAGACTGCAGGACCGGCCGTAACCGTACGGCCCTGGCCTGCAGAACCCGTGCCGGCGGCAGAACCGGCAGGTCCGTACTCGCCGGGCGGGGCAGGGCGAAACAGCGGGATGATGACGGCAGCTCCAGAAGGGCGCGCAGGTCCGCTTTTTTCTTGTCCAGGCGGTTGACCAGGGCCATTTCACGATCCATGAGTTTCGATAATTCCAACTGGGCCAGCAGGACGTCCTGCTGCAACCCCTTGCCGACTTCATACCTGGTCCGGGTCGCGGCGACCGTGCTGCGCAGCAGTTCCTGGTTGCTCCTGACGATATCCAGGGCCTGCTGCAGATAAAAGACATCCCACCAGGTCATCTTGACATTGCTTCGCAGCCGCAGTCTCGCTTCCTTCACCTGTTGTCCCGCCGCTTCGGCTTCGAGACCGGCGGTCTTTTCGCGTAATTCCAGTTTGCCGGGAAAGGGGAGGCGCTGCGTCAGGGCCACCTGGACCTGGGTCATATTTTCCTGGTCCAGCGTAAAGGTATCGGTTGGCAGGTTGAGGACGGCCAGGCCCAGGACCGGGTCGGGCAGCGAGCCCCGTTGCGCGGGAATCGCGGACATGGCCTCGTAGCGGGCCTGGATGGCCGCCAGGCCGGGGTTGTTGCGCATGGCCATGGTCACGGCCGTTTCCAGGGACAGCGGCCGGCAGACAGGCTCGGGCGTCGGCTGCGCCTGGACGAAAGCGGCCGGCAGCAGAAAGAAAAAAACAGTAGCCGCGGCCGTAATCAGCAGGGCGGTCAGGCGGCGCGGTTTTCGCGAATCGGTTCTTAAGGTTTTCATGGTCAGGCGTCCCGGATCAAGAGAATGACGAAAAAAATTGAATGACGGCTCCGATTGTATCGTCCAGCGGCGAGACAGCATGTATAAGAGCCGGGTATCGTTTTGCTATTAACCCCTATCGTTATTTATGGAAACATTTTTATTTATGACGAGAAAACCTGGTCTTAGGACCAGGCTGGAGCATTTTGGCTCTGCTGGCAGGTGGTAACTATTTGTTCATTTTCTCTTTGTTGGTTTTTTTGCCGCCCCTGAAAAAAAAAATGAAAAAAAATGAAAAAAAAGGACACTATTAAAGGTTACCGTGAAAAGGCCCCGGTAGCCGTGGAGAAAAAATCGCGTTGATGAGTATCGGATTGCTCTTATTAGGATAGGTTGTCGGCGCCTGAAAGGCAAATGCTGTTGCAAATTTTAAAATACGTCTTATTTTAACAAAATTGTCTGAAAAAATAAATCGTTATTCTATTTTACACCTGAGTCCGTGAGCGTTCGAGAACGGTGCAGATGCAAGGCGGCGACGATGTTGATTATCCTTGTGTGATATCAACTAGTTGCCAACGCAGCAGATGCGCCGTTATCGGGCGCCCCGCAGGGCGGCGCGGTGCAGACCGGAAAATGCGTTTATTTGGCAATAACTCAATAAATTCGACATATTGCATGGATTAACCCTTAGGCCGTCACGGATTCAGGTTAGAAAAATATGGCACTTATTGTTCAAAAATTCGGCGGGACATCGGTCGGCAGCACTGAAAAGATAAAGGCTGTTGCCGAGCGGGTACTGGCCCGCCAGAGGCAGGGGCACCAGATGGTCGTGGTCTTGTCGGCTATGTCCGGAGAGACCAACCGGCTGGTGGCGCTGGCCGGGGATATACAAAAAATTCCAAGTCTCCGCGAAATGGATATGCTCCTGGCCACCGGCGAGCAGGTCACCATCGCCCTCTTTGCCATGGCGGCCAAGGAGGCGGGAGGTGACGCGATTTCCCTGCTGGCCGACCAGGTCTGCATTCATACTGATGCGATGCATACCAAGGCCAGAATTGAAAACATCGATACTCAACTGATTCGCAAACACCTGGCAAGCGGTAAGATTGTTGCTGTTGCCGGGTTCCAGGGAGTGGATGACGACGGTGATATCACCACCCTGGGCCGCGGCGGTTCGGATACCACCGCGGTTGCCCTGGCGGCCGCACTTCAGGCCGATGTCTGTGAAATATTTACCGATGTTGAAGGGATCTACACCACCGACCCCGGCATCTGCAAGAACGCCACTAAAATCGACCGCATTTCCTACGACGAGATGCTGGAACTGGCCAGCCTGGGGGCCAAGGTCCTGGATATCCGCTCGGTCGGACTGGCCAAGCGCTACGGAGTGCCGGTGCACGTCCGTTCGACATTTTCAGAAAATGAAGGCACATGGGTTGTCGGGGAGGAAAAAATTATGGAATCCATGCTGGTTTCCGGTGTAACATACAGTAAGAACGTGGCCAGGATAACCATCAACAAGGTCCCTGATAATCCCGGGGTTGCGGCCAAGATCTTTTTGCCGATTTCCGATGCCGGGATTATCGTGGACATGATTATCCAAAATACCCGGGCCGGATCTCTGACCGACATGACCTTTACCGTCATGCGCACCGATTACCAGCGGGCCATGAAACTGTTGCGAAAGATCGCCAAGGAGATTAATGCCGAGTCGGTGACCGGCGCCGAGGATATCGCCAAGATTTCCGTTGTCGGCGTGGGCATGCGCAACCATTCCGGCATTGCCTCGACAATGTTCCAGATCATGGCCAATGAAGGTATCAATATCATGATGATATCGACCTCGGAGATCAAGGTTTCCTGCATTATCGAGGAAAAATACACCGAATTGACGGTCCGTGCCCTGCACGACGCCTTTGCCCTGGATAAAGAAAATGTGCCCCAGGAAGAACAAACCCCGGTCCCCGTATCATAACGTCAAGATCGGCCCTTCCGCACGTGAGGAAAATGCATGACCATAGAAATCTACGACACCACGCTGCGTGACGGAACCCAGGCGGAGAATTTCAACCTCTCGGTAGAGGACAAAATCAAGATAACCCGGCAGTTCGACAAGCTGGGTATCGATTTTATCGAAGGCGGCTGGCCCGGCTCCAACCCCCTGGCGGTTGAATATTTCCAGCGGATGAAGGACGTCGAGCTGCATCACGCCCGGTTGACCGCCTTTGGCTCGACCCGTCATTTCAAGAATCCCCCGGACCGGGACCCCAACCTCCGGGCCCTGCTCGACGCGGAGACGCCGGCCATTACCATTTTCGGCAAAAGCTGGGATGTCCATGTCCATGATGCCCTGCGCATCGAGCTTGACGATAACCTGCAGATTATCGAGGATTCCCTGGCCTACCTGCGCCGGCATACGGAGGTCCTGCTCTATGACGCCGAACATTTTTTCGACGGCTTCAAGAACAACCGTGACTATGCCCTGGCCACTCTTGGCCGGGCCGTTGCCGGCGGGGCCGGGACCATTGTCCTCTGCGACACCAACGGCGGCACGCTGCCGCATGAAATCCAGCCGATCATCGAGCAGGTTCAACGGTTTCTCAAGGAACTGAACAGCGGGGTCAAACTCGGTATTCACTCTCACAACGATTCGGAAACGGCCGTGGCCAACTCGCTCCTGGCCGTCTCCATCGGGGTCACCCAGGTCCAGGGCACGTTTAACGGCTACGGGGAGCGGTGCGGCAACGCCAACCTGACCTCCATTATCCCGGCCCTGATTTTCAAGATGGGGCTTTCCTGCAATGTCGGCCCTCAGGCCGACCAGTTGTACGAGACCTCGCGGCTGGTCAACGAACTGGCCAACCTGCCTCATAACCGCTATCAGCCCTATGTCGGGGAATCGGCCTTTGCGCACAAGGGCGGCATCCACATCAGCGCGGTGCAGCGCAACCCGCTGACCTATGAGCATATCGAGCCCGAGAAGGTGGGCAACTCCCGGCGCATCCTGGTTTCGGACCAGTCGGGCCGCTCCAATATCCTCCTTAAGGCGCAGCGCTACGGCCTGCGGCTTGATGCGGACGACCCGGTCATGGCGACGATAATCAGGGACCTCAAGGACCTCGAGAACCGGGGCTATCAGTACGAAGCGGCCGAGGCCAGCTTTGAGCTGCTGATGCGCCGGGCCATGGGCCTGGATAAAGAATTCTTTACCCTGGCCGGGTTCCGGGTAATGAACAACAAGTACCGGCTGGACATGCCGCCCCTCACCGAGGCGACCATCCGCCTCAGCGTGGGTGACGACGAGGTCCATACCGCCTCCATGGGCGACGGCCCGGTCAACGCCCTTGACCGGGCGCTACGGAAAGCGCTGGTCCGTTTTTATCCCGCCCTGAAGGAGATCGAACTCGTTGACTATAAGGTGCGGGTGCTCTCCGGCGAGCGCGGCACCGGCGCCAAGGTCCGGGTCCTGATCGAGAGCCGGGACCAGGACTGCAGCTGGGGCACGGTCGGCGTTTCCCTGAATATTATCGAGGCCAGCTGGCAGGCCCTGGTTGACAGCATCAACTATAAACTCATGAAGGACGAGAGGGCGAAAGGGGCATCATGAGTCCTGTCCGACCGGATGCCGGGAAGGACAAGCAACTGCTTGTCCTTCTTGTTTTAGGCGTTCTGATCCTGGGTTCTCACCTGTACGCGCAGCCGTTCGCCGGCGAGACGGTAAAAAAATACTGCTGGCTGCAACTTGACGGGACCGGGCTCTATCGTCTCCAGCTTTCCCGGGAAAAACAAGATTCCGGCCGCCGGCTGCAAGGCCTGCCGGGCGGCAGGGAAATCCGGCCTGAAATACGGGGCCTGCTGCAACCGGGCCGGGTCGTCGCCCTGCGACGGGACAAGAAAGGGAATTGGCAACCGGCCCGGCTCTCGCCGCGGCCGGCCTTTTTGCTGGGCCTGCCTTTTCCCATCAACCGGGCCGGCGTCGACGACTTGACCTTGCTGCCCGGCATCGGCCCGCATCTCGCCGGCAGGATTGCCGCCTTTCGGCACCGGCATGGTCCGTTTCGCAGCGAGAAAATGTTGACCGCCGTGCCGGGTATCGGCCCGCACCTCGCGTCGAGAATGGCGCCGTTGCTGTCCTTTGATTGAATCTCCCATGACTGCTGAAAAATAACAGCCTGGATCCGTGAGCGTTCGAGAACGGTGCAGATGCAAGGCGGCAACGATGTTGATTATCCTGGTGTGATATCAACGAGTTGTCAACGCAGCAGATGCGCCGTTATCGGGCGCCCCGCAGGGCGGCGCGGTGCAGACCAGAGAATACGTTTATTCGGAGATAATACGATAAATTTCACATATTGTGTAAAATGTCACCTCAAGCCGTCACGGATTCAGAACAGGTGATCACGGCGCCGGTCCTGGTCCTGGTCGGGCCGACGGCCATCGGCAAGACCGAGCTGTCCCTGGCCATGGCCCACCGGTTCGGCTGTGAAATCATCAGCGTCGATTCCATGCAGGTGTATCGCCACATGGACATCGGCACTGCCAAGCCGAGCCTGGAAGAGAGGGGCGGGGTACCCCATCATCTCATCGATATTGTTGATCCGAGGGAGCAGTACGACGCGGCCAGGTTTGTCGAAGACGCCCTGCTGGCCATAAACGGCATCGTCAGCCGCGGCAACATCCCCCTGCTGACCGGCGGGACCGGGCTTTACCTGAAGGCCCTGACCGAAGGCCTGTTTGCGACCGCTTTCAGCGATGAAGCGATCCGC
>JAADIK010000164.1:0-11720 GCA_013151365.1 Deltaproteobacteria bacterium
GGGCGCCCCGTTTTGTTTTCCGGCCGGAGACCGGGAACCATGCCGGCTGCTGAATATTACGGGAATTGCGGCCGCTTGAGGCGGAACTTCTTCATCCGGTAGCCGATCTGGCGCTGGGTCAGGCCGAGTTCCCGGGCCGCCCGGGCCTGGACCCAGCCGTGACGGGCAAGGGCCGCTTCCACCTGCTCGCGCTCAAGATCCTGCAGGGACTTACGTTCTCTTGTCGTCTCTATTCCGGTAATCGTTTGCAGGGATGACGAAATATCCGGTTTTCGCTCAACCGGGCGAATAAAATGCTCCGGCAAATCCTCAATATGCAGCACGTCGCCCGTGGATAAAATGACGAGTCGCTCCATCAGGTTCTGCAGTTCACGCACATTACCCGGCCAGTCAAAATCGGTAAGAAAGTCGAGAAACTTTTTCGACATTCGCAGATTTTTCTTATTACGCTTATTGCTTATCCGGAGGAAATGATCCAGTAACAGCGGGATATCCTCCCTTCGATCACGCAGGGGCGGCATGACGATCGGCACCACATTAAGACGGTAGTAGAGGTCGTTCCTGAAGCTGCCTTCGGTTACCGCCTCTTCCAGGCTGACATTGGTGGCGGCAATGATGCGCGCATCAACGGTCATGGTCCGGGTGGAGCCCAAGCGCTCAAACTGCTGTTCCTGCAAAACCCGCAAAAGTTTGGCCTGGATCGGCAGGGGCATTTCCCCGATTTCGTCGAGAAACAGGGTGCCCTTGTCCGCCAGTTCAAACCGCCCCACCCGCGTGCCGGCGGCGCCGGTAAAGGCCCCTTTTTCATGGCCGAACAACTCGCTTTCCAGGAGCGTTTCCGGCAGGGCGGCACAGTTAATCTTGACAAACGACTTGTCGCGGCGCGGACTGGCCTCATGGATTGCCTGGGCAACGAGTTCCTTGCCGGTTCCCGATTCTCCGAGCAGCAGAACGGTCGCCCTGCTGGGGGCAACTCTCTCGATACTCCAGAACACCTCCTGCATCGGTTTGCATTGGCCGATAATGTAGTGTTGTTTGTGGCGGCTGTGCAGCTGTGCCTTCAGGCTCAGGTTCTCCTGCACCAATTTTTGCCGGTCCCGGCGGATGGCCTGGTTCAGGCTGAGAAACTGGGCGATAAGCGTCGCCAGTACGGTAAGAAAACGGACATCTTCTTCAAAGGAGACGTCCAGGCCGAAGAGCCGGTCAACACTCAGCACCCCCACCGGCGTCTCGCCAAGCACCACCGGCACGCCGATAAAGGAAATCGTTGTCTTGCTGAAGCGGTGGCGGGCGCCGGTACGGTTCAAGAAAAGGGGTTCACTGTTGACGTCGGGGACGATGAAGGGCGAAACGGTACTGAAAACCTGTCCGTAAATCCCCTCGTCAAGGCCGTATACTCCACGGCGCTCCTCTTCGACGCTCAGGCCGTACGAGGCGCGGATAGTCAGATGTTGACTGCTTTCATCAAGCAGGGCCAGGGTTGCCCGCTCCATGCGCAGGGTATCGTGCAGCACCTTTAAAATGGCGGACAAAGCGGTATCAAGATGAACGGCCGAGCCGATGAGCTTGACAATACGATACAGGGCCTGGACCTCGAAGACCTCGGTAGAAGAGGCATCCGGTATCTCCTTGGCCACTATTATTTCATTATCTTTGTTAGGCTGCTTATCCATTGATGCTTCCGAGACAAAATGAGTATAAGACATACTTTGTATATGCAAACATTATTCCAGAATCGCGTCTTCCTGCATGATATTTTTCAACTTTCCTCTTTTCCGGAATATCAACAGGTTGACGCATTTAATGACCTGTAGCGGGCTGGCACCGCATTGCCATATATGCCATTTTTGTCTTCTTTTTCGTATGATCTTCCGGCAAGATTGCATGAATGTAAATTTATTTACTTAGATGGCGCAAGAAAAAACAAAAATAGCATCTACGCCGACAATCAAGACCTGAATCCGTGACGGCTTGAGGGATATTCCAGGCAACATGTGGAATTTATAGTATTATTGCCGAACAAACGTATTTCCTGGTCTTCACCGCGCCGCCCTGCGGTCCGCCCGAGAACGGCGCATCCGCTGCGTTGGCAACTCGTTGATATCACACCAGGATAATCAACATCGTTGCCACCTTGCATCTGCACCGTTCTCGAACGCTCACGGATTCAGGCAAGATCAAAGCTGGAGCGGCACGCCGATCTCTATGCTCCGGCCCCTGGGAACGTCGAAAAAGGCGGCCGCGTCCATGGCATTGCGGGCCATGAAGAGAAAAAGGTTCGCCCGCCAGCGGCCCATCGCCGGATGCGGGCCGACGGTCAGCCGCTCCCGGCCGAGATAAAAACTGGCGTTTTCCAGTTTGAAATCCAGGCCCTTGTCCCGCAGCAAGGCAAAAATTGTGGCGATTTTCGGTTCTTCCATGAAACCGGTATGGACAATGACCAGGTGCAGGCCGTTTCCCAGGCTCTCGACTTCAACCTTTTCAAAATTCGAGACCCGGGGAATCTCTTCCGTCCGGAAGTGGAGCAGGGCCACCTCGGAGTGCAGCACCTTGTTGTGTTTCAGGTTGTGCAGAAGACTCGCGGGCACGCTTTTGTGACTGCCGGAGAGGAAGACGGCCTGGCCGCTCACCCGCAGGGGCGGATTCTGCTGCAGCATGGCCATGAACTCCTCCAGCGGCGGAGTAACGCCTTTCAGTTGCTCGGCGAGCTGCTCGCGGCCCTGTTTCCAGGTCAGCATAACAATGAAAAAAAGACCGGCGATAGCCAGCGGGAACCAGGCACCGTGCATTATCTTGATGATATTGGCAAGGAAAAACGGCAGGTCGACCAGGTAAAAAAGGGCGGTGATACTCCCGCTCAGCAGCCGGCTCCAGCCCCATCTCTTGCGGGCCACGAAATAAAAGAGGGTCGTGGTGATCAGCATCGTGGAAGTAACCGCCACCCCATAGGCGGCGGCCAGCTTGCCGGATGACTGAAAGCCGAGGACCAGGCCGATGGTACACAGCATCAACAGCCAGTTGACCGGCGCCAGGTAGATCTGGCCGATCTGGCTGGAAGAGGTATGGGTGATTTTCAGGCGGGGCAGGTAGCCCAGTTGAATCGCCTGGCCGGTGAGGGAAAAGGCCCCGGTGATCACCGCCTGCGAGGCGATGATGGTGGCCAGTGTCGCCAGCACCAGCACCGGGATCATGGCCCAGCCGGGAACAAGGGCATAGAACGGATGCAGCGAAAGATCCGGCCGGGCGAGCAGAAGCGCCCCCTGGCCGAAGTAATTCAGGAGCAGCGTCGGCAACACCAGGATGACCCAGATGATTCGAATGGGCCGCTTGCCGAAATGGCCCATGTCGGCATAAAGCGCCTCCGCCCCGGTGGCCACCAGAAAGACGGCGCCGAGGACGAAAAAACCGTCCAGCCGGTTGCGAAGCAGAAAGGCCAGCCCGTGCCAGGGAAAAACAGCGGCCAGGACCTGCGGATAACGGACGATCTGGACGGTGCCGAGGATGCCGAGAACGCAGAACCAGACCAGGATGACCGGCCCGAACAACCCCCCGACCATGGCCGTGCCGTGTTTTTGCAAGAGAAAGAGGCCGGAGAGAATCAGGATGGTCGCAGGGATGATATAGGGATTGAAGAGCGGGGTGATGATACCGAGACCCTCGACGGCGCTGAGGACCGAGATGGCCGGGGTAATCATGCCGTCACCGTAGAGCAGGCAGGCGGCAAAAAGGCCGAAGCCCATCAGCAGCCACTGGACATTCCGGGTCCTGAAGTCCCTGGTCTTCAGGAGGGCGGCGAGCGCCAGCACCCCGCCTTCGCCATCGTTGTCGGCCCGCATGATGAACGAGAGGTATTTGATCGTCACGATCAGCAGCAGGGCCCAGAACATGAGGGAAAGAACGCCGAGAACATTGGCGGGAGTCACCGCGATGGCGTAATCGCCGTGGAAACATTCCCGAATGGCATAGAGGGGGCTGGTGCCGATGTCGCCGAACACCACGCCCAGGGCGGCCAGCGTGAGTTTTGACAGCTTGCCGGCCCGCTTTTTTTCCCCGGGGTCAACGGCTGCAGAACTCTCTGATGGCGGGACGGTGGCGTAGTTGTTCATTGGTGCACCGGCTTCGATTTCGGCGGCCGCCAGCAAGGGGCCGCGCAAAAATGAACTATCCCGCAACCGGAAGCTGCGGGGTCGCGCCTGACAACTGACTGATCAATATATCGCGTCTTGCTGCGGAGAGCTTCATTTTTTTGGTGCCCGGGGTCGGAGTCGAACCGACACGAAGATCAACTTCGAGAGATTTTAAGTCTCTTGCGTCTACCAGTTCCGCCACCCGGGCAAAGTTGTCTCCAACTGTACACAGCGCCCTGATGTTTGTCAATTATCAATGGCGGCAAAGTTGTGCGGTTCCGGCAGGTTAACATTGGCACAATCACGGCCGAAATGTTATGCTGCCAATGGAATAAAGAATAACTGACTTTTTTGTTTCGATCGAATATCATCCGGGGAATATGCGTAAAATCATCTGTGTCGTCATCCTGTTTGTCCTGATCCTGTCTATCGGCACGATCGGCTATATGACGCTTGAGCATCTCAATTTTCTGGACAGCCTGTATCTTACCGCGATATCCATTACCACGGTAGGTTATGGCGACATTGTCCCGATTCACCCCCTCGGCAAAGCTTTCACCATCTGCCTGGTTTTTGCCGGAGTGGGACTCGTTATGTATACCTTCAGCAAGGTTACGGAAACCATGATTGAAGGCGGTCTGCGTGATATTTTCGAGAGGAGAAAAATGAATAAGAAGGTCGCCGGTCTGCGCAATCATTATATCGTCTGCGGCTTTGGCCGTATCGGCAAGGTTATCTGCAAAATTCTTCAGGAAAACAATCGGCCTTTCGTCGTCATTGAAAAAAACCCTGAGGAACTGAAAAATATCGAGACAGAGGAATTTCTCGAACTGGCCGGCGAGGCCTCGGACGATGATGTTCTGCTCAAAGCGGGAATCATGAAGGCGCAGGGCCTGATTGCGGTTGTGGCCTCGGACCCGGATAATATGTATATCACCCTGACCGCCCGGGGGCTGAATCCCGATCTCTTTATCCTGGCCCGGTCAAGCGGCACGCCGGGGGCCGACACCAAGCTGATACGGGCCGGCGCCTCCAAGGTAATTTCGCCGTATTACATCGGGGCCAGGCGGATGGCCCAACTGGTGGTCAGGCCTACCGTCATCGACTTTATAGACCTGACCATGCATGCCGGCGAACTGGGCCTGCGCATGGAAGAGTTGCTGGTGACGGACAAGGCGTCATTCGTCAACAAGAACCTGCAGGAATCGGGCATCAGGAAAAGATTCGACGTGATTGTCGTGGCCATCAAACGAAAAGATGAAGAGATGCTTTTTAATCCGGGCCCGACGACCACGCTCCTCGCCGGCGATATCCTTATCGTCCTGGGAGACCATCAGCAAATCAGCGAGCTGGAAAAGGAGGTTTGACCAGGGCCAGCATTTCGCGAACCGCCTGATCCAGTCCGACCTGCACGGCCCGGCTGATAACGGCATGGCCGATGCTCAGTTCCTCGATGGTGTCCAGGGCGGCGATGCGGGCCGTGTTACGGTAATCAAGTCCGTGCCCGGCGTTGACCCGGAGCCCCGCCCCGCTCGCCGTCTCCGCCGACTCGGCAATCAAGTTGAATTCCCGCTCCCGTTCCTGTTCCGTCCCGGCGTCGCAGTAGCGGCCGGTGTGCAGCTCGACAAAGGTGGCGCCGACGTCCCTGGCCGCCTTGATCTGCTCCTGGTCGGGATCGATGAACAGACTGACCGGAATTGCGGCCCGGCTCATCTTGTCGATGGTTTTACGCACTTTGTTTTCATTGGCAATCACGTCAAGCCCGCCTTCCGTTGTCAATTCCCGCCGTTTCTCCGGCACCAGGGTGATCATGTCCGGCTTGAGGTCCAGGGCGATGAGGATAATTTCCTTTACCGCCGCCATTTCAAGATTGAGCTTGGTCTTAACCGTCTGCCGCAGGATCCGGACGTCCCGGTCCTGAATATGACGGCGGTCTTCGCGCAGGTGAACCACAATACCCAGAGCCCCGGCCAGCTCGCAGATGCCGGCGGCGATAACCGGGTCCGGCTCGGCGCCGCCGCGGGCCTGGCGGACGGTGGCCACGTGATCGATATTGATTGCAAGTTGTGCCATGGTGCCACTCCTGTAACATTTAAGTTCTCGAAAAAGTTCCTGTTCTTTGTCCCACATGACCCAGGCCTCTTCTTCCGAACGTTCATGATCATATCCCAGCAGGTGCAGAAGGCCGTGAATAATCAACTCGGTAATCCGGTCATGCAGTGTCGTGTTATTGTTTCGCGCTTCCCTGGCGGCCGTATCGACTGAAATCAGGATATCGCCGATTTCATGTTCAGTCAGGGCGATGGCCGGCTGGCCGGGGGCCGGGTCGGCGGCAAAAGACAGGACATTGGTCGGCCCCTGCCGTTGACGGTACCTGCTGTTGTAGGACGCCATGTCCCGGTCACCCATGAGCACAACACTGACATTCTTACCGGCCGGGACCAAGCGCCGCAACAACCAGGCGGCCCGCTTTGCAAGCAGATCGCGGCAGAGGGGCCGGGTTTCGTTATCGTGCAGGAATGAAAGATTGACCGACATGACGACACCCTCTAAATCCCGAGGCCGGGACGGGTTGGCTCCCCGGCTTTTTGCATCATTTTGCTCCCCTGCCCGCCGCGGACTTATCACCTGAATCCGGCCGGGATAATCCTTTTTTCTCGTAAGCCTTGATAATTTCCTGCACCAACGGGTGGCGGACGACATCCGTTTCGGCAAAAAAACTGAAATGGATGCCCTTGATCCCCTTAAGGATCTGCCGGGCCTCGATCAGGCCGGATTGCCGGGGGCCGGGCAGGTCGATCTGGGTCACGTCGCCGGTGACCACGGCGCGGGAATCAAAACCGATCCGGGTCAGGAACATTTTCATCTGCTCCCTGGTGGTATTCTGCGCTTCATCGAGAATGACAAAGGCATTGTTCAGGGTCCGTCCCCGCATAAAGGCCAGCGGGGCGATTTCGATAATGCCCCGCTCGATCAAATCCTGACTGCGGTCCTGGCCCAGCATCTCGTTCAGGGCATCGGTGAGCGGCCGCAGATAGGGATTGACCTTCTGGGCCATATCCCCGGGCAGGAAACCCAGCTTTTCACCGGCCTCGACCGCCGGCCGGGTCAGGATAATGGAACGAACCTGCTCGCCGGCCAGCGCCGAAACGGCCATGGCCACGGCCAGGTAGGTTTTGCCGGTGCCTGCCGGGCCGATGCCGAAAACAATATCGTTGTGGCGAATGGCATCGATATAGTTTTTCTGATTGATGCTCTTGGGGGAGATGACCCTGTTTCGCGAGGTGATGTACACCTTGTCCAGAAAGATTTCCCGGAGCCGGGCTCCGGGTGATGACTCAAGAATTTTCAGGCCAAAGGCGATATCCTGGGTAAAAACGGGATGGCCCTGGCGGATCAGGTCATACAGCTGCTCAAAAAGGGTCCCGACGAGCTCGACGGCGTGACTGCGGCCGGTGATCAGCAGGGCATTCCCCCGGACGTTAATCACCACTCCCGTGGCCTGCTCGACAGTATGCAGGTTCCGGTTCAAGTCGCCGAACAGGACCTGGCCGGCCGAATTGTCCGAAAATTCCAGTCTCCTTTCGACCTGGCGGTTAAGGGCGGCGGACGGTTTCAAGTCAGTTTGCCGCTCCCTTCTTTACCTGGGCCAGCGCATGGTCAATCATCAGCTGTACGGCTTGAATGCTGCGGTTATGTACCAGCCGGCCGTTGATGAACAAGGTGGGCGTCCCGTGAACTTCGGCCCGTTCCGCGTCGATCAGGTCCTTTGTCAGTCGTTCCCTGACCTTTTGGCCGCCCAGGTCTTTTTTGAACTGTTCCATGTCCAGACCGATTTTTTGGGCCGCACCATTAATGGCCTCCGGGCTCAACTTGTCAAGAGCAAAAAGCGCATCATGCATTGGCCAGAATTTACCCTGGTCCTGGGCGGCCAGCGCGGCCAGCGCGGCCGGTTGGGCCATCTTGTGCATGGGCAGCGGCAGATTCTTGAAAACGATTTTCACCGTGTTCGGGTTGCGCTTAAGCACCTGGTGCAGAAGCGGCTGGAGCTTATGGCAATAGGGACACTGGAAATCGGAAAAGAGTACCAGGGTGACCGGGGCTTCGGCATTGCCGAGAAACGGGTCGCCGGTGATGTCAATGTGGACCGTGAAATTGACGGCAATGCTGGTAAAGGTTTTATCCTTGGGATTGAGCAGGTACAGCCGCTCCCCCCTGGGGGCGATGTCAATGGCGGTCACGGCCTTGTCGACCGGGATGGCCCCCAGCTCTCTGCCGTTGGCGGAAGAGAAGATATGGACCTTGCTGTCATCGCCGAGCACGTACACCCGTCGGTTGTCAAGGGTCTGAACAAAAGCCAAGGGCTTGGTGGCCATTTTCCAGGTTGTCAGTACGGACCAGTCAACGGAGCCTGACTGCGTCGACGGCGGAGAGCCGGCGTAAAGCCAGGCCGGTAACAGGAGCAGGAAGCAGAGTACGAGTGTCTTTTTCATGAGAATATCCTTATGCTCAGGGGTAAGATCTGAATCCGTGAGCGCTCGAGAATGGTGCAGATGCAAGGCGGCAACGATGTTGATTATCCTGGTGCGATATCAACGAGTTGCCAACGCAGCAGATGCGCCGTTATCGGGCGCCCCGCAGGGCGGCGCGGTGAAGAACATAAAATGCCTTTATTCGGCAATAATACAATAAATTCCACATATTGCCTGGAATATCACCTCAAGCCGTCACGGATTCAGGTAAAAGTTAGTAACGCTTCAGTATTACAAGGCGGGTGATGCCCACAACCAAAATCAACTTCCAGCGTATCTGTTTCCAGGCTGTCAGGCTGTAGGCTGTTAGGGCAGGGCTGATAGCCTTCAGCCTAAACAACCTGCTGATTTACATAAATAAAACATGATCAATTTTCTTGTTTTTATGACAGGAACTCAGGAGTAACAAAAACATGAAAACGCCTAAAGTATACTTCTTCCTTTTTTTTGCGCAAGGAGTAGGTGCGCTGAAGTATGGGCCTGTAAGGAAATTTCATTCACCCGGGGTAGCGGTGGCCATGATGGTCCTGATTTCAGGCCAGACCTTCAGCAAAGACTCCCGGTCGGCAAAAGACAGCGACAGGACCACGGTGTCATCTTCAAAAGAGCGGGTATGGCCGACATTGATTTTCGGCGGCACTTCAAGCCCGGCGGCAAAGCGTTTGAATTCGGCCTCGGCGGCAACGCTGCCGGGGTGGCATTCTTCAAACAGCCAACGAAGAAAAGATGCCGCCTCCTGCGGTTTATTTTCTTGATTTTTTTCTTCATTCTCCAGCCGATAGCGGGCAATGATTTCCCGCATAGACCTCTCGTGGCGCATCATCAAGTCAATGCCCAGGTCAATTAGTTTATGCTGTTTTGAGCCGCCGAGCTGGAGCTCCGCAATGAGCCGCGCCAGTTCCTGTTGGTCGGCCGGCGCCAACTGCCGCATCTTTTGCGCGCTTTTGGGCCGGATCGTACCCTGATGCAGACCGGCGATGACCGAGGGATCCAGAGCCAGAAAATTGAGCAGCTCCTCTATCTTGTACTTTTGCGCCTTATATCCAAGTGGTATCAGCAGGGGGAGCGCCCGGTCCCAGGGTAACCGCTTCAAGGCCTTGCGGAAAAAGTTGGCCTGCTCGATCACGCTGAGCTGCCCGCCGATAAGCGCATGGTGCAACAGCAGGGAAAACAGGGAAAAGGCCTGGATCTCATGCGGGGCGACCAGGCAGGGAATTTTCCCGGTTGCGGCGCGACGCAGGGCCGCCCGGATTCTTTTTTTGCCGGAAACAACAAAAAAACCGCCGGCCGGCTGTTCCTGAACCAGGGGGGGACACAGAACCCCGAATTGCCGGACACTCTCGATCAGGTCGGTACCGGGCTCCTCATAAAAGGGGCGAAGATTGAAGGTCATATCCTCGAGATTCAGCGCCGCCGGATCAAGATGGAGGAATTGACAGTCGGAAGTCACAGGCATAAACACTGTCTAATGGGGCCGGAACGGGAGAGGGAAAAAAATCGGGCGCCACCAAGGTGCCCGGTTGACCAGGGAACTGCCCCGAATCAGTCGGCGTTGATCCGGGAACGGAGAATCCCCGATGGTTTAAAGGTGACGACCCGCCGGGCGTTCAAGGTCAGCTCATCACCCGTCTGCGGATTTCTGCCACGTCGTGATTTTTTGTCCTTAACATTGAATTTGCCGAAACCGCTCAGGAGCAGATCGTTGCCGCCGATCAGGGCTGTTTTGGCAAGTGACAGGAAGGCCTCAACCGAGTCGGTGGCCTGGGCCTTGGTCAGAGAGGGATGAGTCTTGTACACTTGCTGGACAAGGTCGGCTTTTGTCAGGGTCATGATCGATAAACCTCCATGGTGTTACAGAATGGATTGGCGCCACTGTTAAATGAACCCTTTGCTCTAATGTTATGATTTTTGTCGTTATTGTCAATACCGATCGGAAAAGAAAATGAAGGCGCGCCGGTTTTGCGGCCGGATTCAGGAGATTAAACATTGCCCGCCATTTTGAAAATAGGCAGATACATGGCGACCACCAGGCCGCCGATCATGCCGCCGAGGAAGACCATCATAAACGGCTCGATCATGGCGGTCAGGTTTTCCACGGCCTGATCGACCTCTTCATCGTAGAAATCGGCAATTTTTTCCAGCATGGTATCCAGGGCGCCGACCGACTCACCGACGTTGATCATCTGCACCACCATGTTCGGGAACACCCCTGTTTCCTCCAGAGGTTCGGCGATGGGGCGGCCTTCGGCAATACTGTCCGATACGCGGAGCACCGCTTTCTCAATGACTTTATTGCCGGCCGTTTTGGCAACGACCTGGAGGGCATCGAGAATCGGCACCCCGCTTTGCAGCATGGTGCTCAGCGTCCTGGTGAACTTGGCGACGGCGACTTTGCGGATAAGAGGACCGGCGACGGGAGCGTTAAGGGCAAAGGAATCTATCCGGTAGTGGCCCTTTTCGGTAGCGTATATCTTTTTAAAGATCATAAAGACGACGAAGGCGGCAATAATGATAAAGATAAAATTCGATTTTACAAAATTACTCATGTTGACCACAATCAGCGTGGGCGTCGGCAGTGCCGCCCCCATGCTGGAAAACATCTCAACAAATACGGGAATGACGAAAACCAGGATGACGACCAGGATCAGGATCGAGATCGACAGGCAGATGACGGGATAGGTCATGGCCCCCTTGATTTTTTTCTTCAGGGACATGGACTTTTCTTTAAAGGTAGCCAGGCGGGAAAGGATCGTATCCAGAATACCGCCCAGTTCCCCGGCTTCAATCATGTTGGCGTAAAGCTTGTCAAAGACCTTGGGATGTTTGCGCATGGAATCAGCCAGGGTCGTTCCTGACTCGACATCCGCTACAAGTTCGGTTAACACTCTTTTGAATGTCGGGTTATCCTGCTGCTTGCTGAGAATCTGCAGACATTGAACCAGGGGCAGACCGGCATCAATCATGGTTGAAAGCTGGCGGGTGAGGACAACAATATCCTTGCCGGTTACCTTGGGCTGAAAAAGAGGGATATTCGCAAAGAGATCTTTCGGTTTTTCCTTGA
>JAADIK010000164.1:11733-14586 GCA_013151365.1 Deltaproteobacteria bacterium
GTCAATGCGCATCCGTTTCAGTTGCGCCCTGGCCGCGGCCTCATCTACCGCTTCCAGCTGACTTTTTCGCTTTTCACCGTAAGAATTTATCCCTTTCCAAATATATACAGGCATCAGCAACTCTCCCTATAAAATTTCAGTCCGGGTTAGCCGGCACCGCATCTTCGCCCGTTTTGGCCTCCTCACATCCGCCGGGGATAGATTCGGAGTTCCAAACACACAAATCCAAGGCACCGACGAACCCGGACGGGCTGAGCATTCCCCGAGGTTGTCGCCCCTGGTGAACTGTTACAAATTCCAACGGCTCAGGACAGTGAATCATGCATATCTTGTCCGAGTTCACCAGCACCGCATCTTCACCCCTGGTGAACTGTTCGCTATTTTGTTGACAGTTCTTTAAATTATCTTTATAAAATCATTTCTTCGTAAAGTGGGAAGAGATCAAGACAATTAATAGTATTCTAGGGGAGATTCTTTCCCGATTCAAGTGAAATGTAATATTTTTTCAGGAGGTTGGCATTATGCAGGCCAATGGAGCAATGAAATATGCCGAAATGGCATTTCAGCCGGTTATTGATAAATGTGAGGGCTGTGAACGTATTGTCGAAGAAAACAGCGTTCGATTCTGTACAACATATGTGAGTCCCGATGCCAAGTGGCGGATGGGGATGTGTAATTTCGCCACCCATGCCAAGCCGGAAATCAAAACGGTCAAGGTCCGGATCAATCCGCTGAAGGCCGCCAAACGCGCTTCACGCCGAAAGTAGAACCGTCGAGGTTTCTCCCGTCTCGGGCGGGAAGCCTCCCGGTTCTTCCGTTTCTTTAGGCCCTTATCTTCGCCCCACGGCCGTGTAATGAAATCCCAGGGATTTCATTTTTTCCGGTTCGTAGACATTTCGTAAGTCGACGAAAACAGGCTGCTTCATGATTTCGATGATTCTGTCGAGATCCAGGGCGCGATACTGGTTCCACTCGGTCATGAGGACCACGGCGTCGGCATTGCCGCAGGCCTCGTAAGCGTCTTCCACATACTCGATCCCGGCAGGAAGATATTTCTTTGCCTCTTCCATGCCCTTGGGATCATGAGCCCTGATGCGGGCTCCTTTTTCCAGGAGCGCCGGCAGAATGGTAGCTGCCGGCGCATCACGCATGTCATCGGTCTCCGGTTTAAAGGTCAGGCCGAGTACGGCAATGGTTTTCCCCGCTTCCGAACCACCCAGCATATCCCGTATTTTTTTGACCATGCGGGCCTTCTGCGCCGCATTGACTTCAATCGCGGCTTCGACGATGCGCATGTGTTCGCCATGTTCCTGAACAATACGCATCAGGGCCAGCGTGTCCTTGGGAAAGCAGGACCCGCCGTAACCGGGGCCGGGATGGAGAAATTTGCCGCCGATCCGGCCATCCATGCCGATGGCCTTGGCCAGGGCCGTTACATCCGCGCCGACCGACTCGCAGACGTTGGCTATTTCATTGATAAAACTGATTTTCACCGCCAGAAAGGCGTTGGCGGCATACTTGGTGAGTTCGGCAGTCTCGATGGTCGTGCGGACAATGGGGGTATCGATAAGATAGAGAGGCTTGTAGATTTCCTGCATGACCTGTCCGGCCTTTGCCGATTCGACCCCGACAACGACCCGGTCCGGCCGCATGAAGTCGGCAATGGCCGCGCCTTCCCGCAGAAATTCGGGATTGGAGGCCACGTCGAAATCCGCTGTCGGGTTTTCTTTCCTGATAATCCGCGCAACCTGCCGGGCCGTGCCCACCGGCACCGTACTTTTGTCGACAATAACCGTGTAACCCCGCAGGTAGCCGGCAATTTCTTTCGAGGCCTCGTAAATATAGGTCAGGTCGGCATAGCCGTCGCCCCTTCTGCTGGAAGGCGTGCCCACGGCGATAAAAATGGCTTCGGCCTCGGGAATGGCCTCGGCGATATTCGTGGTGAAACACAACCGGCCTTCCGTAACATTTTTATTCACCAGCGTATCAAGGCCCGGCTCGTAAATGGGAATCTCGCCGTTTTTCAGCCGCTCGATTTTGTCCTCGATTTTATCAACGCAGGTGACATGATGGCCGAATTCAGCAAGACATGTCCCGGTAACCAGGCCGACATATCCTGTTCCGATCATGGTAATTTTCATGCAGTCTCCTTATGATTACCTCAAAAAAAGTTCATCGTCATCCGGTCCGTTCACCGAAAAGGGCCGTTCCCACGCGGACCAGGGTCGCTCCTTCTTCCACCGCGACGACAAAGTCGCCTGACATGCCCATGGACAGTTCCACCGGCGAATTCTGCGAAAATAAACCTGCTGCCGTAAATTGCCCGGCCAGGGTTTTAAGTGCTTTGAAATAAGGCCGCGATTCTTCGGGAGAAGCGGCATAGGGGGGCATGGCCATCAATCCCCGTACTCGCAGGTGTTTGAGTTTGCCGACCTCCTGAATAAGCTGTCCGGCATCCTGCGGCTCGACGCCTGATTTCTGCTTTTCACGCCCGATATTGACCTGAACGAGAATGTCGAGACATTTGCCGAGCGCGGCCGCATGGTTGTCAAGGGCTTGCGCGATCTTCAGCCGGTCCACGGTCTCCACCATCTGGAAGAGCTCGACTGCCGTCTTGGCCTTGTTGCTCTGCAGGTGGCCGATAAAATGCCAGGAAATCGCCGGGTCCAGCCGGGCGATTTTATCCTTGGCCTCCTGGAGATAATTTTCTCCGAAAAGGACCTGGCCGCATTGAAAGGCCTGCCGGATTTTCTCAGGCCCGTGCCGTTTTGAAACAGCAAGCAGTCGGATATCATCGGGACTCCTGCCGCTTCGCTCTGCCGCCTCGGCAATCTGTTGCCGTATCACCTGGAG
>JAADIK010000164.1:14612-25184 GCA_013151365.1 Deltaproteobacteria bacterium
GTCCCAGGCGAAAAAGGGTCCTGGCGTTGTCGCTCGTCCGGCGGGCGACCTCAGCCGGTGAAATATTGCGCAGGTCGGCGATCTTTTGCGCCGTATAGAGAATATATTCCGGTTTATTGCGTTTGCCCCGCCAGGGAACGGGGGCCAGGAAAGGACCGTCGGTCTCGAGCAGCATGCGCTCCAGGGGGATATCGGCGGCCACCTGTCGGAGCGTTTCAGCGTTTTTAAAGGTGACGATGCCGGGGATGGAGATATGGAATCCCAGGTCCAGGACCTGGCGGGCCAGTTCGCGGTCCCCGGAAAAACAGTGCATCACGCCGCCGGCAGGGAAAGGAGCGGCCTCCCGGAGCAGTCGCATGGTGTCATCGTGGGCCTCCCGGTCGTGGATGATGACCGGCAGCCGGAGCTCGCGGGCAAGGCCGAGCTGCCGGGCGAACTCTTTGATCTGCCGGTCCCGGGGCGCATAGTTTTTTGCATAGTCAAGACCGATCTCGCCATAACCGACGACCTTGTTTTCCGGCTTTTCCGCCAGGGCGGCCAACCGCGCATAGTCGTCATCCCCGGCCTCGGCCGCCTGATGCGGATGGATGCCGACGGCGGCAAAGACGCCCGGAAAACGGCCGGCGATTTTCACGGCCGCGGCCGAACTGGGCCAATCTATGCCGATGGCGATAATCCGGGCGATCCCGAGGTCGGCCGCACTATGAACGACCGCCTCCAGGTCAGGGGCATAGGCAGCCATGTCAAGATGACAGTGGGTGTCTATGAGTTTCGCATCAGGTGGAAGTTGCGGCGGATTTCTTTTGGCATTGGTCATGATATTACCTCGGCACCTCTCATACCAGAATCAACACTCATCCGCAATACACAATAGTGCCTTACTCCTTAATTCCTATCATAAAAAACAAGAAAATTGATCATGTTTTATTTATGTAAATCAGCAGGCTGTTAGGCTGTAGGCTATTAGCCCCACCCTAACAGCCTATAGCCTAAAACGCCAGAGCCCCTGGCTGAATGGCTGTTGACAAAAAGTGCGGATATCTTTACAAGATACTCTTGGAACCAACAAAAATCCGGAGAATCCATGAACGAACCCGTACAGGATGCTATCAGAAACCGGCGCAGTATTCGGGAGTTTACCGGGGAACCGGTAGCGGCGGACCTTCTGCGCCGCATTGTTACCGCCGGAATCTGGGCGCCGTCCGGCCTGAACAACCAACCGTGGCGTTTCGTTATTGTCCGGGACCGGGAGATTCGGGAGCAGCTGGCCCGGCAGACGACTTCCGCCCCAGTCATCTTGGCCGCGCCCGCCCTTATTGTCGTTTACCTGGACACCAGGGTCATGTATAATGCGGTCAAGGACCATCAATCTGCCGGGGCCTGCATGCAGAACATGCTGCTGACTGCGGAAGAGCTTGGGCTGGGCGCGGTCTGGCTGGGCCAGATTCTGCAGAACAAGGATCAGGTCAACGCCATACTGCAGCTCGAAAACACCTATGATCTCATGGCGGTTCTGGCCCTGGGACATCCGCTGCACCGGAATCAGCGGTCTCAACGCAAACCGCTTGCTGACTTTATTCTCAAAGAAATCGGAGGAAATCAGGAATGAAAAATTGGACGAGAGACACCTGTGCTGCCCTGCTTCTGCTCTGTGCCGGCCTGTTTGTCTTGACCGGTTGCAGTCAGAAGGCCAACTTTGCCGGTACGCAGGGGGCGTTACCGCAGATATCCGGTTTTGCCGGCGACTTGCAGGATATTGAGCTGCCGACCGAATTAACCTGGGACCGCGACGCCTCCATGACCATTAAAACCGCTTCGTTCAACGGCGGTATCTGGTGTTACGAAGGCCGGGTCGACGTCCTTTCCCTGAAAGACTACCTGGTCAGCTCCATGCATGACAACAAGTGGAAGCTGGTCGGCGAATCGACGTCAAAGAATATCCTTCTTGCCTTCATCAAGCCGCACAAGACCTGCATGATTGTTATTGCCAACAGCCGGTTCGGCATACTCGGCAAGACCAAGGTAACCCTTTATGTCACCATTGACCGGACCGCCGCCGCCGGGCTGAACCCCTTCGGCGAGGCGGTCGACAAATAGAGCCAGCCGGTGCAGGGTCGCAAGATACTTTTCGGGGTGACCGGCGGCATTGCCGCCTTTAAAGCGGCGCAATGGGTCCGGTCCCTGGTCAAGGAAGAGGCCCGGGTTACCGTGGTCATGACCAGGGCCGCCACCCGGTTTGTTTCCGAACTGAGTTTTGCCGCCCTGTCGGGCCGGCCGGTCTATGTGGAGATCTTCTCCGACGATCCCCGGCAGGTGATGTCCCATATCACGCTCGCGGCCGAGGCCGATGCGCTGTTGATCGCCCCGGCCACGGCCCATACCATTGCCCGCCTGGCCCATGGCCTGGCCGATGATCTCCTCACCACGACCGTGCTCGCGGCTGCCGGCAAACCGGTTGTCGTCTGCCCGGCCATGAACTCCGGGATGTTCACCCATCCGGCCACTCAGGACAACTTGCGCCGCCTGCGCGAACTTGGTTATGTCGTGGTGGAACCGGATTCAGGCGCACTGGCCTGCGGAGCGGAGGGACCGGGACGCCTGCCCGAGTGGGACGTGGTCCGCGAAACTCTCTTGAGTTGCTTTGCCCCGGACGATCTGCAAAATCAGCATATTCTGGTTACGGCCGGTCCGACCAGGGAACCCATTGACCCGGCCCGCTATCTCAGTAACCGCTCCTCGGGCAAGATGGGCTATGCCCTGGCCCGCACCGCCCGGCGGCGGGGAGCGCAGGTATCTCTTGTTTCCGGCCCGGTCGCCCTCGAGCCGCCGCCCGGAGTTGAACTCTTCCGCGTGAACACCGCCCGGGAAATGCACGAACAGGTGATGCGTTTGCGCGAGCAGGCCTCAATTATCATCAAAGCCGCCGCCGTGGCGGACTTTCGCCCGGCCCGGAGCGAAACCCGGAAGATCAAGAAATCAAGCGGCCCGCAAGCAATTGATCTTGTTGCCAATGTGGACATCCTGGCCGAACTGGGCCGCAAACGCCGGCCCGGGCAGATCCTGGTCGGCTTTGCCGCCGAGAGCCATGATCACGAGAGCGAGGGGGCCCGAAAGCTGCACGACAAAAATCTTGACCTGATCGTGGTCAACGATATCTGCGGCCGGGAGACCGGCTTTGCCGCGGACACCAACCAGGTCACGCTCATTGACAAAAGCGGCAGGGTTGAGCTGCCGCTTTTGTCCAAAGAGCAGACCGCGGAGCGGATCTGGGATCACGTTGTTTCTCTCTTGAACGAGTAGACCGCCGGGGCAGTCCGGGCGGCGCGGCATTTCATCTCCTGCCCGCCCCTGCCTCCCGGCCGTAGCGCTCGCGTTCATCCTTCCATGGCATTCTCATAAATGGCGATGATATCATCGCGCGACGGCTGGCGGGGATTGTTTTCCACCGGCCTGGCGACAGTCAGGGCAATATCCGCCATTTCCGGGATACTGTCTGCCGGGATATCCAGTTCCGCCAGGGTTTCCGGAATGCCCAGGTCCATATTAAGCTGATACAGGCCATCGACCGCCAGGTCGGCCGCTTCCCGCAGCGGCAGGCTCTCTGTTTCATAGCCGAGAATAGCGGCCAGGTCGGCATGCTTCCGCAGGTTGCCGATCAGGTTATACTCGGTGACGTAAGGCAGGAGCACGGCATTGGCCAGGCCATGCGGAATCCCGAACAAACCGCCCAGGGGATAGGCCATGGCATGGACCAGCCCGACCCCGGCCATGGCCAGCGCCTTGCCGCCAAGCAGGCTGGCCAGCAGCATATTGGCGCGGGCCTCCATATTCCGGCCGTCGGCGTAGGCGATCCTGATGTTGGCGGCGATGAGTTCAATGGCCTCCAGGGAATACATCTCGGAAACCGGATGGGCCTGTACCGAGGTATAGGCTTCGAAGGCATGGGTCAGGGCGTCGATACCGGTTGTCGCGGTTACATGCGGCGGCAGGCTGAGGGTCAGGGCCGGGTCGAGCAGGGCCACGTCCGGATAGAGGTAATCGCCGTTCATGCCGCCCTTGGAGCCGGTCTCTTCATTGATGAACACGGCGGTAAAGGTGACCTCGGAGCCGGTGCCGGCCGAGGTCGGCACCATGATCTTGGGCACGCCGGGCTTGGTGATTTTGCCCAGTCCCAGGTAGTCGACGGCCTTACCGCCGTTGGTGAGAAGAATGGCTATGGCCTTGGCCACATCCATGGCCGAACCGCCGCCGACGCCGACGACACAGTCGCACTTGTTTTCTCCGGCCACCTCCGCCCCCCGGTCGGCCAGCCGCAGCCCTGGTTCGGGGTCGACCCGGGTATAGAGGGTAACGGCGAGCCCGGCTTCCTCGAGAGGCGCGGTAACGTTCCGGTCCAGACCGGCCGCCTGCAGGCCGGGATCAATGACCACCATGGGCCTGGCGCAGCCAAGCTGTTCAATGACCAGGGGAAGAGTCTTGATGATATCGACGCCGAAGTGAATCTGCGTGGGCTGAGTTATGGTGAAGGTTTTAGCTGATGTCATGGGAAGCTCCATTGAAAAAGGGTTGCCAAGCAGTAATGCTTTTGTATTATGACATTATACGGGTTCCGGGCTTGCTTCTGCCTGAGCCTTGTCATTAACGTAACGACAACAATTTATCATTAAAATAATAATTGTCGCTAAAAAGTGAAAGAGAATCGTCTATGGATGCAACCGTATCCCGTCACGGGGTTTATAGCCATGCGGGCGGCAGGAACCGCGTGAAGACGGGGTGCTGCCGGTGACGGCTTCCATGCAACCAAGCAGATCGGAACGGAAGCGCCGGGCCAAGCAGCTTGAGAAACTTGTTGAGGCGTTGTCGCGACTGCCGGCCGCCGTGCAGAAAACGATTCCATGCAATGACGAGATTCGAAGTCTTTTGCGCGAGGCGTCATCCCTGCGAGGCGGGGCCGGCAAACGGCTGCTCAAATACATAACCAAGATTTTGCGGAACGAACAGGGCGAAAACCTTGAAGAACTGTATGATTTCCTGTCCCGGCGCCAGGGTACAAACTTGCAGGAAAAAAAGGAATTCCACGAGATAGAATATTTGCGCGATACCCTTCTCAACGAGGCCATTGAGCAGCGACAGGCCGCGAAAGAGCAGCAGACGGACTGGGAAGAGGACTGGCCGAGCCTGGTTGCCGGGCAGCTGGGCGAGCAATTCCCCGGAATCGATCAAAAGGCCCTGGTCCGCCTGGCCTGGCTCTATGCCGGGACCCGTAACAGCAGACACAGCCGGGAGATCTTCCGGCTTTTACGCGCGGCACAGGAACGGCTTCGATATCAGCAGCATTAGTGCCTTACTCCTGAATTCCTGTCATAAAAAACAAGAAAATTGATCATGTTTTATTTATGTAAATCAGTAGGTTATTTAGGCTGAAGGCTATTAGCCCTACCCTAACAGCCTGGAAATAGATACGCTGTTGATTTGGGTTGTGACCATCGTCCGCATTAGTAAGCCATCAGGGGCCCCCCTGATGGCTTCAAGAACGGTGCATCCAGGTTACATGGCTAACCTGCAATGGATTACCGGTATTGATCGGTCCCGAAAGGGGCGTAAAGCAAACACAGAGAAGAGGCTATGGAATATCAGTCAGGAACCCCGGGCAGGGTTTTTTATGCCCGTTTTGATGATGGTGACGATTTACTTGAAGGCATAACCCGGATTGTCCGAGAGGAACAGATTCATTGCGCCTGGCTGCAGATCATCGGCGGCCTGAGAAATGCCGGCGTGGTGACCGGCCCCAAGGAGCCGGTGATGCCGCCGGAGCCGGTATGGCAGCATGTCGGCACGGTCCGGGAAGTCATCGGCGTCGGCAGCGTATTCTGGAGCGAGGGCGAACCGCTTATCCACCTGCACGCGGCCCTGGGACATCACGGTGAGACCCTGACCGGCTGTGTACGCAAGGACACCAAGGTATACCTGGTTATCGAGGCGATGATCGTGGAACTAGCCGGGATTGACGTAACCCGGCCCTGGTTTGCCAAGGGCGGATTTAACCGGCCAACATTTTCTTCCCGCCAGGAGAAGGACGAACAGTGATACTCCTCCCGCCGAGCGGGAGGCACCAGGCTCGGTCCTCAGCCGGAAGTGGAGAGTTTATGAAACACTAACCAAGGGATACGACTGCTACTCTCCATCGACGTCGATTTTCAGTATTTTGTCACCGGGCTGAAGGGCCTGGCCCACTTTGACGGAGATTTTTGCGACCTTTCCCGCTACCTCGCTGACCACCGGGGTCTGCATTTTCATGGCCTCAAGGATGGCCACCCGGTCGCCCACTGCCACGTCCTGACCGGCCTCGACACTGATTTCACAGACATTCCCGGAAAAACCGGCCCGGATGTCCCCGGCCTTGGCCAGGTCGGCGATCTCCTCCTTGGAGAGACTGGGCTTGACGTTCGTTCCCGCCTGCTGTTCCGGTTCAAAAACAAAAATCTGCTGATGGTGGTCGACATTGAGGTAAATGGTGGTCTCGCCTTTTTTGTCCTGCTGTTCGGGACCGATTTCAATCAGGTGTTCCTTGCCGGTGTAGTCCTGAAAGACCAGGGTCTCGCCAAGGGCGAAACCGCCGCGCCGGAGAAAAATTGACGGCGGCAGCACATACGATTTGCCGAATTTTTCCTCGAACTTAAAAAACTCCACCGCGTCATTCGGGTGTTGCAGGAAGGTGACCAACTGCTGTTCCGTCGGTTCACGTCCCAGCCGTTCGGTCAGGGTGCGCCGTTCCTGGTCGATATCCATGTCCTCGATTTCCAGAATTCCCCCTTCTTTTTCAAGAATGTCTTTCCAGTCCGGGCCAAAGACCTTTTCATATATCCAGTCGGCCGGCGAATAGAAGGGGAACGGGCCATATTTGCCCAGCAGCAGGTTTTTCAGATCACCGGAGGGATTGCCGTAACGCTCGCCGTCCAGGACATTGCTGACCGCGGTGGTCCACAGGATCTGCGAACCGGGAGTGACGCTCCACCAGTTGCCGAGTTCTTTCTGCACCCGCGGCAATTCGTGGTGCAGGATATCCGGCATCTTGTTTAGGAAACCACCCTTGGCGGCCTGTTCCAGGCTGCTGCCCATGGCCCCGCCGGGGAGCTTGTGGATCTGGACGGTGGGCAGGAAGCCCTTGATCTGCGCCTCGAATTGTTCGTAGTACGGCCGCTGGTCATGGATGGTTTCCGAGGTCTCGATGACCGCTTCCTCATTGATGTCAATAGCGGTTTTACCGTAATCTTTGAGGGTCTGAATGACGCTCAGGATCGGCGGCGGGCCGTAGAAACCGTTGAAGGCATGGTCCGAGGCATCGACGATGGTGGCCCCGTTCAGGACCGCCGCCGTGATCCTGCCGATATCGTTACCGTCGGTATTGTGGCCGTGGTAATGGATGATCAGCTCGGGATAGGCCTGTTTGATGGCATCGACAAGGTCACCGATCCGCTTGGGGGTGCCGAGTCCGCCATGATTTTTGATGCAGAGGATAATTTCTTCCCCGGTCACGGCCATGATTTCCTTGACCTTGTCGACATAGAATTGATCGGTATGCTCAGGGCCGGTGGAAAAACAGATCGAGGGCTCGTTGATCTTGCCGGCCTTGGCGACCTCCTCGAACACGGCCTGCATGTTGGGGACATGATTCATGAAATCGAACGTCCGCCACACGTCCACATACTTGGCAAACTCCCGGACCGTCAAACGGATGACATTTTGCGGATAGGGCCGGTAACCGAAAAGATTCACGCCGCGGCACAGGGTTTGAAACAGGGTGTCGGGCATCTGTTCGCGGAGCAGCTTCAGCTTGAGAAAGGGGTCGACCTGTTTGCGCAGGATATCCACGTGGATTGACGCGCCGCCGGTGATCTCCAGGGAAAAATAACCCGCCGCATCCCGCGAAGGCGCGGCCAGCAGGTCGGTATGAAGCAGGATCCTGTTTTTATAGTCCGACTGGGACATGTCCCGGGCCGTATTGGTGATGAAATATCCATCCGCCCGGCGCAGGGTATCAAGTACCTGGGTTGGATTCATCGCAGTTGTTATTCGTGTCATAGTCTTCCTCAAGGCATTTAAAGTGCGACTTGTGGTTTGCCGCACTCGAACGGTTTTTTTTATTTCTGCCGGTGTCCGGCGCAGAACTTTCCGCTAGGCCGCGTAGATATTTTGTTTTTTATGGTGGATCTCGGCAATCAGGCGGGCCAGCTTGCTTACTTCGCTTTTTTGTTCCCGGTATTCAAAGAGCTGTTGATGGGTATCCAGGTATGAAGTATCAAATTCGCCATTTTGGAAATCCGGTTCCTGCACCAGGTTTTTATAGAAGGGGATCGTGGTCTTGGGACCGGCAATGACAAAGTTGTCCAGGCACCTTTTCAGCCGCTGCACCGTTTCATTCCAGGACCAGCCGAAGACGGTCAGCTTGACCAGCAGGGAGTCGTACACTTCGGGCACGGTAAACCCCTGGTAGCAGAATCCGTCCAGCCGGACGCCATAGCCGCCGGGTGATTGATAAATACTGAGAGTTTTGCCGCCCTCGGGCATAAAATTATTCTGCGGGTCCTCGGCGTTGATCCGCATCTCGATGGCATGACCGCGAAGTTTGACGTCATCCTGGTTAAATAGGAGTTTTTTACCAAGCGCCAGTTTGATCTGGGTCCGAACAATATCAATACCCGTAATCATTTCGGTGACCGTATGCTCAACCTGCAGCCGGGTGTTGATTTCCATGAAGTAATAATTGTTGTCGCTATCCAGCAGGAACTCAACCGTACCGGCATTGAAATAGTCGGCCGCTTTGCCGGCCTTGATCGCGGTCTGGCAGATTTCTTCCGCCAATTCGGGGGAAAGGTGAAAGGCCGGGGCAATCTCCACCAGTTTCTGGTTGCGCCGCTGGATTGAGCAGTCCCGCGTACCGAGGTGCACCGTTTTGCCGGAGGCGTCGGCCAGGATCTGGACCTCGACGTGTTTGGGATTGATAACGACTTTTTCGATATAGACGGAATCATCGTTAAAGGCGGCCAGGGCCTCGGCCCGGGCTATGGAGTACTGCTCATGCAGCTCGGTTTCATTCTCAATCCGGCGGATGCCCCGGCCGCCGCCGCCGGCGGTCGCCTTGAGCATCAGCGGATAACCATAGCGCCGGGCAAAGGCCCGGGCTTCTTCAAGTCCGGCGTCGCCGGCCGGGAGATTGCTGGTGCCCGGTACCATGGGAATCCCGGCCTCGGCCATGATCCGGCGGGCCGTTACCTTGTTGCCCAGTTTTTCAACCACCTCGGAGGGCGGCCCGATGAAGATGATATCCGCCTCTTCACAGGCCTTGGCAAATGCCGGATTCTCCGCCAGAAAGCCATAGCCCGGGTGGATAGCGGTGGCGCCGACGCGTTTGGCCGCCTTGATCACCCGGTCGATGTTCAGATAATCGGAACGGGGTCCGTCCCCGATCCACACGGCCTCGTTGGCGATACGAATATGCCGGGATTCGTGATCAGGCGTCTCGTAGATGGCAACAGCCTCGAATTTCAGCTCCTGAATTGCCCGGATGATGCGGATGGCGATCTCACCCCGGTTGGCGACTAAAATTTTAGTTTTCAATGGTCACACCTTTCTCGTTCTTTATCCGAAAATCGTCTCGGACGAAGCTCTGGGTCCGTGGAGATTTTCATTATTCGTTATGGCCGCGGTCTCAAACTCGGAGTCTCACAAGCTCGCTACCTGGTCCAGCCATGCTGGTCAGAGGTTATTGAATTTGTGCAACTTCTCTCGGACACGGAAAATGCAGGGGAAAGTTATGGACACAATATAACATCCTGAATCCGTGACGGCTTGAGGTGCTGTTCCATGCAATATGTGGAATTCATTGCATTGTTTCCGAATAGATGCTTTTTTGATCTTCACCGCGCCGCCCTGCGGGGCGCCCGATAACGGATCCAGGAACATGTTATGGAATTCCATGACTCAAATTGCTAAATAAAGCATATTTTGCAATTTGAGGCAAGCAAAACTGGAACTATAGGAATGGCGGCGGCTGGAATCAGCCGGGGAACGCCGGACGGCGGCTGAAGATTAACGACTTGTTTTGCCGCGAAAGTCCGGAGATCATGGAATCTCGTTTTTTCCGGGGCGGCCGGAAGCGAGCGCTACGGGCGGCGACGTGGCGCCGCCCGCAGAGCTGCTGCTTTAAGGCTTCGTGTCTATGAACCTGAACCTGGCCTCGTGTCGGTCAGGAAATTTCGGATGGTGAGTTTTTTGCCGCTGATATCGCCAATATACCAAAACTCACCGGAACCGGGCGCGGGAGAGAACCGCTGTACCAGTTTTAAACCGCCGCCGGACCATTTATAGATGAACACCTGGATACCGGATGTGCTCCAAAGGGTACTGTCGGCACCGTTTTGAAAATCATCTACAAACATTGCCGTCTGCCCGGGGAGCGTCTTGACCAGGCGAATGGACTCCGACTGGCTCCGTAAAATGGAGGTCGTGCTATCGCTGTCCCAGAAATAACGAGCCCAGGGGTAGGCGGTTGTCTCGCCCGCATTAAGATAT
>JAADIK010000091.1 GCA_013151365.1 Deltaproteobacteria bacterium
TTGGAATAACCAATTACCTTTTGCTTGACCGTTTTCGCCATAAAACCGACGACGGTATTGCAACATGAAATGAAATATGTTGCAAGCTTAAACCGGGTACTGGTTGTGGCCTGGCGCCCGGGGATAAAAGGAGACGCCCTGTCAATTCCGCTTTTTTTGCCTGGCCGGGTATGATATCTGTTCATTATCCCGGATCCATACCGGCCTGCGGGGCTCCCGATAACGGATTATGCCAAGGAAAAATCGAATCCATGCCCTGCGAAACGCCGGAATGACCGGGCCGCGTTTGCCGGCAAACCGCATTTTTTTGCCGATAAGGAGGATAATGTGATTGAATTCATAGAGAAAATGCCCAAAGCCGAACTCCATATCCATATTGAAGGCTCCCTGGAGCCGGAACTGATGTTTGAGCTCGGCCGCCGCAACGGCATTGATCTTCCCTTTACCACCGTGGAAGAGGTCCGGGCCGCTTACCGGTTTGACAACCTGCAATCCTTTCTTGATATTTACTACCAGGGTGCCAATGTCCTGCAAACGGAGCAGGATTTTTTCGATATGACCTGGGCCTATCTGCAACGCTGCCGGGCCCGGAACATCATCCACACGGAAATTTTCTTTGATCCGCAGACCCATACCGACCGGGGTATCGGCCTTGAGGCCGTGATCGGCGGGATGGTCCGGGCCCGGGATGATGCCCGGGAAAAGCTTGGCATAAGCAGCCGGTTGATCATGTGTTTCCTGCGCCATCTCAGTGCCGGTTCGGCCATGGAAACCCTGCAACAGGCCCTGCCTTACAAAAAGTATATTATCGGCGTCGGACTTGATTCTTCCGAAGCGGGACACCCGCCGGAGGATTTCCGGCTGGTTTTTGAACGGGCCTTGGCGGAAGGTTTTCTCACGGTTGCCCATGCCGGGGAAGAGGGACCGCCGGCATACATCCGGCAGGCCGTCGAATTGCTGCATGTCAGCCGGATCGATCACGGGGTCCGCTGTAGCGAAGATGCGGAATTGGTGAAACTGCTGGTTGACAGGCAGATTCCGCTTACAGTCTGTCCACTGTCCAATGTGAAACTCCGGGTATTTGACAAGATGTCGGACCACAACATCCTGAACTTGCTCGAATCAGGCCTCAAGGTGACCGTCAATTCCGATGATCCGGCCTATTTCGGAGGGTACCTGAACGAGAATTATCTCGCCCTGTACCGGGACCTGAACATGACCCGGGAACAGGCGATCCGGCTGGCGCGCAACAGTTTCGAGGCCAGTTTCACCGGGGAGCAGGAAAAGCAGGCCCTGGTTGCCTGCCTGGAAAGGTATGTGCAGGCAAGCGGGTAAGGGCGTTCCATGATCGGCTCCATCGGCATTAGAGCCGGATTCGGCGTAATTTTTTTGTATTTTTCCTGTTAACCATGCTAATATTATTATTAGCATCAGGTCACTATGCAGGTTGCATTGTTATTCACTTTTCCTGAATTCGTGACGGCTTGAGGTGATGCTTCATGCAGTATGGGAATCTATTGCATTGTTACCGAATAAACGCATTTTTTGGTCTTCACCGCGCCGTCCTGCGGGACGTCCGAGAACGGCGCATCTGCTGCGTTGGCAACCAGTTGATATCATACCAGGATAATCAACATCGCCGCTGCCTGGCATCTGCACCGTTCTCGAACGCTCACGGATTCAGGACTCATGGTTGACTCAAAAAACAAGTCCGCGAAATCGGCGCCCGAACCAGCGGCGTACGATTTTTCTGCAAGTCCTGTGCATTCCTGCAGTCTTCTATCCCCCCGGGAGGTCATCCTTAAATCATGAATGTAAAGGTTCTGGTGGAAATCGAGTCGATCCGGGAACAAGTCCCCCGCTGCATTGAACTGGCGAGAAGGGCAGGTGCGGTTCTTCCCTGTAGTTTTCTCTACCCCGCAATACACTGGTGGAATCATTTTAACAGCCGGGACGGTTCTGCTTTCTGGAAAAAGCGTGGTAAAAATTTTTTAGGCAGGCAAAGTACGCTGGAACAGCTGTTTCTCTTTATGGCGGAAGAAGATGGAGTTCTCTGTGCGGTTGCCCCGTTTGTTTCGTATCGTGTCAGGCCGGCAGGAGGGCAGGAGCTTCGGATTCTCGGTTATGCCGGTGACCCGGTATTGATGCCCTGTCAGGATATAACGGTTGATCCCTCCAGGCGCAGGCCAGTTCTGAGAGTATTTATAGAGCGACTTGTCAAGCTGTATCAAGATGAGGGCTTTGATCTGCTCATTCTCGACAACCAGCTTGATACTTCGCAAAATGTGCCGGTCATCCGTGATTTTTTTGCAAATTTCCAAAACAAACAGGTCGTTGTCCGGGAAACCGTTACCTCCATGCGTGGTGGTGTCAGGCCCTGGACAATACGACAACTTTCGCGCCGGGTCAGGAAATTAGCTGATGTTGCGGCCAACGAAGGTGTAGCGATAGGTGGGATTGAAGATTTTTCCGCCAGGTTGTCGGCATGTGCGCCGCTTAAACTGTTGTTTCCCGTGACCAGAAAAGGACTGGAAAAAGAACTGCAGCAGATCCTGGCAAGGTGTCGAACGTATGAGGCCCTGGCCGGTAGTCTTGCCGCGGTGGAGAACTTGTTACATGACCGGCCGATCTGTTATCCGTATATTTCTCTGCCCCGGGACCATGAAGCTTTTCTGGCCGCTCTCAGCCGCTCTACCCGTTATTATTACCGGCGCTATATGAAGTCCTTCAGGGAAGCCGGAGGAACGTTCGAAACCGTATCGGGGCGGGACATAAGCAAGGAGGACATTCAGGATTACCTGCACCTGCATCAGGTCCGCTGGGGCAGAGAGTCAATGTTTGTCTGTGGTGACGACTCTTATGCTTTTCATGTTGACCTGGTAAAAGCGATGGCGGGAGAGGGGCTTTTTTCTCTTTTCTTTGCCCGTTTTGCCGGGAAAAGGGTCGCGGTCCTGTCAAGTTTTGATATCCATCCTCGACGGGAATGCTATTTTACCGGCATGGATCCCGAGTATCGGGAAACACGGGCAGGCCGACTTCTCTGGCTGTACAGTATATACGATGCCATTGATAATGGTTACGAGACCTATGATTTAGGGCCTGGAGATTTTGGCTACAAGATGAGCTTTGCAACAGGTGAAGCGCAGTCGCATAATTTTCTGGTGACCAGGAACGATTCTCTCCTTGATCTCGATGCCATTTTTGCCGGCTACGAGTGTATGGTGCCTGTTTGAGCCTGGCCAGATCCCTCTTAAACGCCAAGGGACGAGCAAGACGCGTCAGTTGGTGCCTGACATGACACCGTTGTTTTTCGGGATATGATTATTTGTTTAAAATTGTATTAGGCAACAACTGTCTCCGGTTCCTTTTTCGTCTTTTTATTAAGACATTTCCGGCTTGATAATTATTTTTTTCACTTGTTTTTGTACAACTCGTTTCATATGATAGGGTATAAAAAAAGATTTTGCGGCCGGCTTGGAGTTCTTGGGCCAGGGAGTTTTTTCGTTGCGGATGGCTCTGGTCTAACTAGTCGGTTTTGTTGTATTCTTGCGCAATTTTTTTTGGATGTCTTTTGGTTGGAAAGTTGGTTGTGGGCTGGCTATAAATAAAGGGATTATCGGCAAGCGGGACTTGGTGATAATTAATTTTTCCGGACGATCAAATCAATATCAAGGAGGGAGGTTATGAAAATCGGCAGAATTGTTTTGGTAGTAGGGGTGGCTTTTTTGTTTGGAGCGACCTCGGCTATAGCGGCGATCATCAAGGTCCCTGCCGACTATGGCACCATCCAGCAGGCCATTGACAACGCCCACAACGGCGACGTTATTAAGTTGGCGGCGAACACCACCTTTACCGAGGAGATTATTATTGACAGCTTCAAGCGTCTCCAGCTGATCGGCGGCGGCCCGACGACCGTTATCGACGGTACCGGCGGTATCGGCGATGCGGTGACGATCACCAACTCCGAAAAAGTGATTCTGCAGAATTTCACCATAACCAATGGGAGTCAATATAACATTTTTATCAATAACTGTAAGCGGATGAAAATCAGTCATTGTACCATCTCCAACTCCGCATCTAACGGGATCGTCTATGGCGAAGGCTATGGCCTGAACATCAGTAACAATCAAATTAAGGATAACACCGGCGCCGGTATCTTGTTTAGCTCGCCCTCCCACAACAACAAGATCACCCACAATACAATCCAGGGGAATGGCTCGTACGGCATCAATCACTCGTACGGCATCAAGGATCTAATAGCCTATAACGATGTTCACGGCAATGGCGGGTCCGGTATCTATAACGGCTACGGTTACTACCTGCGCATCATGTCCAACACGGTCACCGATAACGCCGGCGGTGGGATCCATGACGCTGCTTCCGCAGGACTTAGGAATAAAATCATGCGAAACACCGTGGCGAGCAACGGTGGATACGGTATATATGTGTATCAGTCCGCAATGGTGCTCCGCAACGTGGTTGCCGATAACGGGTCGTACGGAATTTATATAGATTATTATGGCGGCAGTGTCGTGATGGGCAAAACGATAACGCACAATGGTAGTTCCGGCCTCTTCGCTGCTTATTGCAACTACGTCAGCCGCAACACCGCTGACAACAACAACGGATACGGTATAGCGACTCTCGGCTACGGCTCCTCGATTCTGCACAACCGGACGACCAATAACGCCGGGGATGGTATTTACAATTACTATCCTTCCGTTGTCATCAGCCGGAATTTTTCCAACGGCAATGGCGGTAACGGTATATCTTCAAACAATAGTTCGGTCGTCGTAACCAATAACATTTCCACCAACAACGCCGGCGACGGGATCTATGGCAATGGTTATGGCAATTTCGCGGCCAATAACCTGTCCGCGCATAATCAGGGCAACGGGGTCGCGGCAGATACCCAGGGCGTGTATCAGCGCAACCGTGTCTTCGGCAACGCCGGTGACGGGATAACCGACATCAGTTATTGTCTGGTCAGGAATAATGTGGTGCGGAATAATACCGGAAACGGCCTTAATGCTGCCGGGAATACCGACAATATGATTCGCAGGAACATCGTCAAGGGTAATGGTGACGGCCTCACCTCTTTCGATTTGAATGATGACACCCCGCCGAATGATTACTGGATCGACAACAAATATGACACTGCGAGCTGGCAGGTAGTACCGCCAGTATGACAGCTGGATCAACAACAGATGTGACGCTGGGAGCCGGCTTGTAGGCACCATCGCATCAATTAAACAAACAATACTATTACGGGGGGATGAATATTGTTCATCCCCCTTTTTTTAAGCACAGGCTGGAAAGACGAATATGAATAAGAGACTGTTGGCCGGTTGTTTCCTGGTGTTGGCGGCGGTTGCCGTATTTTTTGTCTTGCATGGTGGTAGCGGTCCGGATGTACGAAAGAGAGCCAGCGAAACGCCCCCCAAGGAACCATTGACCGCCAGGGAGATAGAAGGTTCGCGCCGACCGGATGCGGGGACGGGGCGGGCCGGTATCCGGGGGAAAGATGTTCGTTTATCTGTTGCTGTTGCCGGGAAGGACCGCGAACTAAAACCGGGAGAGAGCGGCCTGGATACCGGGGGGATGGCCCGGTCTGCCGGCAAGGAAGACTCGCAGGAGTCTTTTCCCCGCGTTGCGACGGACACGAAGAAGGTTGTGGCAATGGTCAACGGCCAGCCGGTAACCATGGGCGACGTCATTGCCCCCGGCGTTCTGCAGGCGGGTGATTCCCTGCCTGAGAGTACCTACAGGAATTTCCTGAAGCAGGCGGTCGACCAGTCGCTCCTGGTCGGGAAGGCCGAAGAGCTGGGGATTGCGGATAGCGATGATATGGCCGCGATAGCGGACAGCATGAGAAAGGATATTGAAGAGATGGGGCTGTCCTCCTCTGATGAGGAGAAAGAATGGGAGGTGAACAAGTTCACCAAGATGGCCGTTATCGATGAGCTGTATCGCCGGGAAGGGCTGGTTCCGAAGAAGGTCAGCCGGGCTGAAGTAAATGAGTACTATGACAGTCATGGCGATGAGTACGGCTGGCTGCGTGAACGTGAAGCCGCCAGGGGAACAAGTCCGGATGAAATAGAGAAAAAGGTCCGGCGTCAGATCGAGCGTGACCTGGAAGTCCCGCGCATTAAGGAAATCAGAGAAAAGCGCGAGGCCTACATCCAGGCCCTGCACGAAGACGCCGATATCCAAATGGTGAAGCAGAACGGAATGCCGTAATCCTGCCCTTAGCCGTTTTTATCGAGGTCTTCCGGGCGGGCAGGCAACAATCATTGCTTCCCGGGCAGCGGACCAGGTAAAAAACAAGCCGGGGCAACCCCGTCCCGGTATCTTCTCCTGCCCCGGAGTCTGTGGGTTGGCGGTTCGATTGTCGTTTGACAGCTATGTTCCTTGTGCGTATATTAATGCTTAATGGTTGAATAGTTGCTCAAATGATGAGGATAAAAAATGACTGAAATCTGCAGGGGACATGAAGAACACCGGGACCGGATCGCCGCCGGCAGGCGGAGGGTGCCCGATCGGGAGGCCCTTCTGGAGGTAGCGGATTTTTTCGATGCCCTGGGTAATCCCACCCGGCTGAAAATCCTGTACGCCCTGACCGGGGCGGAACTGTGTACCTGCGATCTGGCGAGTATCGCCGAACTGTCGGTTTCCGCCATCTCCCACCAGCTGAGAATACTCCGGGACCGAAAAATTATTTCCTTCCGGAAAGAAGGCAAAAACGTGTTCTACCGGTTGCGGGACCAGCATATTGTCGACCTGCTGTCGGTCGCCATGGAACACATGGAAGAGGGACCGGCTCATGGCTGAACCTGTAAAACTGCGCCTTGAAGGGTTGGATTGTGCCAACTGCGCGGCAAAAATCGAAGACACCTTGAAGAAAGCGGGTTTCCAGCGCGTTTCCGTGAATTTTGTAAAGCGGGAGGTCACGCTGGAAGGGGATGCGGATAAAGCCCGGGCGATAATCCGCCGGCTTGAACCGGGGATCCGGGTGCTGGACGCAGCCGCCCCCGGTCACGTGGACGACGGTGACGATTCCCGGCGGCTGCCGGTGTTCATGATCGCCGCCGTCATCCTGTTTGTACCGGGCCTGGTTCTCCGGTACGGATACGGTCTGAACGGGACGGCGCTCATGGTCGTGTTCGCTGCGGCCTACCTGCTCGCGGGCTGGAAGGTGCTGAAGAACGCCTTTCTTAATTCCATCCGCGGCAACCTGTTCGATGAGAATTTTCTCATGGCCATCGCCACCTTCGGGGCATTCGCCATCGGTGAATTTCCGGAAGCTGCGGGCGTCATGATTTTTTTCATGGTGGGTGAATACTTCCAGGACCAGGCGATCAATCGATCGCGGCGGTCCGTGCGCTCCCTCCTGGCGCTGAAGGTCGATTTCGCGAACCTGCTTGAGGACGGGAAAGTGGTGCGGGTCGATCCCGAAAACCTGCGGCCGGGGCACCGGATCGTCGTTCGTCCGGGTGAACGGATTCCGGTGGACGGCATCGTCATCAGCGGCTCGTCCGGCCTGGACACCTCCGCCCTTACCGGTGAAAGCATGCCGCGCCCGGTAACAGCAGGGGAGGACGTCCTCTCGGGATCGGTCAACCTGAACGGGCTGCTCACCATCGAAGTCACGAAGAAACTGAACGAATCCACCATTGCCAGGATCCTGGAGCTGGTGGAAAATGCCACTGCGAGAAAAGCGAAAACAGAACAATTCATCACGACCTTTGCCCGCTATTACACCCCGGTTGTGGTGCTGCTGGCCGTGCTGGTCGCCCTGGTGCCGCCGCTGGCCACCGGTGCCCCATACCCGGTCTGGATCTACCGGGCGCTGGTGTTGCTGGTCATCTCCTGCCCCTGTGCCCTGGTGTTATCCATTCCCCTGGGCTACTTCGGCGGCATCGGCAAAGCGGCGAAAAGCGGAATCCTGGTCAAAGGCTCCAATTTTCTGGATGCCCTGTCCGCGGTGACCGTGGTGGCGATGGACAAGACCGGTACCTTGACCAAGGGCGTGTTCAAGGTTGCCGAAATCGTGACGCGGAATGGTTTCCGGCCGGAAGAGTTGTTGAAATACGCGGCCCTTGCCGAAGTCCATTCATCCCACCCCATCGCCGCGGCTGTTCGCGACGCATGGGAAGGCACCATTGATCCCGCGGTTGTCCGCGAGGTTGAAGAACAGGCGGGGGCCGGTGTCATCGCCAGGACCGACGATCTGGAGATCATGGTGGGCAACGACCGGCTTCTGCACGAACAGGGAATCGACCATGACACCTGTCATGTCAGGGGCACGGTGGTCCACGTCGTGGTGGATCGGACCTACGCCGGTTACCTGGTCATTGCCGACGAAATCAAAGAAGATAGCGCGGCTGCCGTTCGCGAGCTGAAAAAACTGGGCGTTCGGAGAATCGTCATGGTCACCGGCGACAGCCGGGACGTGGCAGAGGCCGTTGCCCGGGAAGCGGGGGTGGATGAAGTCTATGCCCGGTTGCTGCCGGAAGACAAGGTGGCGGTGGTCGAAGGGCTGCAGCACGAAAACGGCAACCAGGGCAAAGTCGCGTTTGTCGGTGACGGTATCAATGACGCGCCGGTGATTGCCCTGGCGGATATCGGCATTGCCATGGGCGGGCTGGGAAGCGACGCCGCCATCGAAACCGCCGACATCGTTATCATGGACGACAAGCTCTCCAAGGTCGCCGCCGGGATGCGGCTCGCCCGCCGTACCCGGAACACCGTCATGCAGAACATCGTCCTCGCCCTGAGCGTCAAATTGGTGTTCATTGTCCTCGGCGTCTTCGGCGAAGCCACCATGTGGGAAGCCGTATTCGCCGACGTCGGTGTTACCATGGTCGCCGTCGCCAACGCGATCCGGATTCTCCGCTGACCGTAAGTCGCCACAGGCACCCCATCTTCACGCGGTCACTTCCGCCCGCATAGAGGGACTATCGGAGTCTCCCTTCGGTCGCTTACCTGCGAACGGAAGCGACTACGTAAATCTGTGGC
>JAADIK010000052.1 GCA_013151365.1 Deltaproteobacteria bacterium
GCCGCCACAGGCGCCACAGATTTACGTAGTCGCTGCCGTTCGCAGGTAAGCGACCGAAGGGAGACTCCGATAGTCCCTCTATGCGGGCGGGAGCGACCGCGTGAAGATGGGGTGCCTGTGACGACTTACGTCAAAACTTGACTTTGGGGACCTTGGTCTCGGCCGCCGGCGGCTTGAAGTACTGTGCCTTTTCGACTCCGGCCAGCGCGGCGAAAAAACGTCCCACCACGGTGCGCCGATACGTGTTCACCGCCCTTACCGCATCGTTGTAGCGTTTTCGTTCCACGGCGATTCGATTCTCGGTTCCCTCCAGGCTGTCCTGTAACTTTAAGAAGCTCTCGTTGGCCTTGAGCTGCGGATAGCGTTCCTGCAGCATCATAATCCTGGACAGGGCCCGCTCAAAATCACCCGCCGCCCGAATTTTATCAGCCCGGCGGTTAGCCTGGAAATATTTGGTCCTGGCATTGGCGATATTTTCAAAAAGGTCTTTTTCGTGCTTGGCATAACCCTTGGTTGTCTCCACCAGGTTGGGGATGAGATCAAAGCGGCGTTTCAGCTGGTTTTCAACCTGGGCCCACTGGGCATTAACCTGTTCATCCATCCTCACGATTTTGTTGTACTGACCAATACCCCAAAGAATAGACCCGACCACCAGGACAGCTATCGCCCCGATGATGACCAGAATTGTCTTGACCCCCTGGCTCATATTTTCCCCCAATGCTATTTAAAATCCCCGTTTCGGACGGACAACCAACTCTCTCACCAACCGCCTGAGGCCCCGCCGCCGCCGAAACCACCGCCGCCACCACCACCGAAACCACCAAAGCCGCCGCCGAAACCGCCGCCGCCGGACCAGCCGCCCATGATAAACGGCGCGGCGCCCAGGGCTCCGAGCCGGCTCCGCCTTCTTCTGCCGGCGAGCAATATGAAGAACAGCACCAGGAGGACAAAGAACTCGATCGCAAAAGGATTGACCTTGTTCCTGGTGACCGGCTGCGGCAGCCGGTCAACGCCGGCCAGCTGCACATTGTTCGCCTTGCCGATAATTTTAACGATGACGCCGGCAGCGGCGGCTATCCCCTGGGAATACTTGCCCCGTTTGAAATACGGCACCAGGGTCCGCCGGCCGATGGTGCCGACCAGGCTGTCGGGCAGAATCGACTCAAGACCGTAGCCGACCTCGAAGCGATACTTCCGCTCCTGCATGGCAATCGTAAAGAGTACGCCGTTATCCTTACCTTTTTGTCCCAGTTTCCACTGTTCCGCGGTCCGCATGGAAAAGCCGTTAATATCCTCCCCGTCCAGTGACTTAACCGTTAAAATAACCAGTTGCGCGCCGGTCTTCCGCTCGAGGTCGTGGAGCAGGCTGTCCAATTGCTGTTTGGTCCGCGAATTAATCACCCCGGCCAGGTCAACCACGTAATTTGCCGGCCGGGCAGGAGGCGGCGGGGTCGAAGCCGCTGCGCCCCCGGCCAGACAAAGAAAAAAGACGGCCAGGAGAAAAATGGAATTAAGCTTGCGCATCAACATGCTCCACCAGCCGTTTGGTCGCCTCGTAATACCGGACGAAACAATCGGCCAGCTCGCTCTCGCCGGGTATTTTATCCCGGTTTTTCAACTGGAAAACCGTCTCGAAAACGTCGGCGTCCAGGCCGATAAGATCCTGCAAAGCCGTGACGATATCGTGACAGGCCAGGGGCATCCCGCGGCCGCCCAGGAAAAGAATTGCCCGTAACACCGGGAAAAAACCGGTGATGGAATCAAGAAGACGCCGGACCAGAAAAGACCTGTCGCCCAGGGCGCTGATATACCCCTGATGCAGCCAGAGCAGCTTCGATTTCACTTCCCGCTCACACTGCAACCGCAGATGTTCGGGATTGATCCGTAGAGCGGCAAGGACGTCATCACCGAACACGGTCTGGTGAATCTCGCGAAAATTGAGAAATTCGATGGGAAAGACATCAAGTGATGACGCAATATATTCCGGCGTCATGAGGATTGGCGCGGCAACGCCGCCGTCTTTATGCTTTTTCCCCAGCGAGACAAAAAAATCCAGAAGTTTCAGATTGATATCGGCCACTACGACCAGGGAGTTGATATCGGAACGGTCCGGCTTGAAGTCCGGCGTCAGGACGCTCCCTACCACATGCACGGAAAGAAAACCGTCCTGCTCCCGGGCCGTTACGATCTCGTCAAGGAATTTGTCAAAACTCTTGGGTATGCCGCTCATGATGATCCCGACCCTTTTTTACTATGTGCCATGCCGATTGTCCTCCGCTTGAACTTGCATCTGCACCGTTCTCGAACGCTCACGGATCCAGGTTGTATTTTACAATGTCACAATTATAACCGCGCCGGAGGATAATTGAAATTTATTTATAATCATCATCCGGATGGACGCAAGCGCAAGCGGACGTGGTCCCGCGAGTGCCGGCGGCCGCGGCCGCCCGTCGATATTTCAGCGGCAGGTCCAGACAGGCCCGGCCTGCGGCCAGCCGGCCGTGCTTGATGCAGCCGTTGCCGTATATTTCGCATTTTCGTTCAAGTTCAGCCAGCGCCAACTCGTATTGCCATGCGTCCAGGGGAGTCCGGTCCAGCAGACGGGCAAGAGACCTGATCCGGTATTGATCCATGCCCTGGCGGTAAATGGCCGATAACTGGTCACGGCGGCCGCCGTCCTTCAAGGTCAGCGGCCGGTCAAGCAGCAGAAATTTTTCCCGGGCACTGACCCGCAGCCAGAAATCATAGTCCTCGCAACAGGGCAGCGACTCGTCAAACATGCCGTAACGATCAAACAGCTCTTTCCGGACCATGACCGTGGACATGCCGACCATGCACATCTGCAGGCAGGCCTTGAATATCTCGCCGTGCGGCGGCTGATGTTTCTTTTTCTGCCGGAGAATCCGACCGTGACGGTACCAGGTTTCCCTGGTATGGGAGACCAGGTACTGCGGTTCATCCCGCATGGCCTTGAATTGCCGGGCCAGTTTTTCCGGCACAAAACGGTCATCCGAATCCAGGAAGGCGAGCAGCTCGCCCCGCGCCGCCTTTATCCCCGTATTCCTGGCGGCGGCGGCACCCCGGTTGTCCTGGTGGATATAGAGCACGGGGATATCAGTTTGCGCGGCAAAACCGGCCACCCGCAACCGGGTGTCGTCGGTTGAACCGTCATCAACCACAATCAGTTCGCCGCAGGCCCTGGTCTGTTCGGCAACCGAACGGATGCTGCGTTCGAGAAACAATGCCCGGTTATATGTCGGGATAATGACGGAGATCACGCCCCATCCTCCTTTTTTCCGGAACATCGGCATCTAACATAAAACTCGACCTCCCCCGGCCGGCCCCGACAATAATCAAGCGCCCCCCTCCCGGAGAGGTTTCTTATGGCAAAATCACACATTCTGATATATACTTTTTATCTTTATCAATTTGTTTATTAAATTTGTTCCAGGTACCGCTCCGCCCTGCGGCAGCAAGGACGTATTACTTGTATGTACACAGACATCCTGATCAATGCAACGCCGTATGAAAACCGCGTCGCCCTTGTGGAAAGCGGCAACCTGGTTGAATTTTATCTTGAGCGGCCCGCGGAAAAAGGCCTGGTCGGCAACATCTACTGCGGCCAGGTCGTGCGTGTCCTTCCCGGAATGCAGGCGGCCTTCGTCAACATAGGTCTTGAACGGGCCGGTTTTCTCTATGTGGATGACGTGCATATTTCCTCGGCGGAAGTGGAAAGGCGCATCGCGGTCCAGGGCAATGATATATCCTGTTCCCTGGTTGAGCCGGCACCGGCGGTTCATGACGCCTCTGCCGAACAGCCCAATATTCAATATCTTCTCAAGGAAGGGCAAAGCGTCCTGGTGCAGATATCCAAGGAACCCATCGGCGGCAAAGGCGCCCGGCTTACCTGCCATATCACCCTGCCGTGCCGCAACCTGGTTTTCATGCCGCTGACCGATCACATCGGCATATCCCGGAAGATTGAAGATGAGGATGTTCGGCAGCAGTTACGGGAAAAAATAGAACAACTCCGGCCGCCCGGAATCGGTTTTATCGTCAGGACCGTGGCCGAACATGCCAGCTGCGCCGAATTGGAAGCCGACATGGAGTTTCTGCTCTTGCTCTGGGACGAAATTACTTCGAATTGCTGCAAAGTCGCCGCCCCGCAAATGGTTTACCAGGACCTGGACATGGTCTTGAGATCGGCCCGAGACCTGGTGACCGAAGATGTCAAGCAACTGGTCGTCGACTCCAGGCCCGTCTATGAACGGCTTCTGTCCTTCATGCAGATCTTTGCGCCCGAGTTGCAGGACAAGCTTATTCATTACGACCGGGAGACACCTCTCTTTGAAGCCTATGGCATTGAAGTCGATATCAGCCGCGCCCTGGACAAGAAGGTATGGCTCCGGTCCGGCGGCTCGATTATTCTCGAAACGACCGAGGCCCTGACGGTTATCGACGTCAATACCGGACGGTATGTCGGCAAGAACGACCAGGCCGAGACTATCTTTAAAACCAATATGGAAGCGGCCAAGGAGATTGCCTACCAGATCAGGCTCCGCAATATCGGCGGCATCATTATTGTCGATTTTATCGACATGGACAATGCGCAGCATCGGGAAGACCTGTTCACGGCCTTTCAGGACGCCATCAAAAAGGACAAGAACCGAACCAACATTTTAAAAATATCGGAGTTCGGGCTGGTGCAGATGACCAGAAAACGCTCCCTGGAAAACCTGAACCAGATGATGTGCGAACCCTGCTGCTATTGCGGGGGCGAAGGATTTATCAAATCCAGGCGAACCATCTGTTACGAAATCTTCAGAAAAATTTCCCGGAATGCCGCTAAAAACCGCGGCAAAAACGTCGTTATCGAGGTTCATCCCCGGGTGGCGGAAATGCTCCTGCAGGAAGAACCACAGAGTATTGAAATGCTTGAACAGGAAACCGGCAAACAGCTTACCGTCATTCCGGTCAATGATATTCATATCAGCCGCTACAATATCGCCTGGAATGCATAGGCTCGGCACGGCCCCCCGGAAAACAACCGAAACAACCCGGAAAAAATTCCTGCCCGGATACGGCGGAGACCAAGGTATATAAATATGACAAGACACAACAGGCTCAGAGAATTCTCGCGGAAAAAAAATAAAACCCACTTCGGCCGTTTTCTGCTGTTTATTCTCCTGGTCGTCATTGCCGCAACCCTGGCGGGAGGAGGTCTGATCCTCTTTGAAACCGAAAAGCCCCTGGTTACCGTGCCGCAGGAGGTTCAGTTTCTTGGCCGGAAGACGTCCATCCCCTTCCAGGTTATAGACAAAAAAAGCGGTATCCGCTCGATTACCATCACCCTTGAGCAGCAGGGAGAGAGCAAACCCATAAGGCTTTATGCAAAATCTTTTCCCCGGCAGTCCTGGTTTTACGATGCCGGCCCCACCGATTTCAGCGGCTCGATCCTCTTTGACAGCAAAAAAATCAAGGTCAAGGACGGCCGGGCCGAACTGGTCGTCACCGCAGATGATTTTTCCCTGAACAGATTTTTCAAAGGCAATGAAACTATTCGCCGCTATGCCGTGCTCATTGATACCAAGCCGCCCAGGATCGCCCTGCAATATACGCCGCACTATATCAGGCCGGGCGGCTGCGGCATTGTGGTCTATGACCTGTCGGAACCGGCAGCCAGACAAGGGGTGATCGTGAATGGCGTTTTTTTTCAGGGCTTCCCGCTTGATGGCCGGAAAAACAGGCGCATAGCCTATATCGCGCTGCCCTGGAGCACAAAAAAGCTGGGAAACAGCATGGTTGTCGCCACGGACCGGGCCGGGAACGAGGCCAAGGCCTTCTTTTCCATGGACCTGGAAAACGTGCCGCTGAAAAAGGATCAGATCTATATCGGCGATGCGTTTCTCAAGAGGAAAATGCCGAAGTTCAAAGAGCATTACCCTGAAATGAAAGGCTCATTGCTGGACCAGTATCTCTTTGTCAATAACGAGGTGCGTAAAATAAACGCCCGGCAGATCAAGGAGGTCTGCAGCAACCCCGTGCCGAAACAGCTCTGGAAAAATCGATTCCTGCGGATGGACGGAGAAACCCGCGCCGGTTTTGCCGACCAGCGCACCTATTTCTATCACGGCCAGCCGATTGACCACCAGGTGCATCTCGGTATGGATATCGCCTCCATCGCCCATGCCGCAGTAAAAGCGGCCAACAGCGGCAAAGTCGTTATGGCCGAATATATGGGCATTTACGGTAACGCCATCATCCTGGACCACGGCCAGGGGGTCTACAGTCTTTACGCCCACTTGAGCCGTTTCGACGTCAGTCCCGGCGAAATGGTTGAGAAAGGCGAGGTCATCGCTCATTCAGGCGCAACCGGTATGGCGGGCGGCGACCATCTCCACTTCAGCATGCTGATCCACGGTATTTTCGTCACCCCTCTCGAGTGGTGGGATCAGCACTGGATCGATATGAACATCAACGACGTATTGAACCAGCTTTGCCCGGCCCGCAACCTCGAAACCGGGGCCGGGCGCTAACTTGTGTCCGTCCGGAAACGAGGATTTTTGTTCGAGATCAAGGCATGCGAAAAAAATAACCACAGGCATATAAATGATATTCCGAGGATTATTTTTTTCGCATAACGCCGAGATCGGGCAAAAAGACCGTTTCCGGCCGGGCGCTAATATTATTTGAGCGGCACAGTCTATTCATGTCGAGAACCAGTTCTCTGCCCCTGCTACTGTACAGCTATATCGCCACGGAGATGCTTGCTCCTTTTTACGCAAGTTTTCTCATCCTCTACTGCGTATTCTTCCTGGTCCGCCTTATCCCCCTGCTGAATGTGGTGCTCGAACTTAGAATCGGTTTTGCCGATTTTATCCGGCTTTCCGCCTATATTTTTCCCCACATGCTGCTCTATGTCATTCCCATGGCCAGCATGACCGGGGTGATTATCGGTTTTACCCGGCTGACCAACGACCGGGAAATCCTGAGTCTCAAGGCGTGCGGCATCAGTCTCCGCCAGTTGCTGCCGCCGGTCATCTTCGTTGCCCTGGCGATCTCGTCCTTGACCGGTTTTTTTTCCGTCCACCTCATTCCTGCCGGCGAGGTGGCCATGCGCCGGCTGATGTTTCAATTAGCCAAGGAAAAAATTGAAAAGGGGCTCCAGGAAAAAACATTCACCGAGGCCCTCGGCGACCTGGTGATCTATGTCGACAGGATTGACAAAAACAAGGGCTGGCACGGGGTATATGTTTCCGACATGCGCAACCGCCGGCAGCCCGTTATCACCATGGCCCAAAGCGGTCATCTCGAGGCCGATATAAAAAAAATGCGGGTGACCATTGTCCTGAACAATGGGACGTTACACCATACCGACGGGGCCGATAACCAGGTGATCAAGTTTCATCGTTATCAGATCCAGATTCCGATCCGGCCGCCGACCCGCATCGACGGCGACGATATCACCCGGATCAGCAAGGGGGAGATGTCGCAAAGCCAGCTCCTGCAGGCGGCCGATAAATACGGCCGGAAAACCAAGAAGGGAATATCCTTTCTGACGGAATTTCATCACCGCCTCTCCCTGCCGGTCGGCTGCTTTATTCTCAGCCTGCTGGGGTTGCCCCTCGGGCTGCAGGCCGGTCCGGGCAAGCGGGCCATCGGCATACCGCTGGGACTGGCCTTTTTCATTCTCTACTATCTCTCGTTTACCGTAGCGCGGGTCCTCTGCGAGAACCTGCTGCTCCCGGTCATCCCCGGCATGTGGCTGCCCAATATATTCTTTCTCGGCCTGACCATCCTGATCTTCAGCCGCGTTGAACGGGAAAAACCGATCCTGTCGGAATGGATCCAGAGCCGGGTGGCCAATGTTTATAATTATATCGTGCCGCTTGTCATATCGTCTGTCAGCCGGCCGGCAATCCGCCTGCTGCAATGGCGGCCGCGGCACCTATCCCGGCAGGCCGAACAAAAAACGGCAGACATGCCGATTCACGCCGATTCCGTCAATCGTCTCTACCACCGGCCGGGATGCATGCATTACGATTGCGAACAGTGCACCATTAAATTCAAAGATGCCCGAGTGGCAGAGGACGCAGGATTTAAACCATGCAGGGTCTGCAAAAACATACCGGACGAAAACTCCCGGTAAAATTCATTATCAAGCTGGGCGTTACCGCCGGCCTGTTTTTCCTGATCTCCCGCAGTGTCAATCTGCAGGCGGCCATGGCATCCCTGGCCCGGCTCTCCCCGGCGGTCCTGGCCGCGGCTATCGCCTTGCAGCTGAGCAGCACCTGCGTCTCCTCTTTTCGCTGGTTTCTAATCATGCGCAGAATCGGCTCCTCGCAACCCTTTTTCTTTTTCCTCAAAAGCTATTTCAAGGGGGCGTTCTTTAACCAGGGGCTGCCAACCAGTATCGGCGGCGACGCGGTACGCATTCTTGACTGCGCGCACGTCCAGGAATCGGCACTCGACGGCTTCTACGGCGTTTTCATCGACCGGATCGTCGGCCTGGCCGGTCTCCTGATCCTCAATATCGGGGCCCTGCTTATCGACAGAACACTGCTGCCGCCAAGGGTCTACTATGCCCTGCTCGTCATTCTTCTTTTGCTCCTGAGCGGCCTGGTCCTGCTCTTTTACCTGCGTCGCTTCAGCCTCTTCAGCCGGGGGAAATGGCTCGGTTACCTGGGGCAGCTGTCGGAACGTTACTTCCAGGTGTATTCAACCCCGTCCTCCATGGGAACTCAACTCGGACTCTCGGTCCTGACTCATCTCCTGGCCATGGCCGCATTTTATGTCCTCGGGGTCAGTGTCGGGCTTGACTATCCACTGACTGTCTACCTGGTCTTGGTGCCGCCGGTTAT
>JAADIK010000058.1 GCA_013151365.1 Deltaproteobacteria bacterium
GTGGACATGGCGATCTTGCGATCATCGGGAGAGACGCTGATAATCATCGCCTTCAGCGGATCGCCCACGGTGAACATGCCGATCGGAGTATCGATCTTCTCTCTACTGATTTCCGACACATGCACCAGGCCTTCGATGCCCTCTTCGAGCTGGACAAAAATACCGAAGTCTGTGACATTGGTGATAATACCGTCGATCGTGGTGCCGGTGGGGTATTTGTTGGCCGCGGCCTGCCACGGATCGGGCTCAAGCTGCTTGACGCCCAGGGAGAACCTTTCATTCTCCTTGTCGATTTTCAGGACAACCGCCTGGATGGTTTCACCCTTGGCATATTTCTCGGACGGATGCTTGATCCGCTCGGTCCAGGAAAGATCGGAGACATGAATGAGACCGTCGATACCCTCCTCGATGCCGATAAAGATACCGAAATCGGTGATATTCTTGATTTTGCCCTCGATGATCGAGCCGACCGGGTAATTTTCTTCGACCACCTCCCAGGGATTGGGCAGCATCTGTTTCATGCCGAGTGAAATGCGCTTGGTATCCGCCTCGACCTTGAGGACCTTGATCTGGATTTCGTCGCTGACACTGACCATTTTCGAGGGATGGCGCGGTTTTTTGGACCAGCTCATTTCAGAGATATGGACCAGTCCCTCGACCCCCTCTTCCAGTTCGACAAAGACACCGTAATCGGTGATGGAGACAACCTTGCCGGTTACGGTGGAGCCGACCGGATACCGTTCCGGCACCCGGGCCCACGGATCTTCCTTGAGCTGCTTGACGCCCAGGGAAACCCGGTCCGTCTCCTTGTCATATTTGAGGACCTTGACCTCGATTTCCTCGCCGACGCTGTATAGCTTGGAGGGATGGGAAACCCGGCCCCAGGAGAGGTCGGTGATATGGCAGAGTCCGTCCATGCCGCCAAGATCGATGAACAGACCGTAATCGGTGATATTGGTGATAGCGCCGCGGATGGTCTGTCCCTCTTCCAGGGAAGAGCACATCTTTTCGCGCAGCTTGGCCCGCTTTTCTTCGAGAATGGCCCGGCGGGAAATGACCACGTTGTTGCGTTTGCGGTTGAATTTGAGCACCTTGAACTCAAAGGTCTGACCGATAAGGCCGTCCAGGTCCTTGACCGGTCGCAGGTCAATCTGGGAATAGGGCAGGAAGGCCGGTACGCCGACATCAACGGACATGCCGCCCTTGACCCGACTTTCGATCCGGCCCTCGATCGTACCGTCTTCTTCTTGAATTTCGGCTATTTTCTCCCAGACTTTAATGGCAATGGCCTTTTCACGCGAGAGCTGCAGGCCGCCCTCGTCCTTGCGGCGTTCTATGAAGACTTCGAATTTGTCGCCGATCTTGATTTCACGATCAGGATCTTCGTGGCGAAATTCGGCAAGGGATATATAGCTTTCGGCCTTGTCGCCGACATCGAGCAGTACCATATCGTTATTGAGTCCGACGACGGTACCGGTGGCCACCGCCCCTACCTCGATTACCGTGTTGTTGTCTTCCTGCTCAAAGAGTTCGGCAAAGCTCATCTCCTCGCTGTCGTTGATTTCCGCCATTTCCGCCGCGTGAACGGGCTGAGTTGCATTTGTAGCCATGGGTTACTGTTCCTCTGTTGACCGGGATCGCCCGGCCGTTTTCAATTAAAGGGTTAAAGGTTTAGCTTGGCATGGCCCCGGTTGAGACCATGCCCCAAAGTGATCTTCTTACCAGAGTCATTAGGGAAAAACAACTGTTTCATCCTGAAAAACTGTCTTTTTCCGCAGGGGAATAACCGCCGGTTTGAGCGGGCTGAATACGGGATGTTAACCTTTTCCGAAAACGCCCATTTTTTCAAGGAGCGGGCTGAACAGCTCTTCGAAGCTCGGGATGGCTTTACGGAGTACCACATCGAGGTGCTTGACGTCTCTTTCGTTGACCACCAGGTTGGCGCTCGATGCCAGGGCCTGGAGATTATAGAGGGTATGGAATTCCGGGCCGATGAGGATGTAGAAGATGTAACGGCGTCTCTGCATGGCCATGTCACGCATATAGGCATGAAAAGAGGAGTCCTCCAGGCTCTCGCCTTCAAAACGGCTGTGCAGGGTGACGCAGGCAAAGTTGACAAAGCGCATCCGGTCCCTGGCCTCCTTGACCGTCTTGGCGACGAAGACCTGGTAGCCGACCTGCTCCACGGCTTCACGAACCGCGTCTCTGCCGCTGTTTTCAGGATAGAGGAGAAGCGCCATGGGCACATCTTCTATCTTTTCTTCATCCGGGAAGCGTTCTTTTCGGAGCCATTCAATATCGGGCGGCGCCGGCGGCTGGACGGCCGTGGCGCCGTTTGCCTCAGAGGTGCCGTTGGCGGCAACCCTGATGGGCTGTTTGCAGTTCGGACATTTGATGGTGAGTCGTTTGCCCGGCGCAAGCTCGTTCAGGGTCTGCTGCAGTCTGGCCTGCTGTGCCTTGTCGAGTTTCAGCTTTTTCCGGCAATGGGGACAACTGGTAATCATGTTCAATCTCCGAAAGATAAACGGCCGTTACGGCTACCTGCCGTAACGGCCCTTGTCGTCTTCCTGCATACTCAGCTCGTGGATATCCGTGGTGCTTTCGCCGCGGGCCGATTTAATGGTATCCAGGCCGCGTTTGATCTCGCTGCGGTGCGAGCTGTATATGAGCGCCGATTCTTCGGTAATCAGTCCCTGCTCAAAAAGCTTTACCAGGTGCTGATCAAAGGTGCGCATACTATGGGCCGAGCCCGCCTTGATGATATCGTAAAAGGTCTTGTCTTCGCTTTCGCCGTTGAGGATCAGGTCCGTGACCCGGAGGCTGGTGCAGAGGATCTCCATGGCGGCTATCCGGCCGCCGCCGATCCTGGGCACGAGCCGCTGGCTGACTATCCAGCGGATGGTGTCGGCCAGCCGGTTGCGGATCTGCGGCTGCTCGTCGTGCTCGAACATACCGAGAATCCGGTTGATGGTCTGGCCGGCATCGATGGTATGCAGGGAGGAAAAAACCGCATGGCCGGTTTCCGCCGCGGTGAGGGCGATTTCCAGGGTCTCCCGGTCGCGGATCTCCCCGACCAGGATGACCTTGGGCGCCTGGCGGAGCGAGGCCCGCAGGCCGTTGGCAAAGGTGTCGAAGTCGTCCCCCATCTCCCGCTGGTTAAAGGTGGCCTTTTTGTGCGAATGGACGTACTCGATCGGATCTTCCAGGGTGACGATGTGGACGGCCCGTTCCTTGTTTATCTGGTTGAGGATCGCCGCCATGCTGGTCGTCTTGCCGGTCCCCGTGGCCCCGGTGAAGAGGATCAGCCCGTTCCGTTCGGCGGCGATTTTGCTGAAGGCCGCGGGCAGGTTTAAATCAGTGATGGAGGGGATTTTCGTTTCTAGTTTTCGTAAAACCGTGGTAAAATGGCCCTTCTGGGAAAAGACGTTTACCCGGAAACGGACCGTCTCGTTCGGGGAATAGGAGAGGTCGCAGGAGCCCTTGTGCAGCAGGTCGTCGAGCAGCCTGCGGTTGGTGCCGATCAGGTTAAGGGCGAACACCTCGGTTTGAAAGGGGGTCAGCTCCCGGATCGGCGGCTGGACCTCCACCGGCACCAGCACCCCGTCGCTTTCCACCTGCAGGGGCTTGCCGACGGTGACGTTCAGGTCCGACACCCGCTCGTGTTTTTCCAGCATGGCCGAGATCCAGTAATTGATTTCCAGTTGTTTCATAATGGATACCGTATTGCAATTGACAGGGACAACTCATATTGTACTATCGCTGACTGGTCATGAAAGACAAGAAAAAAATGATTTTTCACCTCCTTGCAGTGAAACTGCTCAGGGAGCGGGGCTGTAAACAATCCCGCAGCGCCCGGATCGGGCCGTTTGCCTGAAACCGGAATCCGTGACGGCTTGAGGTGATATTCCATGCAGTATAAACCAAGCGCTGCTTGGGGCCGTTGCGTCCATAAATGTTAACAAGTTGGCAAAAATTGTAAAGTTAAACCGGAGCGGCGAAGGCGGCGAATGAACGTTTTCTTGCTTACGGAAGAAGATTTTTCAGGTTCTTAAGGAGGACAGGATGACAGTGACCTTGCGGAGCAGCATAACAACCCAGGGAAGAAGAATGGCCGGCGCCCGGGCCCTGTGGCGGGCCAACGGCATGAAGGAGGAGCAGATCGGCCGGCCGATCATTGCCGTGGTCAACTCGTTTTCCCAGACGGTGCCCGGTCACGTGCACCTGCACGAAATCGGCCAGCAGGTGAAGGCGCTCATTGACGAGCAGGGCTGTTTCGCCGCCGAGTTTAATACCATCGCCATTGACGACGGCATTGCCATGGGCCATGACGGCATGCTCTATGCGCTGCCCTCGCGGGAGCTGATTGCCGATTCCGTGGAGTATATGTGCAACGCCCACAAGGTGGATGCCATGGTCTGTATCTCCAATTGCGACAAGATTACGCCCGGCATGCTGATGGCGGCCATGCGGCTCAATATCCCGGCCGTCTTTATCTCCGGCGGTCCCATGGAGGCGGGGGTGATCGGCGACAAACGCTACGACCTGGTGGATGCCATGGTGCTGGCCGGTGACGCCTCGGTCAGCGACGAAGAAATCGCCGAAATCGAGCGGGCCGCCTGTCCCACCTGCGGCTCGTGTTCCGGCATGTTTACGGCCAACTCCATGAACTGCCTCAACGAGGCCCTGGGCATGGCCCTGCCCGGCAACGGCACCGTGGTCGCCACCCACGTCGCCCGCAAGGCCCTCTTCGAGACCGCGGCCCGCCGCATTGTCGAGATGTGCGAGGCCTGGTACGGTCATGGCGACGATACCGTTCTGCCCCGCTCCATTGCCACCAAGGCCGCGTTTGACAATGCCATGTCCCTGGATATCGCCATGGGCGGTTCCACCAATACGGTGCTCCATCTGCTGGCCATCGCCAACGAGGCCGGAGTGGACTTTACCATGGCGGATATCGACCGTTTGTCCCGCGAAACCCCCAATCTCTGCAAGGTGGCTCCCAGTTCGCACTACCATGTGGAAGATGTGAACCGGGCCGGCGGTATTCTCGGTATCCTCGGCGAACTGGACCGGGCCGGGCTGATCGACACCGGCGTCCGGCGGGTGGACGGCCTGAGTCTCGGCCAGGCCCTGGACCGTTATGATATCAAGCGGAGCGGGGTGAGCCCGGAAGCCCTGGCGCTGTACAGGAGCGCGCCGGCCGGCACCGGTCGCCGCAACCTGATCATGGGCTCCCAGGACACCATGTACGACGAGTTGGACCTGGACCGGGAATCCGGCTGTATCCGGGACCTGGAACACTGTTACAGCAAAGACGGCGGCCTGGCGATCCTGTACGGCAACATTGCCGCCAACGGCTCCATCGTCAAGACCGCCGGTGTCGATCCGGCCCTCTTCAGCTTCACCGGCCGGGCCCGGGTTTATCACTCCCAGGAGGCGTCCTGCGAGGGTATCCTCAACGGCGAGATCAAGGCCGGCGACGTGGTTTTTATCCTCTACGAGGGGCCTAGGGGCGGGCCGGGCATGCAGGAGATGCTCTATCCCACCTCGTACCTGAAGTCGATACATCTCGGCAAGGAATGCGCCATGGTCACGGACGGCCGTTTTTCCGGCGGCACCTCGGGCCTGTCCATCGGCCATGTTTCCCCGGAGGCGGCCGGCGGCGGCGCTATCGCCCTGGTACGGGACGGCGATCTCGTCGATATCAATATCCCGGAACGGTCCATCAACCTGCGGATCAGCGACCAGGAGCTGGAGCGTCGCCGGCAGGAGGAAGAGGCAAAAGGGGCGGCCGCCTTCACGCCGGAGCGCGAGCGCCCCATCCCCGCCTCTCTCAGGGCGTACGCCTACTTTGCCGCGTCGGCGGACAAGGGCGCGGTCCGGGTGGTGCCGGAATAAGGGGGCAGCGGAGCCGGATATGCCTGATTCTTCCCTGTTTGAGACGATTCAACGCAATTGCGCCATCTCGGATGCACGGGACAGCGGCGTTTATTCTCTATGCTCCCTGATTCTCAAGCTCCGTAATCTCTATAAATGGGAAGAGAATGTCGAGCCCTGGGAAGAGCCGGAGCCCGACGTGGTCCTGGACTGGATCTCCGAGCGGGAGGAATTGTGGGAATCCCTCAAGGACGAGCAGTATCACCCGCTGCCCATCGACGGCCGCCTCGTCGACCCCTTTGACGTGGAGACGGTGAACGCCCACCTGGCGGACCGTAATTTTATGTACGGCGCCGGCTACGGCCGCTCCCTGAAGTCGGTCTTTTTCCTGGCCGAGGTCCTGGTCCGAAAGTCCGTGGACCGGAAACCGGTGGTCATCCTGGGCCGGGAAAAAGCCCGGGAGCTCTCCGGCCTCCCGGCCATGGTGCAGGATGGAACCATTATAATCCGCCGGGAGCAGGTTCGTTTTTTTCTCTGCGACCAGATCAATGAACTCCTGCCCGCCGCCAAAAAATCGTTGCAGCATGCCCTCGGCCTGTATGGCCTTCTCGGCAACGACGGCCTCCTGGACCGGCAGTCTCTCATAGAGAAGCTGGATCATCTGGTCGACGAGGAGATGCCCACCTTTATTTATCATGAGCTGGGCGAGCTGCAGGAGCAGCCGCTTGCCAGCGCCACCCTGAAACAGATCGTCGCGGCTTTTCCCGGCTCGCTCATCGAGTTCCTGGCCCGGGCCATCAAGGATGTGCTGGCCGACACCCATGCCCGGGGCCTGCTCGGCCATATTGTCGCCGAAAAGAAGGAGGCGTCCCTGTCCCTGTATATTTCGTTTCTCGGCGGTTTGCGAAAACTCCTTTGCCCGGAGATCGGCGAGGCCTTTTTCAGTTTTCTGGAGACGGGCGACTGGCTGCTCATAGAACAGGCCCGAACAACCTGCCGCCGGGAGACCGGCAGGCGGGCCGAAACCCTGACCGCCCTCTGCGCGGAGCTTGCGAACGAGTCGCCCCAAAAGGTGCAAAAAGACGTGGAGCGGGAACTCCTCGCGCCCCTGGGGCTCGGCAAGCCGTGAGCTGACGGGAACCGCGGGTTTTTCGGTGTTTTTGCTAGCTTGTAGTGTGAAATCGTGGCCGTTTCGTTTAGATTGACAAGTCGCCAATCTTGGCGCGTGCTGTTGTATATGCTAGATGGTATTTTGTCAGGAGACAACTGTGTCGATAGAACAACGACATGTCCGCCTGTTTCGCAACGGTCTGAATCAGGCGCTACGAATTCCGCGAGAGTTTGAACTGGAAGGTAATGAGGCCATTATCCGTAAGGATGGCGGCAGACTAATCATAGAGCCGGTACCCAAAAACAGCCTGCTTGAATTGCTGGCCACATGGAAACCAATGGATGAAGATTTCCCCGAGAGAAAAGATTCCCCTGTTGAACCGGAAGAAATTTTCTAATATCGCTGTAACCGTAAACATAGCTGAATTTTCAAGGGTTTCTGGGTTGATTGTAGAAAACTGGTTGGAGTAAAATTATTTGTTCGGCCGAAAGTTGTGGTGAGGACTGAAAAGAGCGATGAAAATAAAAAAAAGGATTGGCGATATTTTTGCCAATCCTTTTTTTTATTATAAATGGCGTCCCCAACCGGATTTGAACCGGTGTTGTCGGCGTGAAAGGCCGGTGTCCTGGACCTGACTAGACGATGGGGACAAGAACCGTTATTCGTTCTGGTGGGTCGTGCGCGACTCGAACGCGCGACTCTCTGCTTAAAAGGCAGATACTCTACCAACTGAGTTAACGACCCTTCTTTAAGAAGAAGTTTTACTACACTTTTCTCTATACTGTGTCAATGGAAAATATGCAAAACTCTTCCCGTTTTTTTTCGTACCTCCCTCGGGGAGGAGTCGACATCGTTGATTTTCGACCGAACTGTAACTGTTCAGAGGTTGGGCGGCGCAGATTCTAATTTCCTTGTTGCCGGCGGCCATGTTTGCTATATGAAGAGGGGGTCGGCAAGGAGCTGGTCGGCGTAATGCCGTATCATGTAACTGGTCACAGGGTATGAAACTCTACGCTATTCCTTACATCCAACCGGTAAGCCGCCACAGGCGCCACAGATTTACGTAGTCACTTCCGTTCGCAGGTAAGCGACCGAAGGGAGACTCCGATAGTCCCTCTATGCGGGCGGGAGTGACCGCGTGAAGATGGGGTGCCTGTGACGGCTTACCGTATCATTGTTTCGGGAACAAGAAGGTGTGATTATGGGATTTTTATCAGGTTCCGCATCGTTTATGCGTTTTTCCGTTGAGGGCGAACTGCCGGAATCGTTCTGGGATTTTGTGGCAGAGCGGGTGGCGGCCCACAGCTTTCGGGATATTGATGACACCCTGGACGAATATTCCATCGGCTGGGTGTCGGTGGCCAGCATGTTTGATGCCGATTTTGCCTATGGCTCCTATGCAGCGGGTGATTATGTGGTATTGTCCATGCGGGTTGACGAGCGCAAGGTCTCTCCGGCCGTGTTGAAAAAATGTGTCCTCAAGGAAGAAGAACGGCTCAAGCGGGAGCGGCAGATCCCCCGGCTCGGCCGCAGTGCCCGTCTGGAAATAAAAGAGCGGGTCCGCACCCAGCTGGCCCGCAAATCGGTGCCGGTGCCGGCGGTTTATGATGTCTGCTGGAACCTGGCGGACGGGTCCCTGTTTTTTTTCTCGACCAGCAAGAAGGCCATGTCCCTGTTGGAAGAGCTGTTCCGGGAGACCTTTGATCTGTCCGTGGTCCTCCAGGTCCCCTGGCTTGCCGCCGGACACCTGATCGATGACGAAGGGGCGCCGCGCCTTGATGCCTTGCAGCCCGCCGTCCTTGCCTGACGTTAGTGCCTTACTCCTGAATTCCTGTCATAAAAAAACAAGAAAATTGGTCATGTTTTATTTATGTAAACCAGTAGGTTGTTTAGGCTAAAGGCTATTAGCCCTACCCTAACAGCCCACAGCCTAACAGCCTAACAGCAACAGCCTGGAAACAGATACGCTGGAAGTTGATTTGGGTTGTGGGCATCGCCCGCCTTGGGTACAAGTAATAACGCAGAGTGCCGCGCCCTGTGACCAGCTATCTGACGGGGCATAAGCGGGGCAGGGGAGTTGTTTAAAATTTTATGGTGATATGGTGATGTATAAATGGATCTGGT
>JAADIK010000090.1 GCA_013151365.1 Deltaproteobacteria bacterium
GGGCAGAGGACGGCGATCATTTCACCCTCCGGGCAAAGAGTGAAAGCAGCTGGCTCGACTGGAGCCCCGAGATCCGGCTCGATACCGGCGCGGCCCGGCCGGCGGCCCCGGCGACTGCTCATTAGCACCTCTGTTGGGTTTCGCCTGAAGTTTACGAACATGATGAAACCTTTGCAACCATGGTAGGTTGGGTTGAGGAACGAAACCCAACGATCGGAAGGCGGCTCAACCGCAACTGAGTATTAAAACCACTTTAAATCATAACCCGACAGCCATTATGAAAATAATCGAAACCATAACCATTGACCAGGACCTGATTAACAGGCTTGTCGCGCAAGCCAAACCCGCCCCGCCGGTGAGCGGCGCGGAAAAGGACAAGCTGATCCGCCGCATCAAGGGGCTGCTTAAAGAGAAAAATGCGGTCCTGGTGGCCCATTACTACACTGACGATGACCTGCAGATCCTGGCCGACGAGACCGGCGGCTGTGTCTCCGACTCGCTGGAAATGGCCCGCTTCGGCCATGCCCATGCCGCCGACACCGTCGTGGTGGCCGGGGTCCGCTTCATGGGCGAGACCGCCAAAATTCTGAACCCGGAAAAACGGGTCCTCATGCCCTCGCTCGAAGCGGAGTGCTCCCTGGACCTGAGCTGCCGGGCCGACGTTTTCAAGGCCTTCTGCGATGCCCATCCGGACCGGACCGTCGTGGTCTACGCCAACACCAGCGCCGAGGTCAAGGCCCGCGCCGACTGGGTGGTCACCTCCAGCATCGCCACCAAGATCGTCCGGTACCTGCACGACAAAGGGGAAAAGATTATCTGGGCGCCGGACCGTTATCTCGGCGACTATATTCAGAAGGTAACCGGGGCGGACATGCTGCTCTGGCCGGGATACTGCGTCGTCCATGACGCTTTCAAGGCCGATGAACTCCGCAGTCTCCGCCGCCGCTATCCCGAAGCCGCCGTGCTGGTGCATCCGGAATCGCCCATGGACGTGATTGACCAGGCCGACGTCGTCGGTTCCACTACCCAATTGATCAAGGCGGTCACCGAACTGGATAACGACCTGTTCATCGTGGCCACCGACCTTGGTATTTTCCATAAAATGAAAGAGGCCGCGCCCGGCAAGCGCTTCATGGAGGCCCCGACCGGCGGCACCGGCGCCAGCTGCCTGAGCTGCGCCCACTGTCCCTGGATGGCCATGAACGGCCTCGCCGGCCTCGCCCATGCCCTGGAGACCGGGGACAACGAGGTTTACGTGGAGCCGGAGCTGGGGAAAAGGGCCATGGTCTCGGTCAAGCGCATGCTCGACTTTGCGGAGAAGTTGAAGATAAAGGCCACCGGCGACGCCAACATCGTTTCGCCGGCCTGAATTGTTTTGTAAGCCGCCACAGGCACCCCGGATTTACGTAGTCGTTTCCGTTCGCTATAGTTTCCCTATGCGGGCGGGAGCGACCGCGTGAAAATGTGGTGCCTGTCCGCACTATTTGTAAGCCGCGACAGGTGCCGCAGATTTACGTAGTCGCTCCCGTTCGCTATAGTTTTCCTATGCGGTCGGGGGCGACCGCGTGAAGATGTGGTGCCTGTCGCGGCTTACATCAGAATGGCAGGATGTGGACCTCTTCCCTCACCGGGATGATCCCCTTGAGCAAGAGGCCGGACCGGCCGTCAATGGAGATGGGGTCGCCGAAATTGATCCGGTGACCGGAAATTTCCGCATACTCGCCGGTCTCGTACACCCGCAGGTCCCGGCAGCCGACCACGCAGGTCTTTTCCAGCCTGGTGGCGACCACCGAGGCATGGGAGGTCTGACCGCCGCGCGAGGTAAGGAGGCCGTCGGCCAGGGAGATCTCGCGGATATCTTCCGGCACGGTGTCCTGGCGGATCAGGATCAGCGAGGCCGCCGGATCTTCACTGCGCAGCTGCCGGATATTGTCCTCGGTGAAGACGGCCCGGCCGGCAACGGCGCTGCCGCTCACCCCGATGCCCTTGCCGAGGATCACGTCGTCCAGGGGTTTGTCGTCGACAAAAACGTTGAAGCGTTCCTTGGTCTTGATGGTGATCATGTCCCGGGTCTGCAGGATATAGAGCTGCTCCGTCTTCGGCCCTTCAAAGGTAAATTCAATCTCCTGCGGATTCCAGTCCTTGGTGTAGACCAGGTCGCGGGCGATATCCAGCAGGCCCTGGTAGATGGCCGGAAAGCGCCGCTCAAGAGAATTTTCCACGGACCGGCCGTCAAGCTCGGCCTGCTCCACGGATATGGGCTGACTGGTCACCAGGCCGGAGACAATGTCCTCGCCCTGGTCGCCCGGGGCGTAGTCCCCCCAGAGCGCCACCCGCCGGACTTTGCGGTACGGATGGGCCGTAAACAGGACGCCGCTTCCCGCTTCCGGTCCCAGGTTGCCGTAGACCATGGTCTGAATAATGACCGCCGTCCCCCAGTCATCGGATACCGCCATCAGGCGGCGGTATTCGCAGGCCTTGCGGGTGTTCCAGGAACCGAGGACCATCTCCACGGCCCCGATGAGCTGGAGCCAGGGGTCTTCGGGCACGCCGAAGCCGAGGTGAAGGACGAGATGCTTGTACTTAAGGGCCAGTTCCCGCATCTGCGGCGGTGAGAATTCCCGTTTAAAAAGCACGTGGTACTGCTGCTTGTGCGCGTTCATCAATCCCTGGAAGGCTTCGCGCCCCATGCCCTTGGCCATGGCCCATGACTGCAGGAAACGCCGGTAATTGTCCCAGGCGAAATACTCCCGCCCGCTCTTGCGGACATACTCCTCCACCATTTCCTCGTTGAGGCCGACATTGTGAATGGTGCTCATCATCCCCGGCATGGATACGGCCGAGCCGGAGCGCACCGAGAGCAGCAGGGGATTTTCCGGCGAGCCGAAAACCATGCCGGTCTGCTGCTCCAGGCTGCTGATGGAGTCCCGCAGCCGCTGCATGAATTCGTCGCGGGCCCGGTCAAACCGCTGCACCGCCTGCCAGCACCTGAAAATCTCCGTGGTAATGATAAAGGCCGGCGGCACCGGCTTGGCGTCCCCGGCCAGCACCATCAGGTTGAAGCCCTTGTTGCCGAGATGGATCAGGTTATGGGTGCGCAGGTTTTCATTGTACAGGGAACTGATCGTCTTTTCGGGGTTATAGGTCATCAGGAGGTCAAGGTCCTTGGCGTCCAGGATGTCCTTCTGAGCCCCCAGGGTCTGGATGATCCGGGTAATGAAGTTGTCGAGATGCTGCAGCCCGAAGGTGGTGGCGATCAAATCCCTGAAAAACGACTCGGAAAGCCGGTGCACCGTCGTCGGCAGGTCGTTATCGTCCCAGTGGGAGCGGTACTTGGTCAGCAGGTTGTCCCGGCCGATCTGGGGAATAATGATGGACAGGTTGTCTTGATGGATATTGGTGTAATAGGCGTAGATGATGTCCTTGACCCCTTCCGAAAGACCGCGGAAGATGTCGAGATACTGGGTGTAGGAAAACCGCTTGATGCCGATGGCCGAAGTCAGCAGGCTGGCATAGGTGTCCAGGCGGCGGCTGATAATGCCGTCGACCTTCAGGGCCCGCAGGTAGAGTTTCAGGCACCTGGTGATGCTGATAAAGGTGGCCTGGGTGATAAAGGAGAGATTGATGGTCTCGTCCAGTTGTTCCAGGTAGATCCCGGCCAGGTTTTCCAGGCGGAAGGTCAGGCCCAGGGCGTCGAACTTGCGCTCGCTGTAACGGCCGTACACCGAGGGAATATCCACGGCAATGTGGCGCTTGTGGTAAATTTCCTCCTTGGGCGGGAACTTCTCAGCGCTCAGAATAATATCCTTGAGCCGTTCAAGATGATCAAGCAGCACGCCGAGACAGGTGTAGGTGTCGCAGTCGGCCAGGGTATTGAGCAGGGCCTCCATCTCCGGGAAACCGGTCTGGGCGGCCTGGTGCAACTGGTTGCGCAGTTCCTGCAGGCCGAGGTTGTATTTCTGGTTGAGCAGCTTGAGCATCTTGACCAGCAGCTCGAAGCGGCGGCGCTCACCCTGTGAAATATCCTGCTGCCGTTCCAGGTAGGCCTGCCGCTCCCCTTCATCCCACTTCAGGAGGCACTGGATCGTGTCAAAATCCAGCTCCTCGCGGATACGGTTGATCAGGCGATGCTGTTCGTCGATAAACGGTCCGGTCGTCTCCACCTGCCGGTACACCTCGTCCGGCAGAAAAGGCCGGAGCACCTCCTTGTCGCGGCTCTGCCAGAAATTGAAAATCGCCCAGATGAAATCGACGATGAGGTTGCTTGACTCCACATGGCTCTGTTTGCGCAGGAAATGGATCAACAGGTCGCGGCGTTTGTGCAGCTCGTCAAGCTCGGTGGACACGTCGCGCAGTTCGCCCTCGGCGCCGATCTCGTTGAAAAATACCGGCATCAACTTGGTGAACTGCTTGGCCAGGTTGTAGATCGGCTCGATGGGATGATTGAGCAGGTCGGTGATATCGCGTTGAAAGAGGTCGGTATCCTTGACGCAGGTGCCGGAGAGCTTCAGGTTGATGATCAGGGCGGAAAACAGGGTCGAACACCACTTGGGTTCCTGCATGATCAGGTTGAGCCAGACCCGGATATTGGTCAGGTGCGCCGGATTGGTGATGGGCTGCCAGTCCTCGTCCACCCCCGTAACATTGGCGTACTGGAAGCCGAAGCGCACCGCCTCCCATAAAAAGGCCTCGACCAGGCGCGAGTTGCCGCGTTTGAAGACCTCGCGGCCGATCAACTGGATGCACTGCAGCGAGGTATGCGGATAGCGCCGGACATTGGCCTTGAGCAGGTGAAAGGTGGTGACGAAAAACTGCTCGATCTCTTCAAAGCTCTGCTTGCGGATGAGCCGGACCAGGCTGCGGTTGATCTCGCGCAGGGTCTCCTCGTGGATAAGGTAAAGCCCGGCGGTATCCATGATCCGAAAGAGGAAGAGCAGTTTGCGGTTCTCCTCGAAGTTCTTTCCCGCCGTGGTATTGTTATCCGCGGCCAGCCGGCCCGGGATCTCGCGATAGCGCCGGACGATGTCCATGTGATTGGGCAGTTCGAGTAGACGGCGGAGCGCGGCCAGGGCGCCCCGGTCGATATCGATCCGTTCAAGCTCGGCCTGGTATTTCCGAAATTGCTCATGGGAAATGGCGGCCAGGAAGGGGCCGGCCTGCCAGTCGCGGCAATAGTCGCCGCACTGCTCCAGGAACCAGGGCAGCGGATCTTCCTCCTCGAGCCAATAGCGGTAGTTCAGAGTCAGCACCTTGTGCATGAGGCGGGCGACCGGCGCAAAGTCAAACCGCCTTGCCCGGCGGTCGGCGCTGAAGGACAGCAGCCGGGCGGCCATCTTCTTCATGGGATGATGGCCCTGGACCATGTACTTCATCACCTGCCCGTCCATCTCGTCCAGGGCGGTTAAGCGGTCGAAGAAGGTATTGAGTTCTTTTTCATAGCGGAACAAACCGTCGAGATCAAAACTGTTGACCAGCTTGTCCGCATAGGCCAGCATGGACTCCATGACCTGGGCCACCAGGGTGCCGTTTTTTCGGCAATCACCCAGGGCCTGGAGAAAAATCCGGCAAAACAGGCCGAAGCACTCGGGCCCCAGCTCGTGCTGCTGATAATGGTTTATGTTTTTCAGGACAAAGGCGCGCAGCTCGGGGATGATGAACTTCCAGTTCCGGTAGGGATGGCTGATCTCATAGAGCAGGGTGTCCAGCTTGTCGGCAAGGCCCTGGTAGCGGCTGACGACCTCACGCAGCGGCTGAAATGCCGGATCGACGACCACGTCGCCGGCAGTTTCCCTCAGATTGGCCTCAAGGGCATCCGATTTGATTATTTCCGTGGATTGTGGTGTGCTCATGTAAATCTCAAGTCTTTCGTTCTTGCCGTCGGCCGGTTTTTTTGGTGAGCCGGTGCCGAGGGTTGCGGACCACGCCTGTCCGGTCTCGTTCCGTACCGGTTTATTGTACAGTAGTACGACAATCCTTGCACATCAGAAAGTCCGAATCAGGGTTTTCCGCCCCGGATGCAAAAAATACCAGGGGTTGACGGGGACCGTCTTATGCGATATTTCATAATAAAGAGAACATGGTAGATCCGTAGGTTGGGTTTCATTCCTCTACCCAACCTACGGTATTGCGGCGGATTGCGGTGTTACTGTTGTAAGGCATCGACGATGAACAGATTCTACGAATCACGTTATGACGGAACTGCAGAAAAATACCAACCCGGGCGCCGTGAACGGCAAAGAGGCGCAGGCCGCCGCCAAGGTGGTCCTCTCCCTGAACGCGGCCTTCAAGTTCTATTCGTTGTATCCTGAAGATCATAGCTCTTCCCGGAACAATCTCTTGAAATTCAAAGAGAACCTGGATAGGTTCCTGGCCGATTACAACCCGTTGCGGCTTGATATCGACAAGAATACCTTTTGCTGGCAGGGCATCGCCCTCGGCGAAGGAGCGGCTCAGGAAAACAATCCCGCCTATCTTCTCAACCGCGACGGTGTCTTATGGCTGGAATTCTTCAAGGGCATCGAACTCTCCGAGATCAAGACCCTTTTTTCTCTTCTTAATCAGCACAAAAATGCCCGGGAGGTCGCGAACGGCGATATCGTCACCTCGCTGTGGCAGGCTCATTTTTCCCACATTCTCCACGAAGCGGCGGACATATTTGCCATGGAGGCGATTCAGCTTGATCTCTCGAGGTTTACGGTTCCCCGCGACCAGGCGGGGGCACGGCCGGGCGGCGAATCCGCAGAAACATCGGCGGATATCACCTCCAGGGATGCCCCCGGCGCCGTTGATTTGAGCATGCACAATCAGTCGAAGGTCTCGACGGCCTTGCCGCTGAGCCAGATCCTGACCACGGAGGGAATTACCCTGTCCGACCCCGACCCGCGCGAAAAGGCGGCCCTGAAGTCTCTCATCGAACAAGAGGAAAAACGGAATTTCAGCGAAGATATTATCGAGGTCTTGCTGATCAGCCTGGTTATCCAGCACCGGGAAGTTGATTTCCGCGCCATTCTTGAATTCCTTGAAGAAGAATTTTTTGCCACCATGACCACGGGCGATTTCCATCTTGCACACAAGCTGTGCCGCAATGTCAAAAATATCCGCCGGCACAACAGAGACAAATGGCCGTGGATCGCGCCGCTGATCGATCATTTTTTCGCGGCCCTGGCAAAACGGGAACGTCTTGCCGGGCTGTCATGGATGCGGGGCAAAAACGGTTTGTCGCGGTACACGGAAAATATCGAGTACCTGTGGCCCGTCTTTCGCCTGTTGCCGTCCGAGGTCATCTTTACCCTGGGGGACATGGCGGCGCAGACGCATTCGGAGAATACCCTTATCAATGATCGGATTCGTCATGAAATTTTAGAGATTGTCGCCGATAAGGCCAGGGAGAATCCGGAAAAATTCATAACTCTGCTGGCCGAAGCCGATGAAAACGTCACGCTTTCGCTTTTTCCGCTTATCCGGCGGACGGCGGCGCCTGCGGCGGCGGCCGGAATTTACCTGCGGCTGACTTCACATCCTGCCGTATCGGTGCGCCGGAAGGCCCTGGCCGCTTATCTCCAGGCCGGGGAAGGATGCCGGCCCGACAGGATCGCGCATTTGCTGGAGGACCGGAGCAGACAGATCGGGGAAAAGGTCCTGGCCTTCCTGGCGCAGAACAGGAATCAACCGGCCGAGGCCCTGCTCCTCGATTATCTTGAAAAAACCCAGACGACGCAGGATGACCGGGAATATATTCTGAAATGCTACGAAACCCTTGGCCGATGCGGTTCCGCCCGCTCTGTTCCGTTGCTGCAACAGGTACTGCTGGAGAAAAAATGGACCGGCGTCTTTCGCCATATCAACGACGCCCACAAACAGGGGGCGGCCTTTGCCTTGAAGGCCCTGGACATACCGGCGGCGGAAAAAATTCTGAGCGAAGGCGCCCGCAGCCTGTGGCCCGATGTCCGGCAGGCCTGTCAACGAGCCCTTGAGAAGTGAAATGAAACAGAGCGAACCACCGCCAGCCAGTGCCGTTCGGCAAAAGAGCGAACCGCCCCTGCCGCAACAGTTCCTGCAGGCCTTCCATGTCCTGCTCAGTTCGGCCAGGCTTTACCAGGATAATAACCGGCTGCTCACGGCGAGTGTGCAACAGTTTATCGCCACGATCAAGCGCCTCACCCGGGAGGAGGCCGAGGTCACTCTTCTCTGCACGGCCGGCGGTTTTTACCTGCAGCAGGACAAGCTTGTTTACCGGCGCGATGCCACCGGCCTGGTTCAGACAATGCTTCGTTTCTTTGACCGGCGGGGCCTGAACGGCCTGCGTTTCTATCCGGCCGTTGTCGACGCGCCGTTGAGCCATATCACGACGTTCGCCCGGCTCCTGGACCGGGCGGAAGAACATGAAGACCCTGGTGCCTGGCTGACGGCGCAGCTGGAAAAGCACCATTTCCCCTGGGTGGAACATGTCGGTGTCTCGGGCATGTCGTTTGCGGAGGCCATGGCGGCGGAGCAAGCGGCTCCGGGGGCCCGGGCCGGGCAAAAAAACGAGGCCCGGGCCGAGGTCAAGCCCGAGTCCCCGGCGGAGCGGGATATTTCCGCTGCCGAGGCTCAACGCCGGCAACGGAAAAATGATGCCATCAAAACGTACACCTATGCCATGCTCTCCCTGCAGGAAGTGGCGCACAAGGTATCGGTGGACAGGCAGGCCAGCATCAACAAACCCCTGCGCATGGTCCAGAGCATGATCGACATGGTCGTCGATGACAGCAGCATATTCATGG
>JAADIK010000065.1 GCA_013151365.1 Deltaproteobacteria bacterium
ACTGCGGCTTGACCAGGACGACCATCCGGACCGGGCCGTGAAACAGGCTGCACAGTGGCTCAAGCAGCAGGTTAAGAGATATAAACGAGGCGTCAATCACCGCCAGGTCAAGTGATTCCGGAATCTGCTCTCCGGTCAGAAACCGCGCATTGGTCCGTTCAAGGACCACAACCCGTTCGTCTTGCCGGAGCTTCCAGGCAAGCACGCCGTAGCCGACATCCACGCAGTAGACCCGCCGCGCCCCGCGCTGCAGCAGGCAATCGGTAAAGCCGCCGGTTGAGCAGCCGATATCGGCGCAGATCAACCCGGCCGGATCCAGGGCGAATTCCCGTAATCCGGCGGCGAGTTTGCCGCCGCCCCGGCTGACATAGGCCTGCTTTTTTTTCAGTTCCAGGGAGCAGTCCACACCGTAGCGGCTGCCGGCCTTGGCACCGGGCAAACCGTTCACCAACACCGCGCCCGCGCCGATCAACGCCTGGGCCGCGGCCGTGTCTTCGGCCAGCCCTCTGGCTACCAGCAACCCGTCAAGTCTCTTCTTTATCGACAAAACTCTGAAATCCGCCTCTCTCGTTACGCGCAAACTCTTTATTGCATTATTGCTAAATAAACGTATTTGCCGGTCTTCACCGCGCCGCCCTGCGGTCCGCCCGATAACGGCACATCTGCTGCGTTGGCAACTCTTTGATATCACACCGGGATAATCAACATCGTTGCCGCCTTGCATCTGCACCGTTCTCGAACGCTCACGGATTCAGGTCTTACTGCATACTGTTCAGATGTTGCCTGGCCGTCGCGGCCTCCGGGCTTTTCGGATATTCCGCCAGCAATTTCTTGTAGATGATTTTTGCCGTTTCACGGTCAGTGAGCTTTTCAAAGGAGATGCCCTGCTTCAACAGCGCTGTCGGAGTCCGCCGGTTTTTGGCATGATTCGAAATAACCTTCTGATAGTCCAGGATCGCCAGGTCATACTCGCCCTGCGCGAAGAGACATTCACCCATGAAAAAAAGCGTTTCCGCCGCCTTGTCACCTTTGGGATGGCCGGCGAGCACCTGTTCAAAGGTCTTGTAGGCATCCGCATACTTCTTGGCCTGGTATTGCTTCATGGCCCGGCTGAACAGGTCGATTCCGCGCACCGGCGGCGAGGTCGCGGATGCTGCATTCTTGCGCGGCAAATTCTTTGCGGTTGACGAAACGGCGGCCGGCGCGGCCTTGCGCCGCCCCGTAACCTTGACTTTCCGCCCGGTCGGCATGATATTGACAACGCCGCTGGCCGCGGTCGCCGCCATAACCGTCCGCTGTCTTGCTTCTTCCGCCCGCCGGGCCGCCGCCTGCGCCCGTTTCTCGGCCTCTCGAATCCTGGCCTGGCTCAGTTTGCCGACCTTGAAGGCCAGGCGGTCAAGCCGGTCCTCGATGAGCTTGAAGCGCTGTTGGTTTGCCGCCTGGTATTTTTCAACCGTTGACTGCAGGGCGGCCAGGTTTTCCTTTGACTGTTCCCGGAACAGAGTCTCCTGGTGAGCGTTTTCCTCCAGCGAGCCACGCAGTTGTAACACATCATTCTGCACCGCTTCGATCCGGCTGAGGGAACCGGCCTGCCGTTTCTGTATCTTACTCACGGTCGTACTCTTGATATCCTCTACCTTCTGGTTGACCGCCCGGAGCTGATAACTTAAATTTTGCACCGCATCCTGGGTCGCACACTGGCAGAGCAAAAAAACAGAACAACCCGCAACAACCAGATTCCTTATACGTTTCATTGACGCCCCTTTTTTCAAGTCCTTGCTTATCATGTTTTGAATATCAAGAAAACAACCGTGTTTCTGTTTTTGCCTCACTCGCGCCGGCCGCTTCATTTCGGTCGGCAGGACCACTGCGGATACGACTGATTGCCCTTCAGGTGAAACAAAACCCGCAGTCCCCGGCCGTCCGCAAAAATCGCATACAACTGCTGTTTATTACCCAGGCGCCGGGAAAGAGCTATCTGTTTGCCGTCCGGCGACCAGGTCGGTGATTCGAATTCGCCCGGGCCGGAAGTCACCTGCCGGGGCGGCGAGGTGCCGGCCGGATCGATGGTGAAAATCTGGTGATGACCATTTATGCGACCGGTATAGGCTATCAGGTCCCCTTTCGGCGACCAGCAGGGTTCCGTGTTTTCATTGCCCTGAAAGGTGAGACGCCGCGTCCGGTGGTTTTTCATATCCATGATATATATCTGCGGAGTACCGCTGCGGTCGGAGACAAAGGCGATGGATTTGCCGTCCGGCGCCCAGGTCGCGGACACATTGATTCCGGCCCGGGAGGTAAGACGTTTGAGAATCCGGCCCTGCCGATCGATAATATAGAGATCCGGGTTGCCGTCCTTGCTGAGCGTCACGATCATGGTCTTGCCGTCCGGCGCCCAGGCCGGTGCCAGGTTCATTCCCCGGCGGCGGGAGATGGCCCTGGTGATCTTGTTCTGTGACAGATCGGTAACATACAGGTTCTGGTTGCCCGTGTGGTAGGAGGAATAGGCCAGGTAGCGGCCGTCCGGAGAAAAACGCGGCGAAACGACAAGATGACGATTACGGGTCACCTGGCGCAGCTTCAGGCCGAGGACATCGCTGATATACGCTTCCTTGTAGCCGGTCGCATCGGAGATAAAGGCTATCCTGGTTCGGCTGATCCCCGGCTCGCCGGTGAATTCCTTGATCAGGGAATCGCACAGCATGAGGACCATTTCGTCCTGTTGCTTGACCGAGCCCCGATAGCGGCGGCCGACAAGCATCTTGTTCTGGGTCACGTCGAGGAGCCGCCCCTCTATCATCATGCCGGAGGCCGTGGTTTCATAGCGCCCCAGGATTACATAATCGACCCCGAGAGATTTCCAGTCGGCGTCCTGCCGGCCCCCGTAGCGCTCGGGGGCCAGGATCTTGATAAAACCATGAAATTGCAGAGCGCGGGCCAGGAGTTTGGCCATGGCCCGGCCCCTGGCCTGATCCTGGCCGGGCGCCGACGAATTGGCAAACCAGGGTACCGCCACCATGACTTTACGCATGTTCGAGGCCGTAAGGTCAAGATACACCACCTCGGCCCGGGCAGAAAGGACGCTGCCGAAAATGAGCAGCAAAAGACAGAAAGCCGTGCCGATTTGAATCGTCAGCCGACGGTGCAGTTGCATGGACAGGCAATGTGCTGGTTTCATATCATGACTCATATATCAAAGAGAGATCAACTAATTGGCGGTAACAAGTTCTCCCGGCCTGAAACGGAGACCGACCTCAATGGATTTCTGCTGCATGAGGGGGGGGAAGCGCGGCATGGGGACAACGCTCTGGATCGTTTTCATAACAAATTGATCAAAAAAAGGATCATTGGATTTTTTTTCAATATACGTATTGGTGACCGTCCCGTCCCTGCGGATGGTCAGGATAACAACCATCTCGAGTCCATGCCGCCATTGGCGCATATCGGGCAGAACCCATAATTGCCGGATTTTATTATCGAGAGAGGCCAGGTACTGCTGAAAGACGATTGATTGAATCTGTTTGCTCCCGGCAGACGCTTGGCGGGGCTGATTGTTCTCCAGTGCTCCCTGGTCGCGGATCATGTCGGCCAGGGCCTTCCGGGCATTGATCGCATCCCGCTCCGCCAGTTTTTCGTCGCGCCGGGCGGCGGCCAGGGCCTTTTCCCGCGCCCTTTTTTCCTGTTGCCGCCGGTGTTCTTCGAGCCGCCTGTTATCCACGGCTACCTTGATTTTTCTGCTTCGAGGACGCAGGGAGATCGGCTTCGCCGGCAGGGCGTTGATCGATACCTTCTTTGCCGGCTGCCGCCTGGCCACCTGGATTTTCGCCTTGACCTTTTTTGCCCTGGCAACAGGTTTCGCTCGTTTTTCCGGGACCGGCCGCGGGGGCGGCGGCTGGGCCTTCGCCGGCCGGTTCGCGGCAAGCCTGGGCAGGGAAACGAGATTGACCGTGATCACCTCGTTGAGCAGGGGGCGCCGGTGGATCAATGACGGCAAGGTGGCGGACAGGGCAAAAACGACAATATGAAAGATTACGGCCAGGCCGACGGGCCAGAGCCATCTTCGATCAGCGTCCTTTTGCCGCAGGAAAAATGCCGTATCGCTGAGAGTCACCGCTTCCAGTGCCGGATCCCCCTATCGCTCTTTATCGAACGGTTGCGTAATCATGCCCAGTTTTGCAAATCCCGCCTGCTTGATATCGGTCATAATGGCGACAACCAGGCCGTAGGGCACAGCTTTATCGGCACGCAGGTAGACCGGGCGCTTCTTTTCTCCGGCAGCCATGGCGCCGAGCTGCTGCCTGAGAAGCGCCGAACTGACTCTGACCTTGCCGAGATAGATGACCCCGTCCTTATCCAGCGTAACAATAAGCGGTTCAGTCTGTTGGCGTAAGGTCTTGGCCGTTGTCTCGGGCAGGGCGACCTCCAGGCCGTGGGTCATCATCGGTGCGGTTACCATGAAAATAATCAGCAGGACCAGCATGACATCAACCAGCGGTGTCACGTTGATCTCGGCCATCAGAGTTTTCCGGCATTTACCTCCCATCGGCCCCATTTCGCTAACCTTTTCGCCTCTTGTTGAATTTTTTTGTTTTTACCTTGTATCCGTGAGCGTTCGAGAACGGTGCGGATGCAGATTTTTGTAACTGTTCACTGCGCCCGGGTCAGGATATCGCGTTCAATAAGATTGAGAAAATCCGTTGAAAAGTGCTCGATATCCGAGTCGAATTCGGACAGTTTATTGGCAAAAAAATTATAAGAGATAACCGCGGGAATGGCAACCGCCAAACCGGCGGCAGTGGCGACAAGGGCCTCCGAAATGCCCGGCGCCACAACGGCAAGTGACGCCGAGCCCCGCATGCCGATGTCCTGAAATGATGACATGATGCCCCAGACGGTGCCGAACAGGCCGATAAAGGGAGCGGCGCTGCCGGTGGTGGCCAGGAAAGGCAGCGAGCGGCCCAGCCGGTCGATCTCGAAAATATGGGCCTTGCGCAGGGACCGCTTCAGGTTGTCAAGCGTGGCCAGCTGCATATCCAGGGTCTCCCGCTCGGGTTCCTGATGTTCCCGGGCGGTGCTGAGTTTTTTCAACTCGTGAAAACCGGAGACAAAAACCGCGGCCTCGGGGCTGAGAGTATATTCCTTGGCCGAATCGTACGCCTCGTTGAGAGTCTTGCTGGCCCAGAATCGATCGAGGAACTCCTCCGAATTCTGCCGCACCCGCCTGAACATCAGCTGCTTCATGATAATGATACTCCAGGAAACAACGGAAAAGAACAGCAGGATCAGCATGACGGTCTTGACCATAAGACCGGTATGGATCATCATCGCAACAAGAGAGACATTCACGGGGCGGGTTCCTTTTTCACCATTGGTTATTCACATCAGGGTAGAGGGGCATGGCCAGGGGCCGGCCCGACTTATTTCACTCCTCGCCGGATGGAGGTCGACCTCTCTACGCTTCAGGCTCATTTTGTCAGAGGCCGAAACAGGACCTTCACGCCCGCTCATCGTGCAGGCGTGAAGCCGGGCAATCGTGTCAACGGCCTGTCGGTCAGGCGAAATCGCCGCGGTACAGACAATGAAGACCTCAATGAGGGAAGCTCCCGGCAAACGACAATCATTCTTTTCGTCCGTCCGGGGTTTTTCTCCGGGGGTTTCGGGAAAGATACCGGAACGGCATCCATCGCTGCTTAATTTTTCACAAAAATACGATAACTGAAAATTATAATTCTGTCGACCTTGTTTTACAGATAGTGTACTTATTTTATCCATATAAAAGGACAGGGCCGACCCCGGTTGCCGTCCCGTTGACGGTTGAGAATTCAACAATGATATCAGTGAGTATGGAGAGCGAACATGACAGAGAGGATCTATGACGTCGTTATTATCGGTGCCGGCGCGGCCGGTATTCAGGCGGCCATCCATGCGTCAAGAAAAAAAACAGATGTCCTGATGCTCGGACGCATTGAAAGCAGCGCCCTGTATACGGCCCATATTGAAAACTATGCCTTTCTCGACGGCGTCCGGGCCGGCCGGGACCTGCTGGAGACAGGCCTTGGCCAGGTGAAAAAATTCGGCGCCGAGGTTTCTCCCGAAGATGTCCTGCTCATCGCCCCGCAAGACGAGCAGGACGGCCTGTTTCGACTCGAATTGGAAAGCGGCGGCAAGGTCGCCGCCCGGACGATTATCTTTGCCATGGGCGTGGCCAAGAAGAAACTCGGCGTCCCCGGGGAAAAGGAGTTTGCCGGCCGGGGCGTCAGTTACTGCGTGGACTGCGATGCCAATTTTTACCGGGGCGCCAGGGTGGCGGTGGCCGGAAACCGCAGTGCGGCGGTGGACGGCGCCCTGACCTTGCTGGGCTATGCCGATAAGGTTTATTTGATCGCCAGGGAACTTGATATTTCAGCGAATCTGATGAAACGCCTGCGGGAAAGCGCTGTTGAAATTATCGAAAAAAACTGGATCAAGGCCATTGAGGGTGAAAATGCGGCCACTACCGTTCGGCTTGAAAACGGCGATAGCCTGGACGTTGACGGCGTCTTCATCGAACTCGGCTCCAAAGGCGCCCTTGAGCTGGCCACCCAGGTCGGGGTTCAGCTTGACATGGAAACTTTTAAATATATTGATACCAACCGCCGGCAGGAGACCAATATCCCCGGCATCTACGCGGCCGGTGACATTGCCGGCCCTCCCTTCCAGATGGCCAAGGCGGTCGGTGAAGGCTGTGTTGCCGGCATGGCGGCGGCAACCTATGCCGGAAAACTGAAAAGGCGGAAGTCGCAGACCTGATCCGACCGTTTTCCCGTAGCCATCAGCGGCCGAACCGCCGTGGGAGTGTGGGGACGTGGAGCGTTGAAGCACCGCCGTCCCCCCTTCTTTTTCGGAGCAAATTCATGAATACGTTAATCGGCAAACTTTGGCACCATCTGCCGGCAAAAGAAGTCGTCGAGCTCCTGGAAGGCGATGCGGCAAAAGGACTTGATCTGTTCCAGGTCAAGCATCTCCAGGAGACTTTCGGCCCCAATACCATTACTGCCAAAAGGGGAAAAAGGCCCTGGCAACGTTTTCTGCTCCAGTTTCACCAGCCGCTTATATATATCCTGATCGCCGCGGGCATAATTACCGCCTTTCTTCATGAATGGGTGGACTCCGGAGTTATTTTCGGGGTGGTGATGGTCAACGCAATTATCGGTTATATCCAGGAAGCCAAGGCCGTCAACGCCCTGGCTTCCCTGGCCCGGACCATGACCAGCGAGGCCACGGTTCTGCGCCAGGGTGAAAAAAAACGTATCTCAGCGACGGAACTGGTGCCGGGCGACATCGTGCTGCTGTCCAGCGGCGACAAGGTGCCGGCGGACATGCGGCTGCTGGCGGTCAGGAACCTGCGGGTCGATGAATCCGCCCTGACCGGCGAGTCCCTGCCGGTGGAGAAAAGAGAGGGCGATCTCGGTCGTGACACGCTGCTGGCGGACCGGCTGAATATGGTCTACGCGTCAACCCTGGTGACCTACGGCCAGGGGAAAGGTATTGTCACGGCAATCGGCAATCATACCGAGGTGGGCCGTATCTCGGAGATGATCGCTGCCGTCGATGAACTGGCGACGCCGCTTACCCGCAAGATTGCCCGCTTCAGTCACATTCTGCTTTACGCCATCCTGGCCATGGCCGCGTTGACCATTGTCATCGGAGTACTGAGAGGGCAACCCCTGTTCGACATGTTCCTGGCGGCGGTGGCCCTGGCCGTCGGGGCCATTCCGGAAGGTCTGCCCGCCGCCGTCACCATAACGCTCGCTATCGGGGTCTCACGGATGGCAAAACGGCGGGCCCTTATCCGTAAACTGCCGGCCGTGGAGACCCTGGGCTCGACCACGGTGATCTGTTCGGACAAGACCGGCACGCTTACGGAAAACCAGATGACGGTCCAGGAAATCATGGCGGGAGGAGTCGTGTACGAGGTGACCGGCGCCGGCTATGATCCGTCTGCCGGAAAAATTCTGCCGGCGGACGGCAGTCCTGACCCCGGCGCCTCGCCGGTCCTGGCCGAATGCCTCCGGGCCGGAGTTCTCTGTAATGACAGTATGTTGTCAAACAAAGACGGTGAATGGCAGGTGCAGGGCGATCCCACTGAAGGAGCGCTGCTGGTCGCCGCCATCAAGGGCGGGGGTAACCTCACCGCATATAAAAACCGTTTTCCCCGGCTCGATACCTTGCCCTTTGAGTCGGAATATCAGTACATGGCCACCCTGCATGCAGGTGAAGACGGCGCGGAACGGCTCGTTTATGTCAAGGGGTCGACAGAGGCCGTTCTGGCCCGCTGCGGCTCCCGGCTGGACACGGCCGGCGCCCTCTCCGGCCTGGATGCGGCGGAGATCCATCACCAGGTTGAACGTCTGGCCGGAAAAGGCCTCCGGGTGCTGGCGTTTGCCGGTAAGAAACTACCTGCTGCCGTTGATCGTCTTACCCATGATGATGTGCGGTCGGACCTGGTCTTTATCGGCTTCATGGCCATGATCGATCCGCCGCGGGACTCGGCGGTGCAGGCGGTACGGGTCTGCCGGGCGGCCGGCATCCAGGTCAAGATGATCACCGGAGATCACGCGGTCACCGCCGCCGCCATCGCCGACCAGATCGGCTTGCATGGAATGACTACGGAGAACGGCGGCAGACCGCGGGTCCTCACCGGCAGTGACCTTGTTGCTCTTGCGGACCGGGAATTGATCGAGCAGGTCGAAGAAACAACGGTGTTCGCCCGGGTGGCGCCGGACCAGAAACTGCGCCTGGTGGAGGCCCTGCAGTCCCGTGGTCACGTGGTGGCCATGACCGGCGACGGCGTCAATGACGCCCCGGCCCTGAAACAGGCGAACATCGGCGTGGCCATGGGGATAACCGGCACCGAGGTGGCCAAGGAGGCCGCCGACATGGTGCTTATCGACGACAATTTCAGCTCCATCGAGGCCGCGGTTGAAGAGGGCCGCGGCGTCTTCGACAACCTGACAAAGTTCATTGTCTGGACCCTGCCCACCAACCTGGGTGAGGGGCTGGTCATCATTGCCGCCATTTTATTCGGCGTGACCCTGCCCATTATGCCCCTGCAGATCCTCTGGATCAATATGACTACCGCCGGTTTCCTGGGCCTGATGCTGGCCTTTGAGCCCAAGGAGCCGGGGATCATGACCCGGGCGCCCCGGGACCCGCAGACCCCGATTCTCACGCGAACCCTCATCGACCGCATTCTGCTGGTGGGCGGCTTGCTGCTGATCGGGGCGTTCGCCCTTTTTCAGTGGGAGCTGGCAAAGGGGGCCGATCTCGCCGAGGCGCGCACCGTGGCGGTTAATGCCTTTGTGGTCATGGAACTGTTTTACCTGTTCAACTGCCGTTCCCTGACAAAATCGGTTTTCAAGCTGGGCTTTTTTTCAAATGCGTGGCTGTTCGGCGGGGTGGCGGTCATGCTGCTTATCCAGATCGTTTACACGTATCTGCCGGTGATGAACACCCTGTTTCAGAGTGCGCCCATCGACCTCGAGGCCTGGCTCCGGATCGCGGCCGCCGGTATCATCACCTTCGCGATTGTCGAGTTTGAAAAATGGCTGCGGCTGGCAGCCCTCCGGAGACGCGCGGCAGCAAGTTAGTACCCGTCCCGAAACGGTCCTGAATGCAATTCCTTGATATCACACCAGGATAATCGATATCGTTGCCGCCTTGCACCTGCACCGTTCTCGCATGCGCACGGATTCGGGTAATTGTGCTATTTTGGTTGAATTTGTGCGGATGATTTTGTAGTTATATAAACTTACCTTTTTTTTATGAATCTTCGTCGATGACGAATTTGAACAGTACTGGAGGAGCCTCATGGAAACTACGTTTACATCCTCCGTCTTTGAGACGGAAACAATTCAGCTCGCCGATACCCGGGAAACCATTGTCCGCGGCGGCCGGGACAAGTTCGCGCTGCTGCCCAAGGCCTTTGCCGGCCTGAACCAGATCGGCGTGATCGGCTGGGGCTCACAGGGGCCGGCCCAGGCGCAGAACCTGCGCGAATCGCTGGAAGGCACCGGCATCCGGGTAAAAGTCGGCCTGCGGGCCGGCAGTTCCTCCATGGCTGCCGCCCGCGCGGCCGGCTTTACCGAGGAGAGCGGGACCCTGGGCGAGATGTACCAGGTCATCGGCGAGTCGGATCTGGTTATCCTGCTCATTTCCGATGCCGCCCAGGCGGAAAATTATAAAAAGATTTTCGCGGCCATGAAGGATGGCGCCGTCCTGGGCCTGTCCCATGGCTTTCTGCTCGGCTATCTGGAGAGTGTCGGCGACCGCTTTCCCGCCGGCATCAATATCATCGGCGCCTGCCCCAAGGGCATGGGTCCTTCCGTCCGGCGGCTGTACGTCCAGGGCAAGGAGATCAACGGCGCCGGCATCAACTGCAGTTTTGCCGTTGAGCAGGATATTGACGGCAAGGCCACGGACCAGGCCATCGGCTGGGCGATTGCCATCGGCGCGCCGTACGTGTTCAAGACCACCCTCGGTTACGAGTACCGCAGCGATATCTTCGGCGAACGCGGTATTCTCCTTGGCGCGGTGCATGGCGTTGCCGAGGCCCTGTACCGGAATTTTGTCATGGAAAAGGGCATGGCCGAGGAAGAGGCCTTTATCGCCACGGTGGAAAATATCACCGGCCCCTTGAGCCGGACCATCTCTCACGAGGGCATCCTGGCAGTGTACCAGGGGCTTGACGACGAGGGGAAGAAGAGTTTCGAGCGGATGTATTCAGCCGCCTATCATCCGGCATTCGATATTCTGCTGGAAATCTATGACGAGGTCTCAAGCGGCAACGAAATCCGCAGTGTTGTCATGGCCGGCCGGCGTTTTAACCGCTATCCCATGGGCAAGATCGACGGCACGAGGATGTGGCAGGTCGGCGAAAAGGTCCGCGCCGCCCGGGCCGGCGAACCGGCTATCAATCCGGCCACTGCCGGACTCTACTGCGCGGTGATGATGGCGCAGATCGACCTGCTGATTGAAAAGGGGCACTGCCTGAGCGAGGTCTGCAACGAATCGGTCATCGAGGCCGTGGATTCCCTGAACCCGTATATGCACTTCAAGGGCGTGGCCTTTATGGTGGATAACTGCTCGACCACGGCCCGTCTCGGTTCGCGCAAGTGGGCGCCGCGCTTTGACTACAACATCATGCAGCAGACCCTGGTGAACTATGACGCCGGCAAACCGGCAGACACCGCGCTGGTCGAGGCCTTCAAGAATCATATGATTCACGATACCCTGGCCACCGTTGCCACCATGCGGCCTTCGGTTGATATCTTTTTGAGTGAATAAAACCTTGCCTGCAACCGGATACCCCGGCGCCTGTTGACCATGAAGCCCGATTTTATCGAATATCTCAAGGACCACGTGGTGCTGGGAGACGGGGCGCTTGGTTCCTATCTCTATGAGAAGGGGATCGAACGCGGCCGCAACCTTGACCTGCTGAACCTGCAGGCGGCCGATTTTGTTTTCAGCGCTCACGAGGAATACATCCGGGCCGGCAGTCAGCTCATCGAGACCAATACCTTCGGGGCCAACCATTTCCGTCTGCGGGAAGTCGGCGCCCAGCACCGGGTGGGCGAGATTAACCGGGCCGGGGCCGAGATCGCAGTCAAGGCCGCGGGCCACCAGGTCTATGTGGCTGGCTCTGTCGGGCCGACGGGTCTGACCTTTCCGCTTGATGAAGACGAGGTCCGGGAAGAGGATATCCGGCAGGCCTTTAACGAGCAGATAGCAGCTCTTGTCGAGGGCGGGGTGGATCTCATCATGCTCGAGACCTTTCCCTGCCTTGACGAGATCCTGCCGGCCATCAAAGCGGCCCGCGCGGTGGCGCCGCAGCTGCCGCTGGTGGCGCAGATGGTGTTTCCGGCCCGGGGCATGACCGTCCGCGGTGAAGACGCCCTGACCTGCGGCCGGGCCATGGCGGCGGCCGGGGCGGATGTTGTCGGCACCAACTGCGGCCGCGGTATCGATGCCATGGCCACGGCGGTCCGGCGTCTGGCGCCCCTGGCCAAGGAGGGGGTCATCCTTTCCGCCTTCCCCAATGCCGGTATGCCGGAGATGGTGGGACACCGGATGATCTACCCGGCGCAGCCGGCCTACATGGCCATGCGGGCCGGCGAGATGGTCCGCTACGGCGTGCATCTCCTGGGCGGTTGCTGCGGCACCGGTCCCGACCACATCCAGGAGTTTCGCTCGACCCTGAAAATCAGGCCGGTGCGGATTCCGGGCGGCCGTCTCGTCGTTGCCCCGGACAAGACCCCGGAAACGGCGGTGGCCATACGGACGGGAGGGTTCCTGGCCGGTCTTCCGGCAAATCGTCTGCCGATCATTGTCGAACTCGACCCGCCGACCCATCTTGATGTGGCGCCGGTGCTGGCCGGAGCCCGGGCCTTGACCGAGGCGGGAGTCGATGCCATTTCGCTGGGCGATAATCCGCTGGCCACCCTGCGGGTGGGGAACCTGGGGGTGGCCTCGCTGATGCGCAAAGAGACCGGCGTCCAGACGATTATTCACCAGAGCGGCCGGGACCTGAACGCCCTGGCCCTGCAGGCACGCATGATGGAGGCGCATCTGCTCGGCATCGAGGCGGTGCTCGCGGTCAGCGGCGATTCCGCCAGCGCCACGGATCAGCCGGAAGTAAGCGGCGTGTTTGATCTCCGTTCCTACGGTCTCCTGCGCATGCTGCGGCAGCTTAACGGCGGCCTGAATATGGCCGGCCGGTCCATCAAGCACAAGACCAATTTTTCGGTCGGCGCGGCCTTCAGCTTCCGGCCGGATAATCCGAAGCTGCAGATCAGCCGCCTGGAGAAAAAATTCGAACTCGGGGCCCGTTTTGCCATGACCCAGCCGCTTTTTTCCCGGGAGTCGGTTGAACGGATGATGGAGGAGACCGGTCATCTCGATATGTTGATCTTCCCCGGTATTTTTCCGGTCATCTCGGCCCGGAATGCCGAGTTTCTGCACAACGAGGTGCCGGGAATGTCGGTTCCCGAAAAATTTCGCCGGCAACTGGCCTCGTACCCGGAGGTGGCTGATCAACGCAAGGCCGCCCTTGATTATACCCGGCAGCTGGTGGAAGATATTGCCCCGACTGTCGACGGTTTTTATTTCGTCAGCCCGCTCAACAAGTGGGACATCGCCCTTGAATTCGTCCGCCAGGTCCGTCAGGCCGGCTGGCAGGGCAGCGGCCGGGCAAACCGTTTTTGTGAATTGCAGATTTCTGTCTGAAAATATAAAGATATTCTTCCAGGGAGATGAATATGCCCAATTACCTCTTTACCTCTGAATCCGTTTCCGAGGGCCATCCGGACAAGGTGGCCGACCAGATTTCCGATGCCATTCTTGACGCGATCCTGGCACAGGACATCCATGCCCGGGTCGCCTGCGAAAGCCTGGTGACCACCGGCCTGGCCATGATTGCCGGCGAGATCACCACCACCGCCTGGGTCGACATGCCTGAAATCGTCCGGCAGACGATCAGGGGAATCGGCTACAATTCCTCGGACATGGGTTTTGACTGGCGCTCCTGCGCGGTCATGACCACCATTGACAAGCAGTCACCGGATATTGCCCAGGGGGTGAACGTGGGAACGGGCATCGACCTGGATCAGGGCGCCGGAGACCAGGGGCTCATGTTCGGCTATGCCTGTGACGAGACCAGTGTTTTGATGCCCATGCCCATTGCCTACGCGCATCGGCTGGTCAAGCGGCAGTCCGAGGTGCGCAAGGCCGGCCGGCTGCCCTGGCTGCGTCCTGATGCCAAGAGCCAGGTGACCATCGAGTACGACGGCCGGCAGCCCAAGCGGATCGAGGCCGTGGTTCTTTCCACCCAGCATAGCCCGGATGTGGATTATGAAGACCTCAAGGAAGGGGTGATGGAAGAGATCATTAAACCGATTCTGCCGGAGAATATGCTGGACCGGAATACCAAGTATTTCATCAATCCCACCGGTCGTTTTGTCATCGGCGGGCCGGTCGGCGATTGCGGAGTGACCGGCCGCAAGATTATCGTTGACAGTTACGGCGGCCGGAGTGCGCATGGCGGCGGCGCTTTTTCCGGCAAGGACCCGTCCAAGGTGGACCGGTCTTCGTCCTACATGGGTCGCTATGTTGCCAAGAATCTCGTGGCCGCCGGCATTGCCGACGAGGTCGAGGTGCAGGTCGCCTATGCCATCGGTATTTCCAAGCCGGTGTCGGTCAATGTCAAGACCTTCGGCACCGGCAAGATCGATGATCAACGCATTACCCGGCTGATTAACGAGTTTTTCGACCTGCGGCCCAAGGCCATTATTCAACAGCTTGATCTTCTGCGGCCCATTTACCTGAAAACGGCCGCCTACGGCCATTTCGGCCGGGAACGTTCCGAGTTCACCTGGGAACGGACGGACAAGGCCGATGAGTTGCGGGAGGCCGCCGGCCTGTAGGGTTTCGGAATCTAATAATATTGGGTATTATAAAATAAACCGCCAGCGGCGGATGATGGAGCACGAAAATGAGCGATTATAAAGTAGCGGATATCAGTCTGGCCGAGTGGGGCCGTAAAGAGGTGGCCATTGCCGAGACCGAAATGCCGGGGCTTATGGCCTTGCGCACCGAGTTTGCCGGGCAGAAGCCCCTGGCCGGCGCCCGGATCGCCGGCTGTCTGCACATGACCATCCAGACGGCGGTCCTGATGGAAACCCTGGTGGAGCTCGGGGCCGAGCTGCGCTGGTCGTCCTGTAACATTTTTTCCACCCAGGACCATGCCGCCGCCGCCATGGCCGCGGCCGGTATCCCGACCTTTGCCTGGAAGGGCGAGTCCGAGGAGGAATTCTGGTGGTGCATTGATCAGACCATCTTCGGGCCTGGTGACTGGCGGCCGAACATGCTCCTTGACGACGGCGGCGACCTGACCCAGGTCATGCACCAGAAGTATCCCGAACTGATGCGGGACGTGCGCGGCCTCTCCGAGGAGACCACGACCGGCGTCCACCGGCTGAACGAGATGGCCAAGGAGGGCAAACTGCTGACCCCGGCTTTCAATGTCAACGATTCGGTGACCAAATCCAAGTTTGACAATCTGTACGGCTGCCGGGAGTCACTCATCGACGGCATCAAGCGGGCCACCGATGTCATGATTGCCGGCAAAACCGCCGTGGTTGTCGGTTACGGCGATGTGGGCAAGGGCTGCGCTCAGGCGTTGCGCGGCATGGGCGCCACGGTGCTGATCATCGAGGTCGATCCGATCTGCGCCCTGCAGGCGGCCATGGAGGGCTACCGGGTCGTAACCATGGAAGAGGCGGCCCCGGTCGGCGAGATTTTCGTGACCTGCACCGGTAACCTGCGGGTCATAACCCGTGCCCACATGGACGTGATGAAGGATCAGGCCATTGTCTGCAATATCGGCCACTTTGACGCGGAAATCGATATTGCCGGCCTGCGCGACCTGGAGTGGGAAAACATCAAGCCCCAGGTTGATCATGTGATCTTTCCGGACGGCAAGCGTATCATTATCCTGGCCGAGGGCCGCCTGGTGAACCTGGGTTGCGCCACCGGTCACTCGAGCTTTGTCATGTCAAACTCCTTCACCAACCAGGTGCTGGCCCAGATTGAGTTGTGGCAGAATTCCGAGCGCTATGAGAAGAAGGTCTATTTTCTGCCCAAGAAACTGGACGAGAAAGTGGCCCTGCTCCACCTGCACAAGATCGGCGTCCACCTGACCCGTCTGACGCCGGAGCAGGCCGAATATATCGGCGTCGAGGTGGACGGGCCGTTTAAGCCGGATTATTATCGCTATTAATTAACCCATGAAAATTTTGCGGACAACATCGGCCGGGCTCCTGTTTCAGGCGGTCTTTTTTGGCCTGGCCGCCGTCCTGCTCAGCGGCTGTCTGCTGACCAAGGTCGTAACGGTACCCATGCGTCTGGGCGGGGCGGTTGTTTCAATCATCCCGGTTGCCGGCAACCCGGCCCATGACGCCATCGACGAAGCGGCCGCTACCGTGGATAAGATTCCCCTGTAAGCGCTATGGGTCGATTTTCGTTTTTTCCCCTTTTGGTCGGTCTGCTTTTGCTCCTTGGCGGTTGCGCCAGCCATACCTACAGGATCATGGAAACAACCGCCTACTGCGGTTGTAGCAAATGCTGTTCCTGGGAACGGGGCAGCTGGACCTATCTCAAGCTTGATTTCTGGAACCGCTATGTGAGTGCCGGGCCGGATGCCGGCCGGCCCTATTCCGGCCTGACCGCGGCGGGCACCGAAGCCGTCGAACCGGTGCCCGGCCTTTTTTCCTTCAACAGCCTGGTCAACCCCTGGATGATTCCGGTCCGCCTCGTTTTTCCCTGGCTCTGGCTGCATCGGGACGGGACCATTGCCGCCGACACCAAATTTTATCCCTTCGGCACCCGGATGTATGTTCCGGATTACGGCTGGGGCGTGGTCGAGGACCGTGGTTCGGCCATCAAGGGGCCGAACCGGATCGACCTCTATTTCGAGTCGCATCAGGATGCCCTCAACTGGGGGCGGCGGCGGGTAGAGGTACAAATCGAGCGATGAAAGAGGCGCGGGTTATCGTTGTCGGCGGCGGTCTCGCTGGTTGTGAGGCCGCCTGGCAGGCGGCGAGACTGGGGGTGGCCGTCGAGCTGTACGAGATGCGGCCGCAGCGGTTCAGTCCGGCCCATCAATCAGAGTCCCTGGGCGAACTGGTCTGTTCCAACTCGTTGCGCTCCAACATGGTCGATTCCGGCGTGGGCCTGCTCAAGGAAGAGATGCGCCGGCTCGATTCCCTGATCATCCGGGCCGCGGAGGCGACAGCCGTGCCCGCCGGCAAGGCCCTGGCCGTTGACCGGCAACAATTCGCCGACTATATCACCCGGGTCATGGAAGAGAACGAGTTGATCACGATTTTCCGGCAAGAGGTCGAGGAGATTCCGAAACCGGCCGGTTCCCCGGTTATCCTCGCCACCGGGCCGCTGACCTCGGAAAAACTGAGCGCCAGCCTGCTGCGGCTGACCGGCGCGAAAAATCTCGCCTTCTATGACGCCATTGCCCCCATTGTCGCCGCCGAATCCCTGGACCTGGATGTGATCTACCGCAAGTCGCGCTGGGATGACGGACCGGGCGATTATCTCAACTGTCCCATGAATGAAGAGCAGTATAACCGGTTTGTCGAGCTCCTGGCCGCGGCTGAAACCGTGCCGCTCAAGAGTTTTGAAACGCCGAAATATTTTGAAGGCTGCCTGCCCATTGAGGTGATGCTGGAGCGCGGGGAACAGACGCTGCGTTTCGGCCCCATGAAGCCGGTGGGCCTGCCGGACCCCCGGACCGGGCAGACACCCCATGCGGTGGTGCAGTTGCGGGCCGAAAACCGGGAAAAAAGCATGTATAACCTGGTCGGCTTTCAGACCAAACTCACCTATGCCGGGCAAAAAAAGGTATTTCGGACGATTCCCGGCCTGGAGCGGGCCGAGTTTGTCCGGCTTGGTTCCATTCACCGCAACACCTTTGTCTGCGCCCCGGAATTGCTTGAGCCGACCCTGCAGATGAAGAAGAGGAAAAACCTGTTCCTGGCCGGGCAGCTTTCAGGGGTGGAAGGGTACGTGGAGTCGGCGGCCATGGGGCTTCTGGCTGGCATGAATGCCGCTCGCCTGGTCCGGGGCCAGGCCCCGGTTGTGCCGCCGCCCGAGACGGCCCATGGCGCCCTGATTCATCACTTGACCGCCACGGCGCCTGAACATTTTCAGCCCTCCAATATCAATTTCGGCCTCTTTCCGCCCCTGAAAACAAAAATGAGAAAGCGGGACCGCGGCCGGTTCCGCGCCGACCAGGCCCTGGCGGCCCTCGAGTCCTGGCGCCGGCAATCGGACCCGTCTGGTGAATAGCGGCAGCCAGGTTTTCACCTCAAGCCGTTACTGATTAAGGTTTTAGTGAACCGTAACCGGTTCATCCAGGGCCTTCCTGATTACCGTGGCCAGCCCGGTTCGATCTATGGGTTTCATGATAAACTCTTTAATACCGATGGCCTTGGCGCTTTGTTCATTGACGGTCTCACTGAAGCCGGTGCAGAGGATAATCGGGATGTCGGCCCGCTTGGCAAGCAGTTGCCGGGCCAGGCCCAGGCCGGTCATCTTCGGCATGGTCATATCGGTTATCACCAGGTCAAAGGCGTCCGGTTGCCGGGCAAAAAGCTGCAGGGCCTCCTGGCTGCTGGTCACGCCGGTGACCTGATAGCCGAGACCGGTCAGGATCCGGCTCTCGACATCAACGATGGTCACCTCGTCATCCACCACCAGCAGCCTTTCCGTACCATGCGGGGGTTCTGCTTCGACTTTCCGGTCGATATCGATAACCGTGTCTGAATTTTCATACTGCGGGAAATAAATTTTAAAAGTCGTCCCTTGCCCCGGTTCGCTGTAGACCGAGATATAGCCGCCATGGCTTATGACAATGCCATGCACCACCGACAGGCCCAGGCCGGTACCCTCGCCTTTTTTCTTGGTGGTGAAATAGGGTTCGAATATTTTTTCGCTGATCTCCGGCGCCATGCCGCAGCCGGTGTCGCTGACTGCCAGTCTCAGGTACCTGCCCGGCCGCAGGCCCACGAACTGCTCGGCATTCACCTCGTTTATTTCCACCGGCTTCAAGGTTACCCCCAGGACGCCGCCCTGGTCGCGCATGGCATGATAGGCATTGGTACAAAGATTCATGAGCACCTGGTGAATCTGGGTGGGGTCGGACAACACCGGGCCGCACTTATCATCAATAGCCGTCTTGATCTCAATGGTGGTCGGCAGCGAGGCGCGCAGCAGTTTGAGCGCCTCCTTGACAATGTACTGCATTCGTAACGGCTTGCACTCCTGCTCGTGCTGCTGGCTGAAGGTGAGAATCTGCTTCACGAGCTCCCGGGCGCGTTCGCCGGCCTTGAGCACCTCCAGGATATCGGCCTGCGCCTGCTCCGCCCCCGCGGGGATGTCGGTCAGTGCCAGTTCGGAATAGCCGAGCAGTGGGGTCAGTATGTTATTAAAATCATGGGCGATGCCGCCGGCCAGGGTGCCGACGGCTTCCATCTTCTGGGCCTGGCGCAGCTGGCGCTCAATCTTTTTCTGGTCGGTGATGTCTTTGGCAGTGTGAACGACGCCGGTTACCTTGCCGTTCTTGTCGATAATCGGCGCGATGGTGACTAAGAAAAATTTCTTGAGGCCGGCATATTCAAGGTCTGCGGTAGATGGCATGACATCATGAATGGCCTTTTCCGCCGGACAGTCCGGGCATGGTTCCGAAACGTCCCTGAATACCTTGTAACAATGCCGGCTTATGATTTTTTCCTGGCTTGTGTCTAAAATTTTGCAGGTCGCCTCGTTGACCTGTAGAATTCTATAATCTTTGTCTTGCAGGATCACGATATCCGGGATGGCATCAAAGGTTCTCTGCCAGTTGTCCCGCGTCTGCCGGATTGTCTCTTCGGCATTTTTTTGCTCCGTAATGTCGTGGATGATACCGACATTGCCTCTGACCTTGCCTTGCTCATCCAGCAGCTTCATAATCGCCATCCGGCCGAGAAACGTTTCGCCGTTTTTTCGTTTGAACATGGTTTCCAGCATTAATCCCGCCGTCGGTTCTTTTTTAAAGAAAATTTTTCGGCCCGTCTCTTCGAATCCCTCCTTCGTGGCATAGATCAGCGCGATCTGCCGGTCCATGATCTCGTCAAGCTCGTAGCCGAACACGTCACGCATGGCCGGCTGGTTGACGTTGACGATGCGGCGCTCGAGATCGGTCATGATAATGACGTCGCGAATACTGTTAAAGAGATTCTGGAAAGAGCGCTCGCTATCCTCTATTTTGGCCTTGGTCTGCTCCAGTTCCCGCACCTTGTCCAGTAGTTTCCTGGCCAGGCCCGCATCATACATCCGGAACAGTTCCACCGGGTCCGCCACCGGTTCGTCCGGCACCGGCAGTTGGTCATGCTGGGCCTCTTGCACCACCTCGTCGACGATTCGCAGGAAATCATCCGTTTCCATCGGCTTGAGGATATACCTTGAAGCGCCCAGGCCGATGGCCAGCCGCTCGTCTTCAATGTCGGTATAGGTGGCGGTGTAAAAAACAAAAGGAATTTTGTTCAGCTCCTGGTCGTGCTTCACCTCGAAGCAGAGCTTGTAACCGTCCATGACCGGCATGAGGATGTCGGAGACGATCAACTCCGGCTTCGAGGCCCGGGCCTTGCAGAGGGCATCCGCACCATGTATGGCTTCCTCGACCTGGTGCCCCGCGCCTTCCAGGTTTTTCCTGAGAATCAGCCGCGAATCCCGGTCGTCGTCAATGATAAGAATTTTCATTTATGTAACTCCTTTTTCAAAGGCGCCCAGGCGCATAGTAACGCTATAACTGAAGCCGTAACACCGCCGGAACGCCAAAAGACGAGCAAGGTGCGTCAGTTGGTGCTTGACATGACACAAGATAATCAACCTCGTTGCCGCCTTGCATCCGCACCGTTCTCGAACGCTCACGGATTCATGAGTATTTCCCGGATCTGCTCCATGACCATCACCGGGTCGATGGGTTTTTCAATATAACCGTTGCAGCCGGCGGCAAGCAGCTTCTCCCGGTCGCCGCTCATGGCGTATGAGGTCATGGCGATGATCGGTACCTTGCCGTCGGCCTTTGAACGGCGAATGGCTTGCAGCACCTCGGTGCCGTTGATATCCGGCAGCTGGATGTCAAGGATTATGAAATCAGGCAGTTCGCTTTCCGCAAGCGCGATGCCCTTGCGGCCATTTTCGGCGCCAATGGTTTCTACGCCATTCTTGTTCAGGATGAAGCGGATCAACTCCATGTTGTCCGGCGTATCCTCGATAATCAGTGCTTTTGGCATTATTCTTTCCCCTAGGCATTGATTTTTTTTTGATAACTCAAACTTTGTATCTATCCGGATTCAGGTCAAAATAACCGGTACCCTCAAGGTAAACACGCTTCCTGCTCCCTCCCGGCTTTCCGCCCACACCTCGCCGCCCAGAACCTCGGTTGCCAGCTTCTTGGTCAGATACAATCCCAGGCCGGTGCCGGGCGTTGTGATTTTCTGCCGCGACTCAAGCCGCACAAACGACTGAAACAGCCGGGGCATGTCCTCCGCACTGATGCCGCAGCCGGTGTCGGCCACGGAGATCTCCACAGAATCCCCCGCTATCTCACCCCTTCCTTCGCTCCGTGCCTCCGTCCCTCCGCCCTTGGGCTGCTTTACCGCCACCGTCACCGTCCCCCCGGCCGTAAACTTTATCGCATTGCTCAGAAGATTGAGCAGGCACTGCAAGAGCCGCCGCCGATCACTCTTCATCAGGATGGGGGGTTCCGGGACCGTTTTCCTCAATTCGAGACCTTTGCCGGCGAGCTGGACCTTCAGGCTGTCACAGGCCTCATCGATGACCTCGTCAAGGAGAAATTCCCCGGCATAGGGTACGATTTTGCCGGACTCGATCTTGGCGATGTCGATGACGTCATTGATGAGCAACAACAAATGCTTGCCTGCCCGGAAGACCCGCTCCAGTTGGTCGCGCTGCTCATTGTTGAGTTCGCCGGTCATACCCTGGAGGATGATGCCGGTAAAACCGATAATGGAGTTGAGCGGCGTCCGCAACTCGTGACTCATGGAGGCAATGAACATGGCTTTCAACCGGTCAAGCTCCTGCAGTTTTTCGTTGGCGCTGTTCAGGTCCGCCACCAGGTGCAGCAGGTCCCGCCGCGCCTGATCGAGATCGGCGGTGCGCTCCCGCACCTTGTCTTCGAGGGTGAGTGCCAGTTGAATACTTGCTGCGTAAAGCTGTGCGTTGTCAATGGCCATGGCGATCTGGGCGGAGACCGTTTCGAGCAGTTGCAGGCTTTGCGCCGACGGCTTTTTGTCAGCCCGGCTAAAGACACAGAGAACCCCCATGCAGCGCTCGACGCTGATCAGGGGAAAGGCGGCGTGAAAGTGGATGTTTTCGCCGCAGGTTGTCTCCCGGGGTGAGAATTCCAGCACCGCCTCACGGTCGGCCAGGATCAGGGGCTTATGGTTCAGGGCGCACTCGCCGCACAGGCAGTCGCCGATCCTGGCGGCATGGTCGGGCAAGTCCCCGATTGCTGCGGAGGTTGCCCGGTGGGCGGCAATCCGCAGCGTCCGGTCCGGGCTGACGGTATAGATGACGCCGCCTTCCAGGCCGGTAATCCGCAAGGCCTCGTCGATGACCTTGCCGAGCATCTCTTTCGTCTCCATGGTGCTTGCGCAGGCCATGATAATGCCGTTGACGGCCCGCAGTTTTTCATTGATTCTTTTGTTTTCGTCCTCGGCCTTTTTACGCTCCGCAAGCTCTTGCCGCAACTCCGCGGTCTTTCGCCGGACCTGTTTCTTCAGGGCGCTGTTCCAGATCACAAATCCCGAAACAAGGAGAAGCACAAAACCTATAAAGGACGCCAGGTACTTGAAAACCGTGCGCAAGGCAATATGGAGCGTATGTTCCGGGCCGATCCAGCGTTGGCTGAGCTCCGCCTTTTCACCGTCACTGATTGATGCCAGCGCCTTGTCCAGGATCACGGCCAGCTCGGGCCAGTCTTTGCGGACGGCGATGCTTTCCGTGAAGTGGTCCCGATCGAAGACGGCGGTGAATTTCAGGTTGGCGAGTTGATACTTCGTTTTCAGATAGTGGCCGGCCCCGAGAAAGGTGATGGCCGCGTCGGCCTTGCCCACGGCAACGGCATTCAGGCCGTCGAGCATGGTGGCGACGTAGTAGGGTTTGACCGAGGGATATCGTCTCAGGAGTGATTTGACATACTGGTACTTTTCGACCATGGCGACACTCTTGCCTGCCAGGTCCCCGGGCCGGTTGATGTTCGTCGTTTTCTGCCGGGTCATGATCACCAGCGACTTGAATATGTAGGGCCGGGTAAAGGCGAACCATTTCTCGCGTTGCGGTTGTCGGCCCATGGTGGCGACCACGTCGACCTCGCGCCTCTTGGCGGCCGCGTAGAGATTTTTCCAAACTTTGGGCAAGGGCTTGATGGTGACGCCGATCCGATGGGCCAGGATCTGCATTATATCCACTGCCAGCCCCTCGCAATCCCCCGTATCATCCAAAAAACTATAGGGCGGGAAAGCGCTGTCAAAGCCCACCCGGATGGTTTTGTGGGCCGCCAGCCAGGTCTTTTCCCCGGCCGTAAGGTGTAATGAAGGCGGCGGGTCTATAATGTCCGTATCGATGGTCGCCGGCGTGGTGACCGCCGGGCCGGCGAAAAACATGACCATCAGGCTGATCAGGATGCCGGGATATTTACCAAACGGCTCGGTCATGACTTGCCACCCATACCTTTCAATTTTTCCTTCAGTTCCCGCCGCCGCGGCTCCCGGTTGACGAAATTCCCTGGTTCGTATTGTCCGGAAACGAGGTTCTTTGTTTGAGAGCAGGTCTTTGCAGACTCCGAGGCAGGCGAAAAAAATAGACGCCGGCCGGATATTACGAGGATTGTTGTTTGAGTATAATGAGGTAAGTGAGCTTGCCAGGCCCCGGGTATCGGGGAAAGATACCGTTCCTGGACGGACACAAGTCAGGGTTTCTGTAACATTATTGGATTTTTTTTAACCCTGTTTTTATTACACTCTTCAGGTGGACAGAAGTCAAGGGACGATATTGTAAATATTTAGCCGCGCTCCATCTCCGGGCGCAGAGGACGCCGCCCGTCTCCTACTGTGGATTCACCGGCCTGCTTGTAAAAAATATGCAGCCTGTCCGAATGGTTACAAAATATTTAATGATCGATTCAACGGCACGATTATGCCCTCCGGGTCACATGATACTTGCAATCCCGTTGGGGGTGACTTAAGCTTTGTCTGTCGTTCATGAAACCGCTTTTTTCGGTAACACCTCACAGGGGTTAAATAGATTTTGTTTTAATGTCATTTGAAAGATACAAGGTGTAAGCCATCACAGGTGCCCCGGATTTGCGTATCTCGGTAATGAGGATCAGTTGAACAATAAATCGGTTGGCGGATAAACCGGCGACAGGCGGTTTGCAAAAGGAAAATCATGAACGGCAATGCCAGAAAAATCAGCTATCTCAGTTTTGCAGCCAGCCTGATCATCGCCATCCAGATGATCATTATCCTGTTCAGGGGCCAGGCGGCCTGTCTGAACGAGGGCTGCCGGATCATCGAGAACCTCACCGCCATCCCGCCGCTTTATTTCAATTTGCTGGGCTTTATCTATTTCCAGGTCATCTTCTGGACGATTTTTATGCTGCGCAACAGACACGCCGGGTCGATAGACTGGCTCAGGGTGCTGCTTATAGCCGGGCTGGGCGCCGAGGGCGTCCTGCTCGCCTATCAGATTTTCGTCGCGCAGACGCTGTGTTCATATTGTCTCATTATCTTTGCCATTGTCCTGGTTCTCAACCTCATGGCCGGCCGGCAGCAGTCGGTCGCCGGTCTGTCGGTGCTGGCCGGTATTCTCCTTATCTTTTCACTGCTCGGCTTCGGCCCGTCCCTGCTGCTCTCTTTAAGAAATCAAACCTTGAGCGCCGGCACCTATGGCACCAGGACCTGCTCCAATCCTGCCAAAAAAGTGTATCTTTTCTTTTCCGCGACCTGTCCCCACTGCCGGAAGGTGCTCGCTGCCCTGGAGAACTGCAACAGCTGCGACTTTTACTTCAACCCCGTCGGCAGATTAAAAAACATGGAGCTTGCCGGTGTCAAAAAGTCACCCTCTTATTCACCGGAAGTCAACCGTCTCATGCTCTCTCTCCTGGGCATCAAGGGCGTTCCTGTCCTGCTGGCCAGGGACCCGTCCGGTCTCTCCATAATCAGGGGCGACGAGAGGATTATCAGCTATATCAAGCAGTCATGTTATCAGGAGGCCCCCCTGCCGTATCTTGGTCCCAACGCCGTTCAGGATAAGAACATGTCGATATACGGGGAAGAAGGCGAGTGCTCCATGACCGTTGACTGCGAGCATGGGGCAAAGTAGAGCGTTGGCCGTTTCAGTGCCTTGCTCCTGAATTCCTGTCATAAAAAAACAAGAAAATTGATCATGTTTTATAAGCCAGTAGGTTATTTAGGCTGAAGGCTATTAGCGCTACCCCCTAACAGCCTAACAGCCTAACAGCCTACAGCCTGTAAACAGATACGCTGGAAGTTGATTTGGGGTGTGGGTATCGCCCGCCTTGGTAGTTTCCCCGCGTCATTTGTCACCCCTGGTTTCTTCAAAGCCCCAGAAGGGATAGTCAAGACGGTAATCGGCGATCTTGCCGGGACTGTGCTCCCGGCTGGCGACCAGCCAGAGACTGCTGATTCGCTGGTCCAGGGGGCCTTGGTCAAAGAGGTCCCATTCGGGCAGCAGGACCATGGCGTTATCTGCCGAATATTCGATATCTCCCGAACCCTTAAACGAGCCGAGATGCGGCTGCCGACCATACTGGCCGTCCGGGTCGCGCGAGAGTTCGGAGACGACCAGGAAGGAGACATTCTGTTCATCGCGGATCGACTCCAGCTGCCGCAGCCAGGCGTCAATGCCGGTGCGGCGCTCGGAGAAATCCTTGAACGGCAGCTTATGCAGGCTGTCGATCACCACCAGGGTGAAACGGCTCCTGGTTTCGTGCCGCAGGAAGTCGATATGGCGGCGCATCAGTTCCGGCGTCAGCTGCCGGTCGGTCACCACGCGGAACCAGGGAAGCAGGGTCCGCAGGTTTTCCCGGGCCGCCGTTAGCCGCCCGGCCTCCTCGTCATCGAGGTTGCCGGCCTTGATCTGTGCCGCAGACAGGCGGCTGAGCCGGCACAGGGTCCGCTGATAAATTTTCTGGCGGCCGTTTTCAAAATCATAGTAGATAACCGGAATTTTGCGGCGGGCCATCTCCGTGGCAATCTGGATAAACAGGCAGGATTTTCCACCCTTGGGCGTGCCGCCGACGATGTTGATGCCGTGGATGCCGTCAAGGGCCTGGTCGAGTGAGGCCAAGCCGGACGGCATGGTCAGGTGGTTGTCGCCGGCTTCCTGTTGCAGCCGTTCCTGAAACAGCAGGAGTTCTTTTTCCGGCGAGGCAAAGGGAGAGAAGGCCCGGGCCTCCTTGATGAGCATGAAGGCGTCCTGCCGGAAGTGTTCCTGCCGGTCAGCGGCAAGGCGGAGCAGGGAGTATTTTTTTTCAGTGTGTTCCGGCCAGCGGATAAGACGCGCCTTGTAACCGAGACCGGTGGCCAGGGCCCTGGCCGCCCTTTCGGCGTCGGCACTGTGGTTGACCCAGAGAAACACGGTATGGAGCCAGGCAAAGCGGCCCGGGTCCAGTTTTTCCAGGTCAGGCGCCGCCGGGACGGCAACGCCCGGCAGGCCGAGCTGTTTCAGGGCCAGCAGGTTATTCTCGCCCTCGACAATAACCAGGGCGCCGTTTTCACAGCAGTCAATATCGTTGCCGTTGAAAATCATGGTCCTTTCGGCCGGGAACTGTTCGTTGCCGTACCAGAATGTATCATCCGGGCGGTCAGGGTGAATACAGTGGGCCGTGTAGCAGTTTCCGTCTTCCTCGATGTAAGGGTAGACGAGATAGCGGCCGTTATAGCCGACCTGCATCTCTGCCAGGACCTCCCGGGCAATTCCCAGCCGCTGAAACCGGGCAAAGAGTTCGTCGGTCATCCGGTCCTGGAAGTTTTGAATATCGGTATTGATGTTTTTGACGGGATAATCGACGCCCGCGGTCCCGGGTTCGCGGTCAGGGTCATAACCGGGAACCAGATGCATGCCGACGCCCTTGCAACGCGCGAAGTGCAGAGGGAAGCCGCCCGGAGTGCAACGGCTCAGGCAGCGGAAATAGCCGTGAAAATAACTTTCCGGATTGAGAAAAACAACCAGGGAACCCGGTGTTTGTTCCGGGCCGGGGGTGCAGAAGGGGCAAGGGGTTTGCAGGATGTTGTTCTGCAGCTCCGCCCCCGGTAACTGATCCAGATAGAACCTGGTGACGGCGTCCGTTTTTTTCATGGCTGTTTCCCGGCTCCCGGCGCGCATCCTCGCGCATCCTGAATGTGTAATCCGTTCCCGGACGCCCCGCAGGGCGCCTTATTCGAGAATGGTCTGTAACGTCGACCGGTCAAGTTGGACATCGAATTTGATGTGCACCGAGAAATCACTGTCCAGCATATTGTATGACTGCACGCAGATAACGGTCCCGGTGAGGATGTGCTCCCGGGCACCGCTCATCGGTATTGTTGCCTTGATATTGCGGCCGAGCAGCAGGCGGCTGTTTTCTTTTTTGGAAATCCTGACAATAAAGGACAGGCCGCCCAGGGCAATATCGAACATCTCGCCCCTGAAACTGCTGATAGGCTTACCGGCTTTGTCGATGATCTGGAGGTTGATCCGCCGCTCAAGTTTGTACCGTTCATGGTTCCGCCGGTCCATTCCTTTTTGTTCAAGCAGAGAGTGGATGTCGCTGGTGCGGTTATAGTAATCCCTCAGCTTGGCTTCAAGGCCGGGGAATTTCTCCTCCTGGCGCATAAGGTCCTCCCGCGTGAGGACTGCGATCCTGGTGAGTTCCAGGGCCGTCAGGGTCATGGTCCAGACCGTGGCGTTAAAAAAACACTCGCCGGCGATCTCGCCGCTGTGAAGATTTTTTAAAAAGAATTCCTTCTGGCCGCCTTTATATGTGGCCTTGAGGCTCCCCTGGTTGATAAAGAACAGCTCATCATTTTTTTCGCCCTGGGCGACAACCACCTGCTCGGGCTGGTATGTCCGTTCCTGCATCGAGTGATAGATGGCGTTGAATTCTTCCGCGGTAAACTCATGGTGCAGTTTCGACCATATCTGCAACTGAGTCCGGCTGATGGCGCCGCTTTTTTCCTCCTCAATGATCTCGCCCGACTGGATGATTTCCATGAGCGCCAGGGGGTCTATTTCATAGATCCGCTCCCGCAGCCGTTCGGCATTGGTGAAATCTTTTTTCTTGACACAGGAGATGATCAGGTCGAAAAGTTGTTTTTTGGCCTCGTCCTTTTCCCCTTTTGCCGCCAGTTGGAAGATTTCTTCTTCCCTGGCGGCAAGAGGACCATTTGCCGCCGGGGGTGCGGCCGGTTCCCTGGCGGCGGCCTGGGAACGTTCTTCTTCCTTGGCCGCCCGGGATGCCGCGAGTTTGAGAATATTTGTGGCTGTCGCCTGAATCCGGTCATGCAATTCCGGCGTGTCGGCCGCATTGTCCATCCGGACGATTTCTCTCAGGGGTTGGAGGAGTTTTGTCAACAGTTCCCAGTTGTCGGAACCGGCAAGCAGGTTGGCGGTCTCGGTCAAACAGCCGGCGGAATTCTTCCGCAGTTTAGGATCTTCCGCGTGCAGGCCGATGATAATCTGTTCAATCAGTTTTTCGGCGATCCGGGGTTTATCGTTGTCAATAAGGCGAATGATCGTTCCCGGCAAGGCCCGGGAAATATTCGTATCACACAGAAATTCGTGATGTCCTGACAGGAGCTGGTTTAATCCTTCCTGTAACCTGGCGATTTTCTTTTCTTTCAAGCCGGCCTCCGGTGAATTCTCCGAAATTGTTTACGTGAAATCAAGGCGATATCGCCCTGGTCCGTTCAATGCCCCACCCCGGTCAAGTCGTTGCGCCTGAGAAGTGCTCGTCCGGGCCGCAGTCTTGCTCGGAAATTAGAGGAAAAACACGAATAGACACTAATATACCACAGGGTATTATTTTTTGAATATTATTTTTTCAAAGTGCTGCTATAAGCAAGCTGCCTGACTAGCTGGAAAACGCATTATTCATGCCGGCGCCGCCGCCCCGTTTTCGATAAGCAGGGAGAGCAACCGGTGCAGGGGCAGGCCGATGACATTGCTGCATGAGCCGTGGATCTGCCGGACCAGGAACGAGCCGCTTCCCTGGATCCCGTAGGCCCCGGCCTTGTCAAGAGGCTCGCCGGTACGGATGTAGGCCTGTAGAATCTCGTCGCCGGCTTCGGTAAAGGTGACTGCCGTGGTCTCGACCAGGCTGGTCTTGATCCCCTTGTTTACGCAACAGAGGCAGAGCCCCGTCATGACCTGGTGGGTATTTCCCCGGAGCTGTCTGAGCATCATCAGCGCGTGTTCCCGGTTCCGGGGCTTGCCGAGAATGTTTTCGCCCGGCGTGACGACAATCGTATCCGCGCCGACAACCCAGGATGACGGCGCGGTCCCGGCAACGGCTGCGGCCTTGGCCGCGGCCATGCGTCCGGCAAAGTCTTCGGGCCGCTCCCGGTTGCCGGGGGTTTCGTCGATCACTGCCGGCATGACCGTAAATGTCAGGCCGAGCCCGGCCAGCAATTCCCGGCGGCGCGGCGATCCCGAGGCCAGGATGACCGGTTCGAGGGTGTGAAGCAGCGGCGGTGCGGACATTTTTGTTTTTCCCGTGATTTTAACTTGTTAGAAAGCATCTTCTTTGTAGAAGACTTGTTCGAGAAACAGGGCGCGGGCCGGCGCCGTCGGTCCGGCCCGGCAGCGGTCCCTGCTCCGGAGGATGGCCAGAAATTCTTCCGGGGTCATTTTTCCCGCCCCGGCCTCGAGGAGCGTGCCGACAAAGTTGCGCACCATGTGGCGCAGAAAGCCGTCGCCGGTAAAGCGAAAAGACCAGGCGTCGTCCCTGCCGGGACATCGGAAAAATTCGGCCCGGTAAATGGTGCGGACCGCGCCGCGGCCGCTGGTCCGGCCCGGTTCCCTGGAGCCGCTGGCCTCGAAACTCGAAAAGTCATGGCTGCCGGCGAGGTGCCGCAGGCAGGCATTGATCCGGTCAATGTCGAGCGGGCCGGGCACATGGAGGGCGTATAATCTGTCGGTGGGCATCAGTAGCCGGCCGGTCAGGATGTCGTAACGATAGGTCTTGCCGGTTGCGTCAAAGCGGCTGTGAAACGTTGTTTTCACGTCATTGACGGCGAGAATCCGGATATCGGGGGGCAAGAGGGAGTTGAGGCCCCGGAGGAAACCTTGGGCGGCAATGGTTGAGCTGGTGTTGAAATTGGCCACCATCCCCAGGGCATGAACCCCGGCGTCGGTGCGGCCGGCGCCGTGCAGGGTGACGGCCGCACCGGTCATGGTCGCCAGCCGGTCTTCCAGGCTCCCCTGGATCGTGGCCGTGTCGTTCTGTCGCTGCCAGCCGCTGTAGCCGGTGCCGTCATAGGCGATCAGCAGCCGGATATTTCTCGGGTTCACGGAAAGAAAGGAGTCCCGGTCAGCCCCGCGGCCTCGTCCAGGTCGTTCATCAGGTTCATGTTCTGGACCGCCTGGCCGGCGGCGCCCTTGGCGATATTGTCAATAGCGGTTATGACGATAATCCGGCCGGTGCGCCGGTCGACCTTGAAGCCGATGTCACAGTAGTTGCTGCCGCGCACGTATTGGGTAGCGGGCAAGGTCCCGGCCGGGCAGACCCGGACAAATTGTTCGTCCCGGTAGGTGTCGTCAAACAGCTTCTGCAGCTCTGTTTCACTGACATCGTGGTCCAGGCGGGCATACATCGTGCTAAGGATGCCCCGGGAAACGGGTAACAGGTGCGGAGTAAAGGTTATGGTCACCGGCTCGGCGGCAAGCAGGCTCAGTTCCTGCTCCATTTCGGGAATATGCCGGTGGGTGCCGCCAACCTTATAGGCCCGGAAGCCGTCGGCCACCTCGCAGTACAGCGAGGCGACGTTCGCGGACCGGCCGGCGCCCGTGGTCCCCGATTTGGCATCGATGATAATGGTCGCCGGCTCGATCAGGCGCTCCCGCAGCAGCGGGGCGAGACCAAGGGCGACCGAGGTGGGGTAACAGCCGGGGTTGGCCACCAGCCGGGCATTTTTGATCTGCTGCCGGTACAGTTCGGGCAGTCCGTACACGGCCTCTTTTATCAGTTCGCTGCTCGAGTGTTTCTGGTACCACTGTTCATAAACCGCTAGGTCGCGAATCCGGAAATCGGCGCTCAGGTCGACAACCTTTCTGCCTGCGGCCAGCAGCGGGGGGACGATATCCATGGCGGTTTTGTGGGGCACCGCGGTGAAAAAGAAATCGGCCTGCCGGACAAGTTCCTCGGGAGAGGGATTGACGCAGACCGTGTCCACGCGGCCCCTGAGACTTGGAAAGATCCGGGACAGGGGCTGGCCGGCATGTTGCCTGGAGGTGACGACCGTGATTTCAGCCCGGGGATGGCCGGCCAGAATCCTGGCCAGTTCGACCCCGGTGTAGCCGGAAGCTCCGACGATTCCTATTCGCAGCATTGCTTGTCCACCTTGCTTGGTTTGTTGTCTTTTACACCTGTATCCGCAGGTTTGTCACGGATGCGCGATAATAAAAAATTAAAAAAAAAGGGAATAACGAAGCAATTCGTTATTCCCTTGACTTACCGGAAAGGTAAATGAAATCCAAAAAATATAAACGTAAAAAGCTCCGCCCGCAATCTTAACGCTTGGAGAACTGGAAGCGGGCACGGGCACCGCGCTGGCCGTATTTTTTCCGTTCCTTGCAGCGCGGATCGCGAGTCAAAAGACCCGCCCTTTTCAGGGGAATGCGCATCTCCGAGTTCATATCCTGCAGGGCCTTGGATATGCCGTGCACCAGGGCGTCGACCTGGGCGGACTTACCGCCGCCCTTGATCGTGGCGACGACATTGTATTTATCCGTGGTCTCGGTAACGGCAAAAGGCCGGGCAACTTTCGGTTCACAGAATATTTCACCGAAGTAGTCGCCTAATGACTGTTTGTTAACGGCTATCTCTCCATTGCCCTGGGTAATCCAGACCCGGGCAACGGCCGTTTTCCGTTTGCCGGTAGCGTAAAATCGTTCCTGCGCCATAACTGTGCTCCGTTAAATCATATATCCAGATTTTCAGGCTGTTGCGCCTGATGGGGATGATCGCTTCCTGTATAAATTTTCAGCTTCTTGAGCTGTTGCCGGCCAAGCTTGTTTTTCGGCAGCATGCCTTGAACGGCCTTGCGAATCAGCTCTTCAGGCTTTTTCTCGCGAATCTCCCTGGCGGTCTGCATGCTGATGCCGCCCGGGTAGCCGCTGTGGTGGTAATATTTTTTGTCGTCCCACTTTTTCCCGGTGAGATGGACCTTCCCGGCATTGATGACGACAATAAAATCGCCGTTATCCTGGAAATTGCAAAAGGTCGGCTTATGCTTGCCGCGCAACCGGCGGGCAATTTCCGAGGCGACACGGCCCAGAACCTTGCTGTCGGCATCCACAACATACCATTTGCGATTTATTTCCTTTACCGGCGTATAATAGGTTTTCATCGGCTGCGCCTCTAATTCTCCCAAAAAACAAAATAACAAAAAAAGGTTCGAATGAGGTTCGAACCTGATAAAATCAATGGAGCGGGAAACGAGATTCGAACTCGCGACTTCAACCTTGGCAAGGTTGCACTCTACCACTGAGTTATTCCCGCCTGATCGTTTTCCGTACGTAGACAGCCTTAAAGTATAACAAGATTTTTGAATGAGTGTCAATAAAAAATTTCATCCGTAATCGGTGCCGGCCGTAACCGGTACCGGCGCGTCCGGCAGAAAGAAAGGGTGGTCATGTGGAAGAAAAGTTGCCAATGTCAGCGAAGAAGAATATATAATAAGTATATTCCAGGGCGGGCGATGCCCACAACCCAAATCAACTTCCAGCGTATCTATTTCCAGACTGCTAGGCTGTAGGCTGTTAGGGTAGGGCTAATAGCCTACAGCCTAAGCAACCTGCTGATTTGCATAAATAAAACATGATCAATTTTCTTGTTTTTTTATGACAGGAATTCAGGATTAAGGCACTAATTTTTTCAGTGGCAAAGGCCCCGGTCGGGGGCGCCGGGTCAGACAAGGAGTGAACAGTGGCCGATAATTTACAGCGAATTGGTGAGATAGAACGTAAAACCAGGGAAACGAACATCCGGCTCCGCCTGGACCTCGATGGCAACGGCACGGTCGAAATCGAGACCGGAGTCGGCTTTATGGACCACATGCTGACGCTTTTCGCGGTGCACGGCTTTTTCGATCTGCAGGTTTCGGCGCA
>JAADIK010000103.1 GCA_013151365.1 Deltaproteobacteria bacterium
TCACTGTCTGGCCGGGGAGCGCCTCCCTCTCTTCCGGCACCGTACCGGAATCAACACGCCTTGAAAAAACACCGGCCTCGAAACCCGGCCGCTTCCCCGTCCCTTTTCGCCGCCCGCCCCGGCAAGCCCCCCATAAAATCTTTGCGTTACCCTTATCCCTTCGGTTACAGTTAGACGTTGTTTCACAAAGATGAATGACACCTCCGGTCCTGGAGGGCCAGGAATGAAGGCTTCGCTTGACACGATTCTAGGAATAGCCAATGGCAAAATCAGACCCGGATCAACCCCGGCATCAGGATTTTTCCTTCCCGGGAGATAACAGCGACCTGGCGGCCGAGCTCAAAAAGCTGCGCGACAAAACTGCCGAATTGGAGAAAAACGAGCGCCGCTTTCATCGGCTTCTGGAAAACAGCAAGGATATCATTTTCCGGGTCTCCCTGCCTGACGGGGTCTACGAATATGTCAGCCCCGCGGCCGGGGAAATGCTCGGCTATTCCCCGGAAGACTTCTACAAGTCCCCCAAGTTGCTCCGGGAGATCATCCACCCCGACTGGCATGACTATTTTGCCGAACAGTGGCAGGCGCTTCTTCAAGGTCGGGTTTTGCCGACCTATGAATACCAGGCCCTCCACAAATCAGGCGAGGTGCGGTGGCTCCTGCAGAAAAATGTCCTGTTGCGGGACATGGCCGGCAACCCCATCGCCCTTGAGGGTCTCATTACCGATATCACCGAAAGCAAACGGGCGGAAAAGGACCAGCTGGACCACCTCTATTTTCTTCAGGCCCTGGAAATGGTCGACCATGCCATGCGCCAGGATTCCGATCTTGACAAGATGCTGAAGAGGGTGCTTGAGGCAATCTTTGAATTATTCGGCTCCGACCGGGCCTGGCTCCTTCATCCGTGCGATCCCGAGGCCTCTTTTTTCCGGGTGCCGATGGAGATAACCAGGCCGGAGTTTCCCGGCGCCCTGGTCCTGAACGAAGAGATCACCATTTCCCCCGATTCGGCCCTGATCCTGCAGGAAGCCCTGGCAGCAGACGGCCCTGTCACTTACGGAGCCGGCAACGAACGGCCGCTACCCCTTGATATGCAGTTTTCGGTCCGGACCCAGATTGTCATGGCCATCTATCCCCGGTTCGGACAACCGTGGCTGGTCGGCATGCATCAATGCTCTTACGATCGGGTCTGGACCGACCAGGAAAAGAGGCTGTTCAAGGAAATCGGCCGCCGGGTCGGCGACGGATTGAACAGCCTTCTGCTCCTCCGCGACCTGCGGGAAAGCAATGATCGCTATCAACTCCTGATCGAGACAATGAACGAAGGGCTGATCCAGGTGGACGAAAACACCATCCTGACCTTTACCAACCGGAGGCTCGGTGAAATGCTCTCCTATTCGCAGGAGGAAATGCTCGGTCGCGACGTGAAGACCTTTCTTGACGAAACAAATAAAAAAATCGTGATTGAACAGTTTGCCGGACGGCGGGAAGGCATACATGATCCCTACGAGCTGGAATGGACCCGGAGGGATGGCACGCCCCTGGCAACGCTCATGTCTCCCCAACCCATTTTCAACAAGGAGGGCAAGTTCAAGGGCAGCTTTGCGGTCATCACCGACATCACCCGCCAGAAACATGCCGAGGCGGAAAAGGCCCGGCTGGAGGCCCAGCTTATCCAGGCGCAAAAACTGGAGGCCATCGGCACCCTGGCCGGTGGACTGGCCCATGATTTTAATAATATGTTGACTGCGGTCCTGGGCAACATCGACCTGGCCCAGCTGCACCTGCCGCCTGATGAAAAAATCTCGGTTTTTTTACAAAATGCCAAGCAGGCATCCGAGCAGGCCCACGGATTGACCCAGCAGCTGCTCACCTTTTCCAAGGGCGGAAAACCGATTAAAGAGACCTTTGCCATCGACACCATGATCGGGGATTCGGCCATGCTCGTCCTGAGCGGCTCCAAGGTGAAGTGCGAATACCATTTTCCCGACGACCTCTGGCCGGTTGACGCCGACCGACAGCAGATCAAGCAGGTGATTCACAACATTCTCCTCAATGCGGTCCAGGCCATGCCGGAGGGTGGAGTCGTCACCGTAAAGGCGGAGAATGTACGCATTGACCTCGATGGTCCCCTTCCCCTGCCGGGCGGAAAATACACCAGAATATCGGTAACCGACCAGGGAATCGGCATCCCGGCACAATACCTGGCAAAGATCTTTGACCCCTATTTTTCCACCAAACAGGGCGGGACCGGCCTGGGGCTTGCGATCAGCCACTCCATTATCACCAGGCATGGCGGTCATCTTGTTGCCGAGTCGGAACCCGGGGTCGGCTCAACCTTCACCCTCTATCTTCCGGCCTCGGAAAAAGAAACCCGGAGCAAGGCCTGCCCCCGGACCGAACCGATCAAGGGCCAGGGGCGGGTCCTGGTCATGGATGACGAGGAGCAGGTCAGAAAGGTTGCGACCACCATGCTGGCATACCTGGGATATGAGACCCGGACCGCCAGGGACGGCGACGAGGCCCTGGAACAGTATAAAAACGCAAAGGAATCGGGCCACCCTTTTGATGTGGTGATCCTGGACCTGACCATTCCGGGCGGCAAGGGCGGCAAAAAGACGATCAAGGAGCTGCTGGCTTTCGACCCGGAGGTGAAGGCCATCGTCTCCAGCGGCTATTCAAATGATCCGGTGATGGCCGACTACCGCGCCCACGGCTTTTCCGGAATTGCGGTCAAGCCGTACAAGGTGGGGGAACTGAGCGTAGCCCTGCAGGACGTGATGAAAGCATGAACATTACCTCAAGCCGTCACGGATCATGTTCGTATACTTCAGACGAAACCCAACGGTGGGAATTGGATTGTCCTCATTTATTGAGAAATTGCTGTATAGAATAAGGCCCATTTTTAAAGCTGTCCCCGACATTGACTTCTGGTGAGCAAACCCATAGTATACATCTACCGGAGGTCAGTTGAGAAACAAGATGCGTCCATCGGACCGGACGAAATCCGGCTCACTCGAGAGCCAAGCGGGGCGGCATAGGGGACGGCACCGTGTTCGACGATCAATATACTGAGCAGGATATGCATGAATAAAATACAGGACCTCATTGAACAGATAAAAAGGCTGGAGAAAGAACTGACCATCGAGGTTCAGAGGAAGGAGGAAGAGTTCTTCTATAAAATAGAAGGCAAAAAGATATATTTTAATGATGAGATCAAAAAGTACCATAAAACCATCAGCACCAAGCTCCACACCTACCTCTTCAACGCCAATCTCCTCAATATCATCACCGCGCCGGTAATCTGGTCCTGCCTTTTCCCGGCCGTGTTGCTGGATATTGCCGCCTCCCTGTACCAGGCGATCTGTTTCCCGGTCTACGGCATTCCCAAGGTCAAGCGCAACGAATATGTAGTGATCGACCGTTATGCCCTCAGCTATCTCAACCTGATAGAAAAGATCAACTGCGTCTACTGCGGCTACTTCAACGGCATGATTGCATATGTTCAGGAAATAGCCGCCCGGACTGAACAATATTGGTGTCCCATTAAACATGCCCGTAAAATCAGCGTCATTCACAGCCGTTACAATAAGTTTATCGAATATGGGGATTCCAGGGATATCTACGAACGAATCGAAAAGATACGCAGAGATTTCAACCAGTCCGCGTAACGGCCTGTAAATATTGAGGAGCGATAACCATCAAACAATACCTGATCATCGGTAACGGGGTCGCCGGCACCACTGCCGCGGAACATATCCGGAAACGGGACGACACCGGCCGAATAATTATTCTCACCGACGAGAAACTGCCTTTTTATTACCGGATACGGCTCAACGAGTATATCGGCGGCACCCTGGAGGAACAGGACCTCGTTGCCAGAAAAGCCGACTGGTACGCGGAAAAAAGGATCGAGCTGATCACCGGCACCAGGGTCATTGACGCGGACCCGGAGCAACAGACCGTCCGCACTGAAGATAAACAACAGTTTGCCTATGACCGCCTGTTGCTCGCCACCGGCAGCCACTCCTACCTGCCGCCGATCGAGGGCGTGGACAAGCAGGGGGTCTTCACCCTGAGAACCGTCGACGACGCGCGCCGGATCATTGCATTTGCCGAGACGCGGGAGGAAGTGGTGCTTGTCGGCGGCGGCTTACTGGGTCTTGAGACCGGCAGCGCCCTCCTGGGAAAAGGGAAAAAAGTGACGGTGGTGGAATTTTTCCCCCGCCTCCTGCCGCGGCAGTTAGATACGAAGGGCGCGGAACGACTCTTGCAGATCATGAAAGGCCGGGGATTTTCCTTTCGTCTCGGCACCAGTGTCCGGGAAATAGCGGGGGACCGGGCCGTTGCGAATGTTCACCTGCAAAAGGGCGAAATCCTGCCGGCGGAGATGGTCATCGTCTCAGCCGGAGTCCGGCCGAACCTCGAACCGGCGCAACGTCTCGGCCTGGCCACCGACAAGGGGATCATTGTGGATTCCGCCTTAAGGACGAGCCGGCCTGAAATCTTCGCGGCCGGCGATGCGGCCCAGTTCGGGGATCGTCTTTACGGCATCTGGCCGGCCGCGATGGAGCAAGGCCGGGCGGCCGGCACGAACATGGCGGGCGGCGGCGTGATATACGAAGGCTCCACGCCGGCGAATAAACTGAAAGTCGCCGGCATAGACCTGGCCGCGGCCGGCGAAATCGATGCCGAAAACCGCTTTGCATCGCGGATCGAGGAGACGGATACCGTATACCGAAAATTTGTAATCGAGGCCGATCACCTGATCGGCTGCATCATGCTGGGCGATACCGCCGACTTTGCCCGGATGGTCCGGGCGATAAACGAACAAACGAACATCGCCCGGCTCAAGCTGCCGGACATGGACCGATCAGCCGGTCACTGAAGCCGTAACACAGACAGCATGGAAAGAAGGCCGCCGGCCATGTCATTGGCCGACGTCAGGAGTGAGCCTCCCCGGCTTCTTCTCACGGCGGTTCGCCGGCTGCGCTTCAGGGGGGCCTGCCGGCCGCTCCCCTTCGTCCACCGTCAGCCTGATCCTGGAAATAACTCCCTTATCGCGATTATTCAGGATCTCCATGGTCCAGCCGTGCGCATCGACAATCTTTCTCACGATGGGCAGCCCCAGGCCGGTTCCTTCTTTTTTCGTGGTAAAAAAAGGATCAAAGATCCTCTCCCGTTGATCCTCCCGGATACCGCAACCACTATCGATCACCTCGACAACAACGCCTTCTCCCGCCCTGTCGGTGCGGACCGTTACCGTCCCCCCCGCCGGCGAGGCCTGAACGGCGTTCAAAAGCAGGTTGACGATAACCTGCACCATGCGCATCGCGTCAAACGAGATATCCGGCAACCCCTCACAGAGTTCGGGGACAATCCTGACTTGCTTCTTTTTCGCCGCCTCCGCCACCAGGGCCAGGCTGTCCCGCACGGTTTTATTGATGTCCGCATAGGTTCGGTGCAGACTCAGGGGACGGGAAAAATCGAGCATGTCCTTGGTCATCTCCTCCATCCTGGTGGCTTCCCTGATGACCAGGGCAAGTTTTTCCCGCGCCGGGTCATCGGCGGCCATTTTTTCCCATACCCGCCGGGTAAGCCCGCCAATAACAACCAGGGGTGTTTTCATGTCGTGGGCCACGGCGGCCAGGGACCTGCCTACCGATGCCAGGTGCCGGGCCTGCAGCAGCCGTTCGGAAGCCGCCATTTCCCGGTTTCTCAGGATGCCGACGAGTACGGCCAGGCCGTTATACAGCCCGACCGACACCAACTTGTCAAAATCATAAGGGGTGCCGCCCTGCCAGTGGTGGAAAATATAGGGCAGGTAGCATACGGTAATCGCGGCCGAGACCGTCAGGGCGCCACGCAGACCAAACCATAATCCGGCCAGGACAATGGGCAGATAATAGAATTCGCTATAGAATGGGTGATAGTGCAGATGGCTTCGGTCAATGCCGTAATGCAGGAGGCTGATGGCCAGCACCAGCATGACCAGCAATATTTTCTTGCGGATAATCTCGTTTTTATTTTTATTCTTCATCACATGATACCGGGGTCAGCGAAACCGGTCTCCGCCCCTGGCGAGCAACGGCCGGCCCAAGGTCAGAGAATAAAATAACGAGACAAAAGACCTGGGACAATGAGAAAAATATGTTACAGCTATTCGATGAAATCGAAAGGGATGAAGATAGCTCGTATATGGCAAACAAAACATGATACCTCGTTTACCTGTCACCGGATATTCTCTGTCGGCATCGTTTGGCATCGGCGCGTTCATTGCCCCGCTGCCCGGTCGGCACCAACGGGCCCGGTAAAATGAACGTCCCGGCAACAAGCTGGCTGAGCGCCATCATTATTTTACTGGACCTGGCGATTGTTTCAGTCCTGGTGCCGAAGGTTATTCTGCAACGGCGGGAATCGGGAGCAACGCTGGCGTGGATTCTGGCCATTGTCTTCGTGCCCTACCTCGGGCTGCTGAGTTTCTGGATTTTCGGCACCACGCGGATACGGCTGCGGCGGCGCAAACGGCGGCGGGCCGAGCAGCATCTCCGGATGTCACTGGCACGGTTCCGGGCGCAGCAACAGTTGTCCGCGGCAGATGAAATCGTGGCGTCCTCGCTCTTCACCCTGGCAGGCAAGCTGGGCGGAGCCGGCCCCCAGCCGGGCTGCAAGGCAACTCTCTACCGTGACGGCCGCAAGGCATTCGACGCCCTTGAACAGGCCATAGACACGGCCGACCACCATGTTCACCTGGTGTATTACCTCTGGGAGCCGGACCATACCGGCGCCCGCCTGCGTGATGCCTTGACCCGGGCGGCCGGCCGCAAGGTGGAAGTGCGGCTGCTGCTGGACGACGTCGGGTCACGCAAAACCAAAAACAAATTCTTCGCCTCGCTGGCGGCGGCCGGGGGCGAGATCGCCCGTTTTTTACCGGTCAACCCCCTGAACCGCCAATTGGCGCTCAACAACCGGAATCATCGCAAGTTGGTGGTGATTGACGGCATCTCCGGTTTTACCGGCAGCATGAATGTCGGTGATCTCTATGCCGGCCTGGCGGAATCGTGGCAGGACCTGCACGTCCACATTAATGGCCCGGTGGTCCATGAACTCCAGGAGGTCTTTTGCCAGGACTGGTATCACGCCACGGCCAGAGAACTGGCCAGCTCCCAATATTTTCCCGCAATCCCCCCGGCCGGCGATATCTGTGCCCAGTTCCTTGCCAGCGGCCCGGCCGATGAACGCTGGCTCGCCATCCACACCTTGTTGTTTGCGGCGATCAACCTGGCCCGGGAGCGGGTATGGATCGAGACCCCTTATTTCGTGCCGGACGCAGCCGTGGCCATGGCCCTGCAGACGGCAGCGCTGCGAGGGATTGATGTCAGGCTGCTGTTACCCGGCTACTCCGATCACCCGTTGGTGCTGCTGGCCGGCCGTTCGTTTTACAAAGAACTCCTGGCCGCCGGAGTGCGAATTTTCGAACTGGACAAAACCATTCCTCATGCCAAGACCGCCGTGATTGATAGGATTTTCGCCACCACCGGCTCGGCCAATATGGACCAGCGTAGTTTCCGGCTTAATTTCGAAGCAAACCTCTTCTTCTTCGGCAACGAAATCTCCTCTGAACTGGAACGGGATTTTCGCCTGCTGTTCAGGGAGGCGAACGAAGTCACGGCCGCCGACCGGGCAAATCTGACCCGGAGCCAACGGCTCACCGAGGGATTTGCCCGAATCCTGGCGCCCCTGCTCTAAGCCGAAAAACGTCTGGTCCGGATCAGCCGCAACTGCATCCCGGGCCGCAGTCGCTCTGGTCAGTCGAATCGCAGTTGCAACCGCCGGCCGCCTGCTGCTGCATATTCTGCGCCTGCAACAACTCCTCGGCACTCGGTTCCCGGACTTCCACGATATTGACATCGAAAAAAAGCTGCTGGCCGGCCAGGGGATGATTCAGGTCAACGACAACCACATCGTTATCCTTCAACTCCGACACTGTCATCACAATCTGGCCATGAGGCCCCTGGGCGTGAAAGGTCATGCCGGGTTCCACTTTGACATCATCGGGGAACTGGCTCCTCGGGATCTCCTGGAACATGTCTTCAACGACCGGGCCGTAAGCATCTTCAGGCTCCACTGTGATCCGGGAGCTGTCTCCTGCCGACATGCCCATAAGTGCCCGTTCCAGGCCGGGGATGATCTGGCTGGCGCCCGTGATAAAGCCCAGCGACTCACCCGGGGGGGAGCTGTCAACCTCCTCGCCCGAAGCGAGAGAAAGCTTGTAATCCATAGCTACATACAATTTATCCGTGATCTTCATAAATTACCTCTTTAGGTGAATGAGATACGATGAGGCCGGACGGGCCGATATCACCGCCTTGCAGATGGTGCCCAACCCGAATCCGGGCGCCGATTCTGCAAACTTATTTTTGAGAAACCCTAAGAGTATTGAGCGGGAAAGTCAACTCCGGCCGCCCTGAACCGAAAAAAATTGTCCGGTTTTCTTGCTGAATCCGGCCAAACATTCACAATCAATCGTAACTGGTCACAGGGTATGGCACTCTGAGTTATTACTTGCATCTAACCGGTAAGCCGCCACAGGTGCCACAGATTTACGTAGTCGCTTCCGTTCGCAGGTAAGCGACCGAAGGGAGACTCCGATAGTCCCTCTAT
>JAADIK010000131.1:0-8656 GCA_013151365.1 Deltaproteobacteria bacterium
CCACGCAATATGCGGAATTCATTGGATTATTGACAAATAAGCGCATTCCCTGGCTTTCACCGCGCCGCCCTGCGGGGCGCCCGATAACGGCGCATCTGCTGCGTTGGCAACTCGTTGATATCACAGCAGGATAATCAACATCGTTGCCGCCTTGCATCTGCACCGTTCTCGAACGCTCACGGATTCAGGCTTTTCTCATCCGCCAAGGTGTTGTTTTTTATTATTTCGTTGATTTTACAGATCAATAAAACAAGAGGCTTTCCCGGTAACGGCGCATCTGCCGCCTTGGCAACCGGTTGATATCACATCAGGATAATCAACATCGTTGCCGCCTTGCATCCGTACCGTTCGCGAACGCTCACGGATGCAAGGATATTTTTTCATTTTGACAGATGAAAAACTGCCATGCTATATTCAACCGGATCATTTATCCAATTCCTGAAACGAGGTATTCCATGAAGACAGATTTGTCCGCGGCACTTTTTGCCCAAGCAAAGGCGGTTATCCCCGGCGGCGTCGACAGCCCGGTTCGGGCCTGCAAGGCGGTGGGCTGCGACCCGCTTTTTCTGAAAAAGGCCAAGGGCGCCGTGGTTGTCGATGTCGACGGCAACGAATTTGTCGATTTCGTCTGCTCCTGGGGCCCCATGATCCTCGGCCATGCCCATCCCGCCGTGGTCGAGGCGATTCGCGAGACCGCGCTGGACGGAACCAGCTTCGGCGCGCCGACCCCGCTTGAGGTGGAACTGGCCCGGCTGGTCTGCGACTCCGTACCGTCGCTGGAAAAGGTCCGGTTCGTCAACTCCGGCACCGAGGCGACCATGAGCGCCATTCGTTTGGCCCGGGGCTATACCGGCCGCAACGTGGTGGTCAAATTCGACGGCTGCTATCACGGTCATGCGGATTCCTTCCTGGTCAAGGCGGGGTCCGGCGTGATCACGCTCGGCATTCCGGGGAGCCCCGGCGTTCCCGAGGATATCGTCAAAAATACGCTTTCCATTCCTTACAACGATGAGGAGGTATTGGAGACCACCCTGCGCGACGAGGCGCTGGATATCGCCTGTGTGATTGTCGAACCGGTGGCCGGCAACATGGGGGTCATCGTGCCGGAGCTCTCTTTTTTGCGGAAACTGCGCGACCTGACCCGGGAGTTGTCCATTGTCCTGATTTTTGATGAGGTGATCACGGGGTTTCGCCTGGCGCTCGGCGGTGCCCAGGAACGGTTCGGCATTCTGCCGGATCTGACCTGTCTGGGTAAGATCATCGGCGGCGGCCTGCCGGTCGGCGCTTACGGCGGCAAAAAGGAGATCATGGATATGGTCGCTCCCGACGGCCCGGTTTACCAGGCCGGCACCCTGTCCGGCAATCCGCTGGCCATGGCCGCGGGCCTGGCCATGCTCAACGAGCTGCGGAAACCGGGTTTTTACGAGGCGCTTGAGGAAAAGAGCCGCTGGTTCGCCGCCGGGCTGGAGCAGATTGCCGGCAACTCCTCCGTGCCCGCCGTGCTCAACCGGATCGGTTCCCTGATGACCTGTTTTTTTACCGAGGCGCCGGTGACCGATTACCGGTCGGCCATGCTGGCGGACACGGATCGCTACGGCCGGCACTATCGCCGGATGCTCGCCGGCGGGATTTATCTGGCGCCCTCCCAGTTCGAAGCTGCCTTTATTTCAGCTGCACATGACCGGTCTCATTTGGAAAAAGCCTTGGACCTGACTGAATCGTCATTCAAAAAAATGGCTAAATCGTAAAAAAATCATTGCGATTGCACGATGGTCATGCTAACCGTAAAATGATTATTTACTTAGAACGAATGCGAGATGTGATGAATGTCTGAATCAAGCAGGGAGATGTTCAAGCTGCTGTCGGTGTACAGTCACATCGGCATGACGGTTGTTTTCTCCATATTTATCGGCATGGGGATTGGCTGGTACCTTGACAACAAGGTCTTTGACGGCAAGACTGCGCCCTATTTGACTTTTATTTTTTTAGGATTAGGTATTGCCGCCGGTTTCAGAAGTTTGTGGAGGCTGAAAAAAAGTCTTGATAATGAATAAACTTGTCGACTTGAAAAATACCGATACGGCGCAGGAGGCGGCGGGAGTTATGCTCCTCCGCTATGTGCAGCATTTTAACTGGCTTCTGCTGGCGGTTCTGATCGTGGGCAGCTGGTCTTTTTCTTCCTGGGCTGTGGCGCAAAGTGTGTTGATCGGCGGCCTGCTGGCCAATGTCAGTTTTTTCCTGTTGCGCCGTGACATTCAACGCCTCATCATCAATGTGAGCGAGCTCGGTCAGGCCGGTAACCCGGTAACCAAGCAGGAGAAAATAAAGTTTTTTCTCAAGTTCTACGGACGGTTGGTCGCGCTGTTCGCCGTCTTGTTTCTGCTGTTTACCAGTTTCACAATTAATACGGTCGGTCTGCTCATCGGTTTGTCCACTGTGATGCTCAGTGTGATCATCGTCGTTTTGAGTAAGGGCAGGATGTTATATTCAGTACAGGGTCTTAAGGGAGCGTAGACAATGCAAGAACCAATCTTATTTATTTCGCTTATTCTTGAAAAGCTGGGCCTTCCGGTTCCACACACCGTTATCGGTCACACATTGCTGGAAAAGGTTTGTACGCCGTATATGACCTACACCTGGCTGGTCATGGCGTTTCTCATTATCGTTCCTAAATTGACCATGGGACGTCTTGAGCTCATGCCCGGCAAGGGCCAGAACTTCTGGGAAATAGTGATTGGCGGCCTGGATTCCATCTTTGCTGAGAGCCTGGGGAAAGAGAAAGCCCGGATGTTGTATCCCATGATGGCGACTTTTGCGCTCTACATCGTAATCGCCAACCTGATAGGGTTGATTCCCGGTTTTATGTCACCGACATCAAACTGGAATATCACCTTGTCCATGACCCTTATCGTCTGGGTGACGCATCATGCTCTTGGTTTCCGCTACCACGGTTTGAGCTATCTCAAGCATTTCCTGGGTCCGGTGGCGATTATCTCGCCGTTTATGTTTGTTCTCGAGATGATCAGTAACTTTGCCCGTATCCTTTCACTTTCCATCCGTCTTTTCGGTAATATCCTGGCCAAGGAAATTCTGCTGGCGGTTCTGTTCATGCTGGCCGGTCCCTTCTTTGCGCCGTTACCGATCATGATTCTGGGTACCTTGGTTTGCGTCATCCAGGCCGCGGTCTTTGTGCTGCTGGCCGTAGCATACTGCGCCGAGTCCCTGGAAGCCGGGCATGAAGCCGCTTGATATATCAGGGCCTGTGACGGGTTAAATATTTTGTTATAGTTTGTCCATTAATCGGAGAAGAAGGCCAACTTTATAAATTTATCTTAGGAGGAACAGTACAATGCACACAATTCAACTCGCAATAGTCTGCCTCGGTGCAGGCGTATCAATCGGCGGTGCCGCAGCCGGCGCCGGTATCGGCATGGGCATGGGCGTACTTGGTGCCTGCCAGGGTGTTGCCCGTAATCCCGAGGCTAAAGGTGTAATCACCACGACCATGATTCTTGGTATGGCTCTTGTTGAGTCTTGTGCTATTTACGGTCTGGTTGTTTCCCTGATCCTGCTGTACGCCAACCCGTACAAGGCCGCCCTGTTAGGAGGCTGATCGAGTACCATCGGTTTTTGAACCTGAAAAGGCCGCGGCATTTTGCTGCGGCCTTTTTTTTGAATCTGAATCCGTGAGCGTTCGAGAACGGTGCAGATGCAAGGCGGCAACGAGGTTGATTATCCTAGCGTGATATCAACGAGTTGCCAACGCAGCAGATGCGCCGTTATCGGGCGCCCCGCAGGGCGGCGCGGTGAAGACCAGGAATGCCTTGTTTCGGCAATAATGCAATAAACCCGCATATTGAATGGAATATTTCTCAAGCCGTCACGGATCCAGTTTGAAGACTCTCGCCTGTGAACAAGTGCGTTATTATTGAACCCCGCCGAAATAGGGGAGAACCGGAACTGCCGGCTGCCGGGATCCTGGCTGCCAATCCGTCCGACGTCCCCCGGCTGAAAGAACTGGCCGCGGAGCACAGCCTCAAGCAGCATTTTCTTTTTCATTCCGGATTGTATTCATCTGCTCATTTTTTTCTGGCCGGACCGGCTGTCGGGGCTCCCATGGCAGTGATGTGTCTTGAGAAGCTGATTGCCCTGGGCGCGAAAGATATTATTCTCTATGGCTGGTGCGGTTCGCTCGTGCCGACGTTAAAGGCCCTTGACATCCTGGTCCCTACCTGGGCCCTGAGCGAGGAGGGGACCAGCGGTCATTATGAAGCCGGTGACCGGCCGCAGCCTGATCCGGAATTGCGGCGCAGGTTAGCCGCTCATTGCCGGCAGAGCGGCCGGACCTGCTCCTCCGGCCCGGTCTGGACCACGGATGCCCCCTACCGGGAAACACGGGCCAAGGTTCAACAGTATGGCGCCGAGGGGATTGTGGCCGTGGATATGGAGTATTCCGCCCTCTGCACCGTGGCAGCCTATCGCGGGGTCCGGCTGGCGGCCTGCATGCTGGTCTCCGACGAGCTGTGGCGGCCGCACTGGCAGCCACAATACAGCCGCCCGGAGTTCCGGGCCCGTTCCGGAGCTGTTTTGCGGTCTCTCTGCTCCTGGCTGAAAGGGCAATTCGAGTAAATGGTTGGTAAAAAATGAAAAAACTCCATCTTGTCAGCCTGGGCTGTCCCAAAAATCTGGTCGATTCGGAGGTGATGCTGGCGCGGCTGGAACAGGACGGCTACGGTGTCGTCGCCGACCCTGCCGAGGCCGATCTGCTGCTGGTCAACACCTGCGGCTTCATCGGCCCGGCAGTGCAGGAAGCCATCGATGAGATCCTGCGGCTGGCGGAATATAAACGTGCCGACCCGGCAAAACTGCTGGTGGTTACCGGATGCCTGGTGCAGCGCTATGGCGCCGACCTGCAAAAGGAGCTGCCCGAGGTCGACCTGTTTACCGGCACCGACGGCTTTCAGGAGATCGACGCCCTGATCAGGCGGGCCGGTCATGATCCGGAGGCGCTGCTTGACCTGCGGCCGGCGAAATTCCTGATGGACAGCTCCTCGGCCCGGCGCTTGTCCACGCCCTTCTTCCGCTCATATCTGAAGATCACCGAAGGCTGTGATAATCGCTGCTCATACTGCATGATCCCGTCGATAAGGGGGAAGCTGCGCAGCAGGGCCATTGCCGACCTGACCACGGAGGCCGACCGCCTGGCCGCCATGGGGGTTCGGGAGCTTACCCTCATTGCCCAGGATCTCACGGCCTATGGCAATGAGCGGCAGGACAGTGCCGACCTGGTGCGTCTGCTCAAGGCCCTGCTGGCCGGGACCGATATTCCCTGGATTCGTCTTCTTTATCTCTATCCCACGGGCATAACGGATGAACTGCTGACCCTGATGGCCGCCGAGCCCCGGTTGCTGCCCTATCTTGATATCCCCTTTCAGCATGTTGCCGACAGGGTCCTGCGGCGGATGAACCGGCGCTACGGCCGTCATGACCTTGATACCTTGGTGGCACGGGTTCGTCGTTTTCTGCCGGCAGCCGCGCTCCGCACGACCTTGCTGGTTGGCTTTCCCGGAGAGTCGGAGGCTGAGGTGGAGGAGATGATTGACTGTCTGCGCCGCTGGCGCCTTGATAATGTCGGGGTCTTTCGTTACGCGGACGAGGACGGCTGCCCGGCCTACCGCCTTGCAGACAAGGTGTCGGAAGAGACGAAAGAGCGGCGGCATGATCGGGTGATGAAAGCGCAGGCGGAGATCAGCACGGAAAAACAGCAGCATTATGTGGGCATGGATCTGCCGGTTCTTATCGAGGGCATCAGCAGGGAAAGTGATTTGTTGCTCGAGGGGAGAACAATGTTTCAGGCGCCGGAGATCGATGGCTGTGTGTATATCACCGCCGGTACGGCAAACCCTGGTGATATCGTCCAGGTCCGGATCACCGGGGCTCACACCTATGATCTGGTCGGCGAGATCATGGAACCTGGTGAGAATTGACCCGGGAGGTCATGGCCATGATTTATTTCATTGGCTGGAAATTTAGTTTTGGCTTACCTCGCCTGACATAGCGAGGAGCCGTCATTTTTTTGCCGCCTTTTCCGTCCGGTGCCGGTTGACTTGCTCCCGCAGGTCTTTGCCTACCTTGAAGAAGGGGAGTTTTTTGGGAGAGACTTTAATCTTTTCTCCGGTCTTGGGGTTGCGGCCGGTGTACGAGTCATACTCCTTGACAACAAAACTGCCAAAACCCCGTATTTCAATAGAATCTCCCTTGGCTAAGGCCTCGCTCATGGTGTCGATGAGGGTGTTGGTTATGGATGCCGCCTCACGAATCGGGACATTGATTTTTTCGGCCAGGGCCTCAATAAGCTCCGATTTATTCATGCTTTTCTCCTCGTTGCAACTGCTGATTTACGATAACCTGCCGCAAGAAAATGGGTGGATAAGGGATAATGGAACTCTATATTTGAAATTTAATCAGGTATCTTTCTGATTGTAAAGGGAATTTTACCTGAAAATATCTTTTTCGGGTCTTTTTTCGTCAGATGGCGACACATAGCCACGCTGTAGGCCGTTCAGCGTCAGTTTCCTGAAAAAAGGGGAGGACCTCCGGGGGGATGCTGTCTTCCGGTCTGTTGCAACGGTTCGCCGGTCCCAATCCGGGGAGGCGCATAAAAATAACGGGCAATAATTTTTTATGTACGGATCTGGGCGGAGGATACCGGGCGGCAGGCCGGTCAAGACCGGGGGGGTCCGGTCACATACTGCACGAGCTGCTCTTCGCTTAGTGTTTGTCCGCTTGAGCGAATGCGGCGGGTAAGAAGCCTGACCTGCGTGTCATCAAACTGCAAGCCCCGTTTGGCCAGCTGGAGATTGATGGCCCGCGTCCCTGTTTTATGGCCGAATCGTAATTTTCTGCGGCTTCCGACCTGGCTGGGCTCATACGGTTCATACGTGTTCGGGTTGACCGCCAGGCCATGCTGATGCAACCCGGTTTCGCAGGTAAAAATGTCGTCACCGACAAGCGGATGGTTCCGCTGAATGGGGTTGCCGGTGACGCTTGAAACATAGCGGCAGAGCTGCGGTAAGAACTCCGGCTGATATTGTTGCTGCTCAAGGACAAAGGTCAGGTAGCCGATTGCCTCTTCAAGGCGGCAGTTGCCGGCTCTTTCTCCCAGGCCCAGCACCGTGGCGTCAAACCAGGACGCCCCGGCCTCCAATGCCGCGATGGAGTTGGCAGTGGCCATGCCGAAATCGTTATGACAGTGGACGCCGATGTCTATTTGCAGTGATTTCTGCAGCGGGCGCACGAGTTCTTTTATCGTACCGGGAGAACAAATCCCCACCGTATCGGCCAGGCGAATCCGCCCGGCGCCGTTATTCTCGGCCAGGCGGGCCACCTGGAGCAGGAAATCGGGGTCGGCGCGCGAGGCATCTTCAAGTCCTACCGAGATAAATGGAATATTCAGGGCCAGGCCTTGCCGGATAGCCCCGGCCAGGATTTTTTTGACCCAGTCCCGGTTTTTTTTGAGACGCTCGGTGATGTGCAGGTCGGAAACAGGGATTGACAGGGAAAGCACATCGGGCCGGCAGGCCCCGGCAAAGGCAATGTCTTCCTCGATACAGCGGCACCAGAGACCCAGGCGGCATGAGGCCTGGGTTATGCTGCGGGCGTCGGCAACAAGCTGCGGGAGGTGGTTGTTTGCGGGTGAGGAGGCTATGCCCAGCTCTATTTCATCAACCCCGACCTTGTGCAGATAGGCGACAATGTTGCGCCGGTTTTCACAGGTAAGCCTGATCCCGGGAGTCTGCTCACCCTCGCGCAGGGTGGAGTCGATGATGCCGCATATTTTTTTTGTCACAGGTGATACCGCATATTTTTTGTAACTGGTCACAGGGTATGGTACCTGTGGCGGCCTACTATTTTTTTATCTCGGACCATATTATATAAAAATATAATACCCCTTGATGGGTTTTTCAACCCGGCGGCCCGGCCGCCGGGATTTTTCCCGGAATAGCACCTCAAGCCGTCACGGATTCAGATTGCCGCTTCCTGCTCCAGGATTTTCCCTAAAGCATAGGCTGCGTCGCCAACCAGTTTTATACATATTTTTCTGCCGCCTTCCGGGTCGGAGTAATATTTTTTTACCGCTGCCCTGTTTTTCCAGTCGACCCCGGCAATGTCACGGCAGTTCATACCGCCGTAAGGTTTTGTCAGTTCTGCGAATTGTTTCATGAACTGACTGCTCAAGACCCAGACCCGGGGGTCTTCTTTTTCGCCGAGGTTGCCCCGGCTGTAGAGGCTGGAGATCATCGCCACTCCGCCGAGCAAAGTTCCGCAAACACTGCCGGAAGCGGCAATACCTCCGCCGAATGCCCCGACAGCCTTGATTGCCGATTCGTTGACCAGGTTCATTTTTTCCTGCCCCACGGCAAGAATCACTTGGCTTCAGTGCAGCCTTTTCACAAAGAGATCGATCGCCTTCCGGCGCATTTCCTCAGGGGTCATCGCATCCTCATCTTTAAAATAAATCCCGCATATTGCCTGGAATATCACCTCAAGCCGTCACGGATTAAGTTAACCTGAATCCGTGAGCGTTCGAGAACGGTGCAGATGCAAGGCGGCAACGAGGTTGATTATCCTGGTGTGATATCAACGAGTTGCCAAC
>JAADIK010000131.1:8699-14305 GCA_013151365.1 Deltaproteobacteria bacterium
CGGTGAAGACCATAAAATGATTTTATTCAGCAATAATGTATATAAATTCCACATATTGCATGGAGTATCACCTCAAGCCGTCACGGATTCAGGGTTAAGTCATGTACACCCGGTTCCTTCCTCGAGACTTGGCGCAATACAGTGCTTTGTCGGCAGAGTTGATCAACCCTTCGAAGGTGCCGGCATCGACGCCAAGGGTTGCGATGCCGATGCTTATGGACACCTTCACTTTTTCTTTGCCCGGCAAGGGGGAGTCGGCGACAGTCAGTCTCAGGTCTTCTGCGATATCAAAAGCCTGGTCTTTTTCCGTATTGAGCAGGATGACCATAAACTCTTCGCCGCCGTAACGGGCGACAATATCGGTTTTACGCAGTCTGTTGCGAAATATTTTACCTATCCGGATCAAGACCTTGTCTCCGACCGGATGGCCGAAGGTGTCATTGACGTTTTTAAAGAAATCAATATCGCATAGCAGCAGGCTTATGTCGCTCTTGTATCGTTTGGCCCGCTCCACTTCGTCCATGAGACGTTCGTTAAAGTATCGCCGGTTATGCAGCCCGGTCAAGTCGTCATGGATTGCTGCCCGCAAGGCATGGGAATAGGCCTTTGAGTTGTTGATCGCTATGCCGACGGCATGAGCAATCACTGAAAGGATCGAGATGGTCTTCTCCTCGATCGGCCGGCCCGATTGAGAATTGTCGACAAGTAAAATACCTTCGATGGCATTCGTATTATGCGATTTGAAGACCGGGCAGATTTCGCACAGTTCCGATTTGTCCGCTACCGTTGATTCGCTCCTGTCGCAACACTTGGCATCCCGCACCAACCAGCACCGCAAACCGTGTTTTCCGTAAGCCGGGCAGTCGGTAGCCTGGCAATTCTTTAACCGCCAGCAGGAGATTCTTTTTTGATTGACAAGCGGAATAATGGCAAAATTCGTCAGGCCCATCTTCCTGGTGAAGACATCCGCCTCTATTTCGGTGCTCCGTAAAGGAATACCCATGACGAGCGGCCGCGTGAAGGGGAATTCTTCCGCTACCGGTATTTCAATAGAACTGATCGTTCCCGGTTCAAACCCCTTGCATAATTTTCCCTGCAGGATCTCCTTTTGGTGTTTGACGAAAAAAAGACCGACCCGGTCAAATGAAAAGACTTCTGAAACAATATTGACCAATCTTGCCTCAATGGCGTCTATGTCCATTTCTTCGTTGACCAAAGAAAGCATGTCCAATAAAAGCAATTCCTTATCTTCCATAATTATCCATGAGCAGAGCTGAAGCTATTTAAGGGATGAAGCGAAAAATAATGCGGACCATAGGGCCGTTATCATCTCGACATGACATGACTCTGGCCCCATGATAAAATCTTTGGCGCTGCTTGTCCAGGCTCAAACCTGAATCCGCTTGAGGTGATATTTTCTGCAACAGTGGAATTTATTGCATTGCCGCCGGCCTGCGGGGACCTGGTAACGGCGCATCCGCACGGTTATCGAACGCCTGCGGATTCAAGTCGTCGTCATTGTCATATGTCAACAAACTCGGGATCATCCGGCCGGGGGACTACCTGCCAGTCCTGTTCTTGCGCATTGAAATCAGCGATCTTGTCCAGGGGCAGTTTCATGTATTTTCCCCGGCCCTCGGCCGCGATGTTGCCGTCGGCCAGGATAATCTCGCCGCTGCCCTGGAAAAATCTTTTTGAATCCCCGGTAATGCGGGCGATGACGTGTAATTCCTCGTCCAGGGGAACCGGTTTTTTGAAACGTACTGAAATTTCAACGGTGACTCCCCAGTATTCCCGGCTCTGGCCGATCATGATCGCCCGGCCGATGGTTTCATCGAGGATGGTTGACACGATGCCGCCATGCAGACGGCCGGGATAACTCTGGTGTTCCGGCCGGGGCTTGAAAATCGCCAGGAGTTCGCCATTGTCCAATTCGTAAAAAGAGGCGGCGAGGCCCAGGCTGTTTTGCAGGCCGCAGACCAGGCACATTCTCGAATTCGGCTGTTTTTTTCTTATTTGATAGCGCATTGTTTAAGCCCTGTCGATTTCGGAGATATCATCATGTTGTCAAGCTGAGCTTGGTATAGAGACACTTTTGGTAAATCGTCGGCGTGTTTCAGGTTGTCCAGGTGGTCTGCCCGGAATAGCCGATACGTCACGAGGGTGAGGAGCCGGGATTTTCATCCAGCACCTTCTTGCCGCCAGTTTTTCCTGGCCGACAGGTTTCATGGCAAAGGCCCTTATGCCCATATCCCCGGCTACTCCCGCATCGACCTTGGAGCTATAGCCGGTGCAGAGAATAATCGGCAGATCCGGCCGGACCCCCAGCAACTCTCCGGCCAGCTGCACCCCCGTCATCTCCGGCATTGTCTGGTCGGTTATGACAAGATCAAAGGCGTCCGGCTGCGACCTGAAAAGTGCCAGGGCCTCCAGGCTGCTGGTTGTCGCAGTGACCCGGTAGCCAAGGTAGGTTAATATCTCCCTGGTCGCGTCGGTCAGGTCTTGTTCGTCATCGACAAACAGGATACGTTCGGCCCCGGTGGGAAGGGGGGCCGGGCCTGCCGGCTCCGGCTGGATTTCTTCCTCAACCCTTGGGAAGTACACTTTAAACGTCGTACCCTGGTCGGGCTTGCTGACAACGGTAATCTTGCCGTCATGGCTTTTGACAATACCGTGCACCACGGACAGTCCCATGCCGGAACCCTTGCCGATCTCTTTGGTCGTGAAGTAGGGGTCGAAAATCCGGTCCATGATAGCCGGATCAATGCCGCAGCCCGTATCTTTCACCGTCAGCCTGACATAGAGACCGGGGCGCGGGTCCTCCTGGTCCTTAAGATCCTTTTCCTTTAATTCCAGGCAATCAAGGCCGACGAACAAAACGCCGCCCTTTTCATCCATCGCCTGGGCCGCATTGGTACAGAGGTTCATCAGCACCTGGTGGATTTGAGTCGGCTCGGCCAGGATATGGCCGCTATTTGGATCAATGTCCCGGCGGATCTCTATGGTTGACGGAATCGAGGCCCGGAGCAGCTTGAGGGTCTCCTTTACCAGGAGATGAAGTTGCAGGGGCGCACGGTCTTGCTCCTCCTTGCGGCTGAAGGCCAGGATCTGTTTCACCAGGTCCCGGGCCCGGCTGCTGGCTTTTAACACCGCATCAATTCTCTTTACGGCCCGGCTGTCAGCCGGCAACTCGTCTTTCGCCAGATCGGCATAACCCATGATCGCCGCCAGTATGTTGTTGAAGTCATGGGCTATTCCCCCGGCCAGGGTGCCGATGGCCTCCATCTTTAAAGCCTGGCGCAATTGGCCCTCCAGCTTCTCCTTCTCCCTGGCCGCCCGTTTCAGCTCCGTGATATCCCGCGCCAGAATGATGGTCGCCGATCTTCCTTTCCAGGTCGTCAACCTGGAATTAATCTGCAGGTAGACATCCTCGGCTTTTTCGTTCACCGCCCGGAAGGAATAGAGATTTTCATTTTTTCCGCCCTGCGGCGTTCGGCGGTGAACGGCCGGCACCATGTGCCGGTCGTCGGGATGGATATACTCGATGAACGGTTTGCTTTTCAGCTCTGCCAAACTGCAGCCGAAAACCTCTTCCGCTTTCGGGTTGGCATATTTCACCACTTCATCCTGGACGATGAAAATCAGATCGTTGGCGTTTTCCACCAGCATGCGGTACTTTTTCTCGCTCTCCCTGAGGACCTTTTCCGCGGCCCTGCGCCTTTCTTCCTCCCTGACAATGCCCCAGGCCTTGAACAGGTAGGCGGTCAAGAGGATGGAGCCGGTAAAAGTCACCAGGATCAGGACGAGCCATGCGTCTCTGAAGAAGGTCATGGCGGCCAGCACCTGGTCTTCCGGGGTGGCGACGACAATCGACCAGAAATTACCGGGCAGTTTGATAGGCAGATAAACGGCGTGACTCGTCACGCTTTCGGTCGTATTCCCCCTTGTCTGTTTAACGGTGTAGACGGTGGTTCCCTGTTCTCCCTTGATCATTTTTCTCGCCATGGCCAGCACGGTCGGCGAGGAGGCGAATGTATTGAAAACGCTTTGTCCCGCATGGCCGGGTGCGAGACAGAACAGCTCTATGCCCTGGCGGCTGAGCAGCCAGGCCGAACCGGAATCGCCCAGCCGGATATCCGCCAAATATTTTTTCGCGATCTGCTGAAAAGGAATGAGAATGGTCAGGCTGCCCCGGTAGGCATGATCGCCGAAGACCGGCATGGCAAAGGCCACGGCCCGATAACCCTGGACCGCCCTGAATACTTCGCTGACCAGGGGTTGGTGCTTCTCCATGATCCGGCGGTTATGGGCCTGGTGAGAGACATCCCTGCCAATGGCCCGGCGAACGAAGGGCACGGTGTAGACAATCTTGCCGCTTGCGTCGATCCTGGTAATGGCGCGGATCTTGTCGGCATGTTGATTGTAGAATTCTTTGATCCGCTTCCTGCCCGCCTGGTCGAGGTCGATGATGTCTTTTTGTCTCGTCAGGTAACGAAGGGATATGGCATACTCGGTAAAAAAGGACTGTATTTCCCTGGCGGCCTGCCGGGCCATGATGCGCTGCTCGTTGTTGAAGGCCGCTATGGTCTTGGTTTTGACATCACGGTATGAGAGGTAGAAGAGGAAAGAACAGCAGCCAAGGATTGATAATAATATGAAAAATACTGTATATTTCTTCATCGCTGCAAGCCGTCAGGCTCTTCCTTCCCTTACGTTCAGGAGCCTCCCGGCCGGCGGGCCGCCATCACCGCCGGCTGGCCAGAATAACATTATCCGGGATCCGTGACGGCTTGAGGTGATATTCCATGCAATATGTGGAGTTTATTGCATTATTGTCGAATAAACTCATTTCCCGGTCTTCACCGCGCCACCCTGCGGGGCGTTCGATAACGGCGCATCTGCTGCGTTGGCAACCTGTGGCGGCTTACAGTTTTATGGTATGTGAAACCGCTTATAATCCCTGTGAGGTGTTTCGTGGATATCACATCGGGATAATCCACATCGTTGCCGCCTTGCATCCGCTCCATTCTCGAACACTCATGGATTCAGGATTATTCTAATAACAGTTAACTGTTAACAAGGAGAATATTCAAGGTATATCTGTAATTTCGTATACTCAGTATTTTAGGGCTCGGAACCGGGAGTTTATCCTTTATAGCCCGTGTCTTCCGGCAAATCCTTGCGGGCCGCCGAGGCCACCGCCAATTCATCGCAGCGCTCGTTCAGGGGATGACCGGCATGGCCCTTGACCCATTTGAAAGTAATATTCAGCCCCGCCGCCAGGTCCAGCAGTTCGGCCCAGAGGTCGGGATTGACGGCGGGCTTTTTGTCGGATTTGATCCAGCCGTTTTTTCGCCACGTTTTCGCCCAGCCCCTGCAGATGCCGTTTACCACGTAACGGGAATCGCTATAGAGCGTCACCGGTTTGTCGCGGTGCTCCAGGTTCCGCAAGGCCACGATACAACCCATAAGTTCCATGCGGTTGTTGGTGGTTAATCGATAACCGCCGGTCAGCTCTTTACGTTCGCCATTGTACACCTGCACCACGCCATAGCCGCCGGGACCAGGGTTAAAGCGGGCGCCGCCATCGGTGTAAATCGTCACCT
>JAADIK010000055.1:0-4462 GCA_013151365.1 Deltaproteobacteria bacterium
CTTGTCTTGTCTTTTTTTGGCACCGTGGACTCTGTGGACTCTGTGGACTCTGTGGACTCCGTGGACTCCGTGGACTCTATGAGAGCCTTGTCCTCGGTCTATGTCAAGCTGAGTTTTTACATGGAAGCACTTTGTTAATTATAGCAAATTATACCCGATCTTGAAAAAAAATCGTCACAGTTAACCAGGGGCAACCTGGGACTCAACCTCCGGGGATACGGCCCCTACGAGTTCACCTGTGCCTTAGATTCGTCCAAAAAATCAGTCAACCGACCTGGCCAGTTCGCGCACTCGGGCCATGGTTTCATCCAGGTCAATGGTCAGCAGCTGCCGGTTGTGCATGACCAGTTTGCCATTGACGATGACCGAGCGCACATCAGCACCGCCGGCGGCGTACACCAGCAGGTCTGGTCCGTAAAAGGGCTGCAGATGAGGCCGGTCAAGATCAACAAGAATCAGGTCGGCCAGGCTGCCTTCCCTGATTGCTCCCAGCCGGTCCGCAAAACCGAGTACGGCCGCGCCGTCACGAGTGGCCAGCCGTAAAACATCCCCGGCCCGGACCGCCACCGGGTCCATCGTCTTGATTTTCTGCACCTTGGCGCAGATATCCATCTCCCGGAACAGGTCCAGCCCGTTGTTGCTCGCCGCCCCGTCAGTGCCCAGGCCGACGGTGATGGAGCGCTCCAGCATGGCGGCCAGCGGGGCCATGCCCGAGGCCAGTTTCAGGTGCGACTGCGGGCAGATCGAGACCCGGGCGTTGCGCCGGGCCAGGATATCCAGATCCTCTTCATCCACCCAGACGCAGTGGACACAGACGGTCTGTTCATCGAGAATCCCCAGGGCCTCGAGATGCCTGACCGGCGAGTCGCCCCGGGCTCCGGCAATGCGGCCCTGCTCCTGCCCGGTTTCCGCAACATGGATAAAAAACGGGATATTGCGGGAACGAGCCAGGGCCTTGGACTTTTGCAGTGTTTCCGGGGAGCAGGTATAGGGAGAATGGGCAAAAACGGCCGGGGTGATGAGAGGATGGAGGTCCTGCCGCTCATCAATGAAGCGGGCCGTAGCCCGGATATTTTCCGCCGGCTCCGGCACGCCCGGCGCCGGGAAATCGATCACGCCCTGGGCCGCGACCGCGCGCAGCCCCGTTTCGCTGAAGGCCCGGGCCGCCTGGTCGGCGAAAAAATAGCCGTCCGCCACCAGCGTGGTGCCGGCCATAATCATCTCGGCGGCCGCCAGCTTCGAGCACCAGTACACCATCTCCGGATTGACATGGGCGGCTTCGGCGGGAAAAATATGGTCGTTGAGCCAGACGGTCAGCTCCAGGTCGTCGGCCAAGCCACGAAACAGGGTCATGGCCGCGTGGCAATGGGTATTGACCAGGCCCGGCATCAGCAGGGCGCCCCCGGCATCAATGGTTGTTGCCGCCGGCCGGTCGCCAAGTTCGGCCATGGGGCCGAGCCTGTCGATCCGGCCGTCACGGACCGCGACAAAGCCGCGCTCAAGCTCTTCGCCGGCCCCGGGTTCCCGGAGCAACAGGGCATTGGTAATCAGGATATCCGTAGTCATTATTTGATGCTAACTGCCTGCATAATGGTTTTACAGAGGACCCGCCGGGGCAACGTAAGGAATAACCTATCCTACCCCGTTTGCGGGCCCGGGGCAAGGACAGCGAAGCGCCGGGCTCAAGTCTGCTGTTCGATCCTTTCAACCCGCTCCTGGGCCTCTTCCCAGAGGGCGTAATGCCGCTCGAGCCGCCGCCCGACTCCGCTATACTCCCGGCTGACCTCGGACCATTTTGCCTGGTCGGCGTACAGTTCCGGATCGGCCATCAATTTTTCCATTTCCTGTTTGCGCGCTTCCAGTTGTTCGATCTCCGCCTCGGCCTGCCGCACCTTGTCTTTCCAGGGCTTGAGCTGTTTGCTGAGCTTCTGCCGCAACAGGGCGCGCTCCCGGCGCAGCACCTTCTTGTCCGCGCCCGCAACCGGGCCGGCCGCGCCAGCGCCATGAGCCGCCGGAGTCCCGGCCGATTCCGCCTCTTCCTTACGCCGGCGGTCAAGGTAATCTTCCACGTTACCCTCAAACAGGGTGGCCCGCCCCCCCCTGACCTCCAGTACCTTGTTGACAAAGGAGTTGACGAAAAAACGGTTATGGGAGACCACGATAATGGCCCCCTCATACTGGGCCAGGGCCTCCTGCAGCACTTCCTGGGAACTGATATCCAGGTGGTTGGTCGGCTCGTCCAGGAGCATGAGATTGGCCGGCTGCACCAGCATCCGGGCCAGGGCCACCCGGCTTTTTTCTCCACCCGAGAGCACCTGCACCTTTTTGTCCACTTCGTCGCCGCGGAAGAGAAAGGCGCCCAGCAGGGAACGGACCCGGGTCATGGTCAGCTCTTCGGCCGCGTGATAGACCGTATCCAGCACCGTCAGGTCAGCGGCCAGCTCCTGGGCCTGATGCTGGCCGAAATAGGAGAACATGACGTTATGCCCCAACCGCACCGTGCCCTCGGCAGGCTCAATGCCGGCCAGGATCTTGAGCAGGGTGGTCTTGCCGGCCCCGTTGACCCCGACCACCGCCAGTTTATCGCCGCGCTGCAGGGAGAGATCCAGGCCGTCAAAGACCACCCTGCCGCCAAACGCCTTGCGCAGCCCCTGCACCTCGAGCACATCCCGCCCCGAGGGGACGGCCGGCGGGAAGGAGAAATGAATGGAGCGCTCGCTTGCCGACAGCTCCAGGCGGTCCATCTTCTGTAACTGCTTGACCCGGCTCTGAACCTGCTTGGACTTGGTGGATTTGGCGCGAAACCGTTCGATAAACCGTTCCGTCTGCTTAATTCGTGACTGCTGGTTGGCATATGCCGCCCGCTCGATGGCCAGGCGTTCTTCCTTTTCAACCAGGTACCTGGAATAATTGCCGTGATAGACGGTGAGGCGGCCCAGGCTCAACTCCCAGGTGGTGCCGGTGACCCGGTCGAGAAAGGAACGGTCATGAGAGATGATAACCATGGCCCCCCGGTACTGGCCGAGAAACTCCTCCAGCCAGGTCAAAGAGTCAAGATCAAGGTGATTGGTCGGTTCATCAAGGAGCAGCAGGGCCGGCTCCCGCAGCAGCAGCTTGGCCAGCAGCAGCCGCATGATCCAGCCGCCGGAAAAGCTCTCGACCTCCTGGTCCAGGTCGGCGGCCGAAAAACCGAGGCCCAGGAGAATCCGTTCAATGGCCGGCCGGATACGAAACACGTCATGGCCTTCCAGCAGGTGCTGCAACTCGCCCTGACGCCTGAGTAACGGTTGCACCCGGGAGTCATCCTCGGACAGGCCCGACAGCTCGCGGCCGATTTCCTCCATTTCCCGCTGCTGGACCAGGACCTCGGCAAAGGCGGACTCGGCCTCGGCGAAAATGGTCTGCCGGCCGAAGCTGACCGTCACCTCCTGGGGCAGGTAGGCGACGGTAAACCAGGAGGCCCGGCTCACCGTACCGGGATCGCTCTCCTGTTGGCCGCACATGATTTTAAACAGCGTTGTCTTGCCCGAGCCGTTGACTCCGGCCAGACCGATGCGGTCGCCGCTGTGTACCTGCACCGAGACATCCCGGAACAGATGCTTGCCGCCGTACTGAAGGTTGAGATTATTGATGCTGAGCATATGATTTCAGGATCCGGGACTCAATTTTACGGTCTGGCGCGGTTGCGACGGGTCCAGGCACAAGGTAAATTTTTTCAACAAACCCAATTGCTTCAGCCTGCCGATATTGGCCGACTTCAGCCCGCGAAACACGGACTGGTCCCGGTCGGCGATAGTCAGGGTCACTCTGCGGCCCGCCTTCACGCCGGCCAGCAAACGTCTGGTCCGTTGCAGCATGAGCCGTCCGTTCACCAACTCGCCAAAGGCCGGATGGTACGGCCCGGCCAGCAGGGCCTTTTCCAGCTCCGGTCCGGGTTGCAGGCCCATGCGGACCACCGGGATGGAGTAGGCGGCAAAATATTTTTTCATCCAGGCCGCCCGGATAACGGCCGCCCCCAGGGAAAGCGGCCGATACTCGCCCTGTTCATAGAGCCGGGCCAGGCCGCTCCCCCGCAGGACCAGCACCGGGTAAATCCGGACAAAATCCGGCCGCAACCCGGCCATTTCCCTGACCGTTTTGATCAACGAGCGGGTCGTTTCGGCCGGCAGGCCGGTCATGAGCTGGACTCCGACCTGCATCCCGCCCCGGCGCAAAAGCCGGATGGCCTCCCGGCTCTGCTGCGCGCTATGCCCCCGGTTGCCGGCGGCCAGGACCCGATCATCAAGAGACTGCACGCCAAGCTCAACAACAGAGACGCCGGAATCCCGGAGAAAGGCCACGATCCCGGAATCAATATAATCGGGACGGGTTGAAAGCCGCAGGAAGTGGACCTCGCCCCGCTCCAGGAACGGAGCGGCGGCGGCGAGCAGTTCCTGCTGGCGCTGCCGGGGCAGGCCGGTAA
>JAADIK010000055.1:4477-19813 GCA_013151365.1 Deltaproteobacteria bacterium
AACCTGGCCCTTCCTGCCGCCATCCGTGCGGCTGCGGGCTAGCCACAGGCGAATGATGGCCCGCACCGCACGGGGAGTAATCGGCTCACGACGGTCCTGGCCGCTGATCCGCCGCTGATCGCAGAAGATACAGCGATGAGGACAGCCCTGGTGAGGGATGAAAACCGGGATAACAAGAGGCGTGTTCACTTTTCGGCTGGATAATCGGGAAGGGGTCGCGGTTATTGCGGCGGTTCGCTTAAATTGTGCAGCGCGGCAGTGGCCGCAATCTGCTCCGCCTCCTTTTTGCTGGAAGCCCGGCCGCAGCCGAGAGACCTGCCGTGAAACAACACGGACACGGTAAAAACACGGGCATGGGCCGGACCATCCTCTTTGTCCAGTATATACTCGGGTCCTTCATTGAATTTTTCCTGCAACTGCTCCTGCAGGGCGCTCTTGGCATCGGCGGCCAGCAGGATCTCCCGCCGTTTATCGATGAGCGGTTCAAACCACTGCCGGACAAAGGACAGGGCCTGATCGTAGCCGCCGTCCATAAAAAGAGCGCCGACCAGGGCCTCGTACGCGCAGGACAGGATAGAGGACTTTTCCCGGCCCCCGGAAGCGTCTTCACCGCGGCCCAGCAGGAGATAATCCCCCAGGCCGATGGACCGGGCCATTTCGGCCAGCCCGCTTTCATTGACCAGGCCGGCCCGGATCCGGGTCAATTTGCCCTCCCGCATGTCCGGGAAACGGGTAAAGAGAATATAACCCACGGTGAGGTCCAGGACGGCATCGCCCAGGAACTCCAGGGTTTCGTTGTGCCGGCCTTTTTTCATCCGTTCAAAGGCAAAGGAGCTGTGGACCATGGCCTGCTGCAACAGGCTGACATTGTTGAATGAATATCCTATTCCGGCCTGCAACTCGGCCAGCCGTTCATTGTTGTCCTGAATCAGGGTGTCAAGAGTCATCGCCATTGCATACTACCGCATTAATTACGTAACGTTATGATATTAAGATACATTTCAGGAAAAATACCCGGCAGGCAGGCAGGAAAATCCATGCCGGACAGGTTTCTCCCTTGTCAAATCAGGGAACTATGGTATAAATTGCCGTCACAAAGATTAATGGCGACGTAGCCAAGTGGTAAGGCAGTGGTCTGCAAAACCATTATTCACCGGTTCAAATCCGGTCGTCGCCTCCACGTCTGTCCAGGCGGTTACGGCATTTATAATGATGCCGTAACCGCCTTTTTTATTTTTTCAGCCCTGAATCATCCGGGAGCGTTTGCGAACAGTGCCGATGCAAGGCGGCAAGCACACCCGGCAACTCAAGAGAAGTTCAACCGGTTTCGCCGCCCGCTGCTCCGTCAGAAGCAGCGTCCCGGCCCGGTTCCCCGCCGTTGCGCCTGTAGATACTGAATATTCCTCCCAAGGTCAAGCTGCAAGCTGCATCACGCGGCCCCTGCCGGCCAAGACTGAGCAACAATTACCGGCGCTCCGCCGGCAGGGCCGTTTGCACCGAGGCCGTTCCGCCCCTCGATTTCCGGCCGGATAGTCATATCCGGCGCCCATTTTGTTCATTGCATAAAAAACAAGATATGATAAAAAATAGATAGGGAAGACAAAAAAAATGAAAGATCAACCCGTTGAAAAAAAATAACAGCTCATCAGGGACGGCGACCTCGGGGGAGACTCCGGCCGTACGAGTTCACCGGTGCCTTAGCCCTGGCGGATGTGAGGAGGCCAAAACGGACGAAAAAAAAGTCGGACGATATGCACATGGCGGCTTTACCCTTATCGAGGTCATGATCGTTATCGCCATAATCGGTATCCTGTCAGCCATTGCCGTGCCTAATTTTATTTCCTACCGGGACAAGGCCTATTGTTCAGGCGCCGAATCCGACGCCAATTCGATTATCAACACCTTGGCCGCCTACTATGCCATACCCGTCCATCATGGTGGATTCAGCGGGGTGATCAGTGCGGAAGGGACGCTCACCCCTGCTCAAGGGATCAGCTTCAGACCTCTATCTCACGGCAACACGGCAACAATTACCACCATCGGGAAAGGCTTAAAGGTAAGCGTGACCGAGACCAACGGTCGTTGTCCGAAAGCTTATCGTCTATCACAGGCGAATGCCGGTTGGTCCACAACCGCCACGGTCTTCAGCAAATCACTGTAACCTTGTTGTATCCGGGAGCGTTCGAGAACGGTGCCGATGCATACAATAAATTCCACATATTGCCTGGAATAATTACCTCAAGCCTTCACGAATCCAGGTTCAGGATAACGGGTACACCTCTTCCACATAATGTTTGGCCCCCCTGTCGTTCAAGACGCTGGAATAGAGGACGAACTGATTGACGGCAAAATCCGCCGTCACCAACAGGCTGTGCGCGGCGATGAATCTCCCTACCCTGGCGGCCGGCGTGTTCCGTAAACGGGCCAGGGTGATATGCGGGGCAAATTTCCGTCTCTCCGGTTCCAGGCCGGCGCGAACCAGGGCCGCCTCAATCCGCCGGTACAACTGAAGTAACTGCTCGTTTTTCTCCACCCCGGCCCAGAGGACCCGAGGCCGGCCCCGGGGCGGAAAAAAACCGACCCCTTCAAGGTGCTGGGAAAAATGATGCCCCCGAACCTCGCCAAGGGCCTCGCGGATATCACGGAACCGGCTGCTGTCGACCTCGCCGATAAAACGCACGGTCAGGTGCAGTTGTTCCGGCACTACCCAGCGGGCCCCCGGTAAACCACCAAACATGGCGGCCAGCCCCTCCTGCACCGGCGCCGGCAGATCAATGGCGACAAAAAGCCTGGGCATGGGACACTATCTAGAGAGAGCCGCGGCCCGCTCGAAATTTTCCACCAGGGCCGTCAGGCCGGCAACCGACAATTGCCCCGGGGCGGTCGCCTCTTTTTCGCTTATGGCCGCATAGGTCATAAAACCGCCGAGATACAGGGTTGCCAGACGGCTGATGCCACCGGCCTCGCCCATGCAGAAGGCAATCAGGGGGAAGTCGTGCTCCCGGGCCAGGCACTGCAAACGAAGGACCCGCAGGACGTCGAGATCATTACGGGCCATGGTCACGATCTTGCCGATGTGGGCGCCGCTCGCCATCATCTGTTGCAGAATGCCGCCGAGTTCCTCATCCGTCGGCGTGCCGGCGAAATCATGGCAGGAGATGATCAGCCGGCTGGCGGAACCGGCCATGCTGTCAAGCAGCCGCCCCCGCAGGCCGGGATCGGCCCGCAATTCAAAATCAACAAAGGCCGTCCCAAGGGCAGCGGCCTCCAGCAGCGGCGCCAGACGTTCGGTTTCCGGGCCGCGAAACTGCCCGCCTTCCCACTGCGGCCGGTTGGTAAAAATAAGAGGCGGCTCAAGGAGGTCGCAGCAACGGCGCACCTGCGGCACCGGCATGGCATCAAGCCGGATTTCCACCACCTCGACCCGGCCCCGGACCTGGCGGACGGCCTTCTCGGCCCCGGCCGCATCCCGGGCCGCAACGGCGACACAGATCATTCCCCGCTTGCATGCCCGGTTACTGTTCATCGACCCGGACCTGACCGATAATGTTCCGCACCGCCGGCTCTCCCTCCTGCCGCAGAAAATCCCGGATTCCATCAATTATTTCCTCGCCGGCCCATGGCCGGTAAAAATTCGCAGTTCCGACCTGCACGGCCGTGGCCCCGGCCAGCAGGAATTCCAGGGCATCCTCGGCAGTGGCGATGCCGCCGATCCCGATCACGGGAATGGCAACCGCCCGGGCGACCTGCCAGACCATGCGCAGGGCCACCGGCTTGATCGCCGGACCGGAAAGGCCGCCCACCACGTTGGCCAGACACGGCTTACGGGAACGGCTGTCAATGGCCATGCCGAGCAGGGTGTTAATCAACGAAACCGCGTCCGCCCCGGCATCTTCCACGGCCCGGGCAATGACGGCGATATCGGTGACGTTGGGAGACAACTTGACGATCACCGGCACGTCCGCCGCGGCCCGGACCGCCCTGGTGACGGCGGCGGCCGTTTCCGGGACGGTGCCGAAGGCCACCCCGCCTTTTTTGACGTTGGGGCAGGAAATATTGACCTCCAGGGCGTCTATTCCCTCGACACCGGCAAGACGGCCGGCAAGACGGCCATACTCCTCCACCGTGTCACCAAGAATGTTGACGATCACCCGGGTGCCGGTCTGCCGCAGAAAAGGCAGCTTGTCGCTGATAAAACGCTCAACACCGACATTTTCCAGGCCGATGGCGTTGAGCATGCCGCAGGCCGTTTCCACCACCCGCGGCGGCGGATTACCGGGCCGCGGCGCCAGGGATATCCCCTTGACCACGATACCGCCAAGTCGAGCCGGATTGACAAACGCGGTCAATTCCCGGCCGTATCCGAAAGTACCCGAGGCCGTCAGCACCGGGTTCCGCAGGTGCAGCGCCCCGATCCGGACCCGCAGGTCAACGCCGCCCCGGTCCATTACATCTTCCATAATACCTCGTCCGCCGCAAAGACGGGACCGTCCTTGCATACATGCTTATAGCCGCCGGCGGCGACCGTAACCGCACAACCCAGGCAGACCCCGAGACCGCAGGCCATGTGGGTTTCCAGGGACACCTGGCAGGCGACGCCGGCAGTCCGGCATTTCAGGGCCACCATCCGCATCATCGGATAGGGGCCGCAGACGTAGACCTGCCTGACCGATGGCAGGACATCATCCAGCAGCTCGGGCACAAAGCCGTGATGCCCGAGGCTGCCATCATCGGTGGCCAGGTGGAGCGGATAGCCGAGGCCGGAAAATTCGGCGGCCGGCAGCGAAAGCTCCGCCCGGTTCCGGGCCCCGAGGAGGACCTGGTCATGTCCCGGCCCCGGCTTGCCCCGCAGGAGCCGCTGGGCCAGAAAATACAGCGGCGCCATCCCCATGCCGCCGCCGATCAAACACGCCGAACCAGCCGGCGCCAGGCTGAAGCCCCGGCCAAGCGGACCGATGAGATCGATCTTCCGCCCCGGCCCCAGCTCGGCAAGCAGGCCGGTTCCCTTGCCGACCACCTTGAAGAGCAGCCGCAGCCCGCCGTCCGGCAAGACCTGGTGGATGGACAGGGGCCGCCGCAGAAGAGGATCAAGGGTGTCGCCGACGCGGACCATGACAAACTGCCCCGGTTGCGCCGCTGCCGCGATACGGGGCGCCTGCACGGTAAGGCGGAAGACGTCGCCGGCCAGAGACTCTCTGGCCGTTACTGTCGATTTTTCCTGGAACTCAGTCATGGAAAGCGCTACAAGGATGAGGATGCATGAATTTCCGTATTCATGTCCGGTTTAAATCTTGAACCCAGGCCGCCAATGAACATCTCGATCGCCAATATATCCATATCCGGTTTATTGTCCATAAGCAGTTTTATATTCGGGGCCGTTGTCGGCAGCTTTCTCAACGTCGTGATTCTCCGGCTGCCGGCAGAGGGCGAGTCTATTGTCTTCCCGCCGTCCCACTGTCCGAAATGCGGCGCGGCCATTCACGGCTATGATAACATTCCCCTGCTGAGCTTTCTCCTGCTGCGCGGCAAATGCCGGGCGTGCCGGGCGCCCATCTCTTGGCAGTATCCCCTGGTCGAACTGTGCATGGCCCTGCTCTCCCTGGCCCTGTACACCAGGTTCGGGCCGTCGTTCGAGTTTATCCTCTACTTTGTTTTCCTGGCCGCCCTGCTGGTCGTTATCTTCATCGACATAAATCACCAGATAATCCCGGATGCCGTCAGCCTGCCCGGCATCATCATCGGTTTTGCCGGTTCTTTTTTGAACTCGCGCGTCACCTGGCAGGAATCGGCACTCGGAATTATCATCGGCGGCGGCTGCCTCTATGGCATTGCCCTGAGCTATTATCTCCTGACCAAGCGGGACGGCCTGGGTGGCGGCGACATCAAACTCCTGGGCATGATCGGCGCCTTTCTCGGCTGGCAGAGCCTGCTCTTTGTCGTCTTCACCAGTTCGCTCACCGGCAGTATCGTCGGCCTTGGCGCCATGGTCAAGCAGGGAAAAGGGGGCCAGACCCGGATCCCTTACGGTCCCTTTCTCGCGCTGTCCGCCATCCTGTATCTCTTTTTCCAGCACTCCATTTTCAAACTCTGGCACGCCTACCTGGCCATGGGACCGATCTTTTAAGTCGGGTGATGCCCACAACCCAAACCAACTGCTACCGTATTGTTTCCAGGCTGTTAGCCCTACTCTAACAGCCTAAACAACCTACTCGTTCGATAACGGATCCAGGACCCGGTCAGGGGCGGGCGAGCTTGGTATTAAAATCCAGTGATTTTATATTCCGGGCGCCGTGTTGCGCCAATTCCCGGCCGATCATCTGCCCGAAACGCCGGGCCTCGTCAAGCTGTTCCCGTGTATGTCCATATTTGTGGTACATTTTCGCAATCCATGGCCGCCGTTCCGGGTTCTTGCCGGCGAGCTTGAGAAAAACACCGATTGTCCGCCACGGCTCAGGGTTGGGATGGGAAAAAACGATCAGGTTGACCACCACGGCACCGCATTTTTTTAACAGCCGCCTGAGTCCCCACCAGTGCATACGCCAGTAACCCCGGCATGAAATAAGGGGCAGGACATGCTCGCCGCGAAACAGACGCTCGCCGTCACGATCGAAAAGAGAGAGGACCGGACCGCTGGGATTGTACGACCAGGTCGGACCGGCAAGCACGATTAAATCGTAATCTTCAAAGCACCGGCGGGAAAGCGGCTTGATAGGCAGACGATAGCGGCAGGAGGTAAGCAGCATCAGCCACAGCGTGCCGGAAATCGTGCCGATAGGAAAATGCAGCGGCTTGACGGGCACCAGCCGTTCCAGGACGATCTCGATATCCGACTCCTCCAGACCGTTGACTATGGCCTGAACCAGGTTATTCGTCTGGCTGGAGAATGAAAAATAAATGAGCAGAATTTTTCGTTTCCTGTCCTGCCTGTGTTCCATTACGACCGCGCTTTTCGAAGTTATGTTTGAGGCTCCTTGAGAGTCGATATGTATATAGCATACCCTGTAAACAAAAAAAAGCCCCCGATCATTCAAGATCGGGGGCGGTTACGAACAACAGGGGGTGAGAAGCGGCGATCAGCTCAGGCTTCGATCTCGTGTTCTACTCCTATGGCGATTTTATAGAGGACGGTCAGGATAAAGAATCCCATGGACCAGACGCCGATGGTAATCATGATTTCATTCAAGGTCGGATAGTACTGGACCACTGCGCCCAGAGGGCTCGGAACAAAACCGCCCAGGACAAAGTCGACACCCTTATCGAACCAGAGCGCGATAAAGATAGAGAAGCAACCCGCACCAAGCCAGAATTCATTTTTATGCCGGGTGTAGGGCAGGCTGAGCAGTAATACCCCGATGATACAGAAAACGACGAACGCCCACGAGAAAGGAACAAGGTTATTATATACATGACCATGTTCGACAAGGCCGAAATAGAGATATTCAAGGGCGTGTTTCTCGCCGGGGATGTTGCTGTAAAAGGCCACAAAGAACTCAAGCAGAACAAAGAAGGCATTGGTCAGGGTGGCATAAATAATGATCGTAACCACTTTGTCGATGGCCTTCTTGCCGGGATCGAAATTGGCAACGCGTTTCATGATCAGGGCGGCCATAACGACGAGGGCCGGACCGGCGGCAAAGGCCGATGCCAGGAAACGGGGAGCGATGATGGCTGACAGCCAGAAATGCCGGCCGGGCAGACCACAGTAGAGCATGGCGGTTACGGTATGAATGGAAATCGCAAAGGGAATGGAGAGATAAACAAAGGGATAAATCCATTTGGGCGGCGCCACCTGTTTCCGTTCAGCCGTCAGGATAACCCAGCCGCACAGGATGTTCAGGAAGAGATAGCCGTTGAGCACGCACATATCCCAGAACAGCATGGAATGCGGAGTCGGATGCAGAATAACATTCATGACGCGCAGGGGCTGGCCAAGATCGACCATAATAAAGGTCAGACACATGAGCAGGGCCGCGATCGCCAGGAACTCGCCGAGAATGGTAATCTTGCCGAATACCTTGTAGTCATGGATATAAAAGGGGAGGACCAGCATCACCCCTCCGGCGGCGACACCGACAAGGTAGGTAAACTGGGCGATATAGACACCCCAGGAGACATCCCGGCTCATACCGGTCAAACCAAGACCATAGTGATACTGCCGCACATAGCACAATGCGCCAATAGCCATAAAGGTGCCTAAAAAGGCCAGCCATATCCAGTAGTAATTATTGCCCTTGAGCGCTTTTTCAAACATGGCTACCTCACACGATATAAAAGACGGATGGATGAGTTCCCAGAGAAGGCTTACGCTGAATGGTATAATTCTCCTTCAGGGCTTTCCTGATTTCGGAATTTGCATCATGCAGATCACCGAATATCATGGCCTTGGTATCGCCGATAGCCTCTACGCAGGCGGGCAGCTTGCCGATACCGACACGTTCCACACACATAGTGCATTTCTCCACAACCCCGCGCATCCGGGTCGGATACTCGGGATTGATGTGTTTCATATCGAGTCCGCCGCGGGGATCACGCCAGTNNNNCCGTATGGACAGGCGGCCATGCAGAACCGGCAGCCGATACAGCGGTGATAATCTTGGGCCACGATACCGTTCTTGGCTTTGAATGTCGCCTTGGTCGGGCAGGCACGCACACAGGGAGGATCATCGCACTGATTACATAAAAGCAGAACCGGGTGCTCTTCAAGCGTCTCGTTCCGGTAATAGTTGCTGTGCTCCTGAAAGGCATTTTCATAGCCGGTCAGCCAGATCCACTTGACCTCATCTTTTTTGCTGGGGAAATGAGGTATGTTATGGAGGAAATCGCAGGTCTTGATGCATTTCTCCGCGAGTCCCGGATTGGCGGAGAACTTTCGCATGTCGATAAGCAGGCCGTACCGCTTAGACGTCTTGGCAGCAACCTTGGCCTCACCTTTTTCCTTAGCCCGGCCGGCGGGGGGGGTCAGGGAATTAACCTCATAGGCAGCCCGCGCCCGCGCCGGACTGGCTCCGGTAGCAAGCCGATCTATCACTGCCGTCCCGCCAAGCCCGGCCAAGGTGGAGATACCGGCGATCTTGAGGAACTCTCTTCTCTTTTTATCCACAGTACATATCCTCCTTAGATGCTCACTCACTTCTTAACACGAGCAAAATGACAATCCCAGCAATATGGATTCACAGCCGCATAGGTATGACAGGTGTCACAGAACTTTTTCTTGTTGGAATGACATTTCAAACAGGCATTCTGCAGGCTTCTCTGAAATGGTTTACCATCGATTTTTATAAATCCCCATTCCCCCTGACGCAGAACCTCTGCCCTCCAGTCGAGGAGAAGCTGCATATGTTCATCCCGCATCTGGGCAACCGGTAAAACACATTTTTTTGCCACTTTCGGCAATTCAGGCTTTGGCACCGCCCCGGCATCACCGTGGTTGTACCACACGGGAAACGTGACAAACAGGACGAAAATTATCAGTCCCGGTATAATCTTACCGCTGTCGTACATCACTTGTCCTCCACTCCTGCCAGGAAATTAAACCATGGTCCGAAGACCTTCATCCAGTTCTTGTCTCTTCTCGCCTTCCATGACCAGCGCATTGCCCACCAGTTCGCTGACTCCGCAGACCTTGACCTCGGGAACCCAATAATCCATGAGTACGGTCAGAGTAGCCCGGTCAATAGCGCAGACACAGGCCAGGGTATTGACATCGTGCCGCTCATGCACATACTTGACCGCATTGGCGCGCGGCAGACCACCGCGCATTCTCAGTTCCATGATTTCACTGGTATTGAGGGCCGTACCGGAACCGCAGCAGTAGGTCTTTTCGCGGATCGTGCTTTCCGGCATTTCAAACCAGTTGTCAACGACATGATCAAGCACGTAGCGCGGCTCCTCCAGGAGCCCCATGGCCCGGGCCGGATTGCATGAATCATGGAAGGTGGCCCGGATATGACTGTTCCTGCTCTTATCCAGATTCAGTTTGCCATGATAGATCAGGTCAGCGGTAAATTCGCTGATATGCACCATCTTGGTGGATTTTGCGTTATCGAAAACAGTGCCGGTTATCGGTGATTTCGGGACTTCGAGAAAATCAGGCGGACCGTTCATGGTATCCATATATTGATGAACAACCCGCCACATATGGCCGCACTCGCCGCCCAGGATCCACTTGACGCCAAGGCGTTCGGCTTCGGCATACATCTTGCCGTTTAGTTTCTTCATCATCTCGTTGGAGGTGAAAAGACCGAAGTTGCCGCCCTCGGAGGCATAGGTCGACCAGGTGTAATCAAGGCCGATGGCCTCGAAAAGCAACAGGTACCCCATACAGGTAAAGATGGCGGGCTCGGCGAAAACATCGGCCGAAGGAGTGATAAAGAGAACTTCGGCGCCCTTGCGGTTAAAGGAAGGGGTAATTTTGATCCCGGTCAGGTTCTCGATATCTTCACAGAGAAAATCGATGTTGCCCTTAAAGGCCTGGGGAGTCAGCCCCATATGGTTACCGGTCCGGTTGGAGTTGGTTACCGGTCCCAGTGCCCAGTTGATACCGACCCCGACCAGATGCAGCAACTCGCGCAGCATCATGGTGATCTCGGCCGTATCAATGCCGTAGGGACAGAAAACCGAGCAGCGACGGCACTCGGTGCACTGATAGGCGTACATGAACCACTCTTTGATGATCGCGGTCGTCATCTCGCGGCCGCCGGCCATCTTGCCCAGCAGTTTGCCGGCCAGGGTAAAATGCTGCCGGTAAACGGAACGAAGGAGCTCGGCCCGCAGCACCGGCATGTTCTTGGGATCCCCGGTGCCCAGAAAGAAATGACACTTATCGGCACAGGCCCCGCAACGGACACAGCAGTCCATGAAGATCTTCAAGGAACGAAACTTGTCCAGCCTTTCGGCCAGCCCGTTGATAATGATCTCTTTCCAGTTTTCCTGGAGCTTCCAGTCTTCGTCTTCAGGATTCCACTCGCGGACATTGGGAAAGCTGACCCCGGGCTGCCGGTCCAGGTACCCCTGGGTTGCGGGATTGGTCGGGTAGCAATAATTGCCGGGCTTGAAGACGACCGGTATATCCATCCAGGACTTGCGCGGAATGGAGCCGGTCATTAACGTTGGACCCTCGACCACGCTCCGTGCCAGCTTATCTGCCTTTACTACATCTACCATTGCTCTATCCTTCTACTCTTGAGGTTATGCAACCATTAGGCCTCGGTCTTCTCGGGTAACGGTTTTTCCACCGGAATACCCATCTCCACCATATTCTCCCGGAACTCGTCTTCATATGCCGAATAAGGATGCGGCTTGATATTAGGATCGTTCCAGGGATTGATATGGCGCACCATCCGACTGTTGTTGGCCAGATTTCTGGTCGGGCTGAGGAATACACCGCCCATATGCATCAGCTTGCTGAAGGGGAAGTAGACCAGCAACGTGGAAACCAGAAAAAGGTGGGTATAAAAAAGCGGGCTGAGCTTCCCGGCAATGACAGGATGCAGCGTGACCAGACCGACGGCAAGTTGCTTGATGTTGATGATGTCAACCCCGGAACGGAAGAAATAACGCATCATGATACCGGTAGAGGCAATCGCGAAAATAAGAAACAGCGGAAACATGTCATTGGGCAGGGAAATATAGCGGACATGCCGGTTAATCAGACGCCGGCCGAAGAGCAGAATCAGTGCCAGCAGAATGGTCACATCGGTGAGATACAGATTCGGTGCCCCGATCTGCAGGATGCCGTCGGCGAATTCCAGGCCATGCAGAAAACCCGGCACCGGGTTCAAAAACAGCCGCATATGACGAATTACGATAACCAGGAAGCTGTAATGAAAGAGCAGACCGAAGAGCCACAGCCACTTGCTGGACTCGTAGGTCAGTTTCGGCCCATCGTAAACCATGGCCTTGGTATTCCGCCACAGAGAACGGAACAGAAAGATCTCGAGAAACATCCGGGCGACGACCTGGGAGGTGTTGACCGGACATTCAAGCTTGTCCTGCTTGATCCAGGGCAGGGAATACTCCTGACCACAGGTGGTCGGAATATGAAATGGCACCGGAGACTTGGCCCACTTAATTACCCGGTAGCAAAATCCACCAAGAAACAGGGCCATGGCCAGATACGGAACGGCAATCCCAAAGAGGTATTGCATACCCGGTATCTGAGACCCAAGCCACGCAATCAAGGCCAAAACAATGACTGCCCCCAACGGGAAGGTGTACTTCATCGCTCACTCCCTAGCTTCAGATTAAATGAAAACTGTGTGAAACGTTACGATAGAGCCGGACCGACAGGCTTCACGCCCTGCCCGTACCGGCCGGTTGCCCTGCTATGTTGCCTCTTTCCGGCGGAGGCGGAGTGCCGCCGAAAACGGTCTTTTCCGCCCGATCTCCCGGAGCCTGCGCCCACTGATCTCGAACAAGAATCCTCGTCTCCGGACAAACACCGGCCCTCAGTGAATCTGCGATTTGTCCTGCTGATTCTTCCTGATAAGGGCCGACGGACATCCCGCATCCGACAGGATAAAATTGCCGCTTTTAAGTTCAAAAATCCGGGCCTTATGCAACTGCTCCCGGCAATTCATATAAATATCAAAGGCTGCCAGAGCAGCACGGTCAACATCGCAGTCAAAGGAATCGAGTTCGGCAAGAAGGGGGCGGGTATCTTTGTCGGCGGACAAAACCTGTTTAACCACCCATTTGAGTTCGAGAATAGGAGAAACCGCCTGCGCCGGGGTAAAGTCCTGCACAGCACGGATCCGAATGACCTGGTCCAGCGGTTCCGCATACTGGGCCTGTTCGGCCTTGGAGAGAAGCAACTCATAGAGCTTGGTCAGCCCTTCCCTGATGTTGACTCCGACCGGGTTGGCGAATTTATCTTTGGATTTTTTGAAAAATCCGGGTTCAAGATAGCTATCCAGCGTTCTGTCTACCCACAGGGAGAGAATCTGTTCTTTCTTGTTTTGCAGAGCGTCGGCTAGTTTCATTGTCGTCCAAACAAAATTGGCGAAAAATTAAATTTCAAGATGAATGAGTATTCATGCAGTCACGATATCTAGCATGATTAAAATACGATTTCAAGAAAAAAAATCATGGAGTCTTCACAATTGCTTGCCGGGGAAATGCCAGCTCATCCATCAGGTAGACCGACACCTGGACAAAAGGGTCTTTCGCCAGTTGCTCCTGCAGATTTTTTTTGCCCGGCGTCTTGCCGGACCCCGCCGCTCCCAACTTGCCGAAAAGCGCTCCATGGCCGCCATCTCCCTTCCTTTCCGCGATTAATTCCCGGCGCTCCTTTTCGACGGCGGCAAGGTAATCAGGCAGCCTGGTCTTTTCGGCCCTAACCTTGGCCTGGTCCGACTCTTCCTTTATCTTTTTAAACGCCGGGCTCGCGGCCACCCATTTTTCTCCGAGGCGACGGGCCTCGGCAACATTGAAATGAAAGCCCGGCCAGGGTTTATACGGCACGGCCTTCACCTGATCCCAGGGCAGAGAATAATCCAGATACTTTTCGCCGCTCTTCAGGAAGTCGAGCAGAGTCGGCACGACCACATCGGGGTGAACGCCCTTGTACTGGGTGGACTCGCCGTTGATCCGGTAGAATTTCTGGATCGTGACCTTGAGAGCGCCCAGGTCGTCATACTTCCTCAGGTGGAGGATGGGCAGGTTCCGGTTCAAATCCATCAACGCCTGGACCGTGCCCTTGCCATGGGTGTGGTTGCCGCCGATGATCAGGGCCCGGCCGTAATCCTGCATGGCCGCGGCGAAAATTTCCGAAGCCGAGGCGGAAAACTTGTTGACCAGCACGATCATGGGGCCGCCGAAGGACACGCTCTTGTCCTCGTCTTCAAGGACCCGGATCATACCCCGGGAATTTTTGACCTGCACCACCGGGCCGCCGGGCAGGAACAGGCCGGAAACATCCACGGCATCGGCCAGTGAGCCGCCACCGTTATTACGCAAATCAAGAATAAGGCCGCGAACCTTCGCCTCTTTCATCTTATGCAGTGCCCGGCGCATGTCGTCGGTCACATTGCGGGGCTTGTCGTCCGACTTGACAGGGGCGAAATCACGGTAAAAACCGGGAATTCGAATATAGCCCAGCTTGTTGCCCTCTTTATCGACAAAAGACGCCGACTTGACGTAGGTTGCCTCGATGTGCACGACATCACGGATAATACGAATAATCTTCTTGGTGCCGTCCGGCTTCAGAACCGTCAGGCTCACCTCCGTCCCCTTGGGACCACGGATATAGCCGACCGCCTCCCGGATCCGCATGTCGGAGATATCCACGGGCGTGCCGCCCTTTTCGGCCACGGCCAGGATGGTGTCCTCGGCCCGGAGCTCGCCCTGGCGCGCCGCCGCACTGCCGGGAATGATCCGCATCACCTTGATATGCCCGTCATCTTCGCGCAACAGGGCGCCGATTCCATCCAGGAAGCCGCTCATGTGAATATCAAAATCTTCCCTGGAGGCCGGAGCCATGTAATCGGTATGGGGACCAAAGGCCCGGGCAACGGCGTCGAAATAACGGTTATAATGATCCTGCCTGGTCTCCAGCAGCAGCCGATGCAGGTAATGTTGCGTCCGCTCATGCACCTTGTCCATGGCCTGGGCCCACAGGGCCTGATCAACAACATCGCCGCCACTCCGTCCCTTCGGCGGCCGTACTGCGGCGGACTTCTTCTCCTTTTCGTCCTGCCCGGCCGAACTCTTTTTTTTCTCCTGATCCCGTAAACCCAGGTAGGCCTCCATGACCTGCATCTTGAGAATGCGGCGCCACCGGTCCCGCAACTCCGCCTCCGTCGCCGCATAATCGATCTTCTTCGGATCGGTCTCCAGGTAATCCCGTCGCCCGGGATCGAAGCCCGCCTTCATGAGCTGATCGACCATGCCCTGAACCCGCCGAACCTGCCGGTTATACAGGGTGGCGCCCATATCGGGCAAAACAACACGGCCCCGGCGCAGATTGTCGGCAAGATGAACGGCCAGGGCCCGAAGCTCCCGGACATCCGCTTTCAGTAAAAATCTCTTTCTCGCATCCAGTTGCCGAAGATAGAGATCAAAGGCGGCCGGCGCCACATCCGCCAGGCTTTTCCGGCTGAAATGCTCGGCCGGCAGCTGGGAACTCAGCATGAATTCAATCAGACGGTTACGGGAGACGTCAAACCGGATCGGTACGAACTTGGCATATCCGGGCCCGGCCATAAGAAGGATCAACAGCCCGGAGGCCAGGAGGCGATTCAAACGCATAAAAACTCCATGAGGATAAATTGAAACCCGAATCCGTGAGCGTTCGAAAACGGTGCAGATGCAAGGCGGCAACGAGGTTGATTATCCTGG
>JAADIK010000141.1 GCA_013151365.1 Deltaproteobacteria bacterium
CCCCGGGGTGGGCGTAGACCGGCGCGGCGTTACCGTTGGGGCCTTTCTGCCTGCTCCGGCAGATCCGGCGGCCGTCTTCCCAGTCATCCCCCCAGGGATAGATCAGGCCCGCATACCCCCGGGCGCAGTACTCCCATTCCGGTTCCGTGGGCAGCCGCAGGCCCGCCCACCGGCAGTAGGCAGTGGCATCATACCAGCTCACATCCCGCACCGGGTAGCCGTCCGGGTCTTTTTCCCAGCCTTTTCCGGCCTCGTGGCCGGTCTCCAGGACAAAACGCCGAAACTGGGCGACGGTGACGCAGGTGATCCCCATATAAAACGGGGCCACGTAATGCAGATGCCCCGGCTTTTCACAATCTTCCGCCTCTTCATCCCTGTCCACGGCCCCCATCCGGAACCAGCCGCCCGGCATGAGCACCAGCTCGCTGCCGTCGGTTTGATTAACCAGATACCATGGAAGATGACCGGCCATACCTGCTTCCTCGTTTAACCACTGCAAACAATGTGCTACTCAGAATAATAAGTACTCGCTTTTCAGGGGGCGGGTCAATTACGAAAAAGATGGACCGGGTTCCACGGACCCATCAAAGTCCGTGCGTGAGTTTCCTGCCAAACGACAGGAAAACGCACGTTTTCCAAATAGCTTGATGATTATACAAAAAAGAATGTTACAATTCATTCTCATGGCTTGGTAAATTTGCCGGGCGGAGGGTATCGTTAATGCGACCCATACCGGCCAGGATAATAATTCCACCAACTGCAACAGGAAAAAAAATGGCGCAACCGGATAATAAGCCGCAGAAAGATCCCCTGGAATGCCTGCTCAATTCCAAGGACTGCGAGGGCATCAAGAGAACCATGTTCAACCACTTGTTGAGTTTCCAGGGCCGGGACCCGGAACGGGCCGGCAAAGGTGACATCTACAAGGCCCTGGGTTATACCATCCGCGATTTCCTGGTGGAAAAATGGATCGGCACCCAGAAAAATTATTATGTCGGCAAGAAGAAGCGGGTCTATTACCTGTCCATGGAATTTCTGATCGGCCGCTCCCTGGGCAACAGCTTGATCAACCTGGGTTTCCGGGACAAAGTCGAGCGGGTCCTGAACGACATGGGCTACGACCTGGACGAAATCCTGAATGAAGAGGAGGATGCGGCCCTGGGCAACGGCGGACTCGGCCGCCTGGCAGCCTGTTTCATGGACTCCATCGCCACCATGAATATCCCGGCCTACGGCTACGGAATCAACTACGAATACGGCATGTTCAACCAGAAAATCATTAACGGTTACCAGGTTGAAAGCCCGGACAACTGGCTGCGCTTCGGCACGGTCTGGGAATTCGAGCGTCCGGTGCCGCTCCATCTCGTCAAGTTTTACGGCCGGGTCACCACCTATCTTGATGAAAAGGGCCATTACCGCTGCCGCTGGGTCGATGCGGAATCCGTCATGGCGATTGCCTGCGATGTCCTGGTGCCCGGCTTTATGAACGATAATGTCATCAACATGCGGTTATGGCAGGCCAAGGCCTCGCGTGAGCTCGATCTCCGGTCCTTCGACCGGGGTGATTATATCGGGGCCGTGCATAACAAGGTGCGCTCCGAGACCATTTCCAAGCTGCTCTATCCTCCGGACCAGGCCAGCGCCGGCCGGGAACTCCGGTTGAAACAGCAGTATTTTTTTGTTGCCGCCACCTTCCAGGATATCTTCCGGCGCTTCAGGAAACATCATCATGATCTTTCGCAATTCAGTCAGCAGGTGGCGGTACAGCTCAACGACACCCATCCGGCCATCGCCATTCCGGAGCTGATGCGTCTCCTGCTCGATGAACACGGCCTGAGCTGGTCGGCGGCCTGGAATATCTGTGTCGAGACCTTTGCCTACACGAATCACACGCTCATGCCCGAGGCCCTGGAGACCTGGACCGTTGACCTGCTGGGGCGGGTCCTGCCGAGGCACCTGGAGATTATATATGAAATCAATCAACGCTTTCTCGACCAGGTCCGGGCCCGCTATCCCGGCAATGATCAAAAAATACGGGACATGTCCATCATCTCCGAGGAAACCCCGAAACGGGTAAGAATGGCCTACCTGGCAATCATCGGCAGCCATTCGATCAACGGGGTGGCCGCCCTGCACACGCGGCTGTTGAAAAGCAGGCTGTTTAAGGATTTCAACGAATTCTATCCATCACGTTTCAACAACAAGACCAACGGCATCACCCCCAGGCGCTGGCTGCTGAAATGCAACGGCGCCCTGAGCAACATCATCAGCGCCAGAATCGGCCGGGAGTGGATCACCGATCTCGACCGCCTGCATGGATTGCAAAAATTTGCCGACGATGCTTCCTTTCAGGAGGAATTCCGGGCGGTCAAACGGGAGAACAAACTCCGGCTTGCCGATTGTATCCGCCAGTTATGCGGGGTGGAAGTCGACCCGGAATCGATGTTCGATGTCCAGATCAAACGAATCCACGAGTACAAAAGGCAGCTCCTGAACATCCTCCATGTCATCGCCCTGTATCACCGTATTGTCTCGGAGCCGAAGGCCGCGGTTGTTCCCAGAACGGTGATTTTCGCCGGCAAGGCGGCGCCGGGATACCAAAGGGCGAAATTAATCATCAAGCTGATTAACTCGGTGGCCGGGGTGATCGACAATGATCCGCGGGTTGCGGGCCGGCTGAAGGTCGCCTTTATTCCCAACTACGGAGTTTCGCTGGCGGAAATGATCATTCCGGGCGCCGATCTGTCCGAGCAGATCTCCACGGCCGGCACCGAGGCCTCCGGCACCGGCAACATGAAATTCGCCCTCAACGGGGCCGTAACCATCGGCACCCTGGACGGGGCCAATATCGAGATCCGGGAAGAGGTCGGCCCGGAGAACATCTTCATCTTCGGGCTGACGGCCGAAGAGGCCGAATGGGAGCGAAAAACGCCGCGCCGGACACCGATGATGATCTATGAGCAGAACCAGGTTATCCGCCGGATTATCGACAGCCTCGGCAACGGCTGCTTCAGCAACGGCGATAACGGGCTCTTCCGGCCCATTGTCGATGATCTGCTTGACCGGCACCGTGACCCGTATCTCCATTTGCTCGACCTGGAGGATTACCTGCGCTGTCAGGCCGAGGTCGGCCGCGTCTTCCGGCAAAAAGAAAAATGGACGAGGATGGCCATCATGAATGTGGCCGGGATGGGCAAATTCTCCAGTGACCGGGCCATCATGGAATATGCCCGGGATATATGGGGGATCGGGCAGGCGAAATGACCGTAAGCCACCACAGGCACCCCATCTTCACGCGGTCACTTCCGCCCGCATAGAGGGGCTATAGCAAACGGAAGCGACTACGTAAATCTGGGGCGCCTGTGGCGGCTTACAGGTTGGATATAAGGAATAGCGTAGAGTTTCACACCCTGTGACCAGTTACAAGTGACCCTGCCGCAAAACACATTGTAACCGTTCAGCGGCCTGATCGTCCGAAGATGGAGTGCGACCGGAGAGTTATGCTATTTTTTTGGTTTGACCCTGGACGTCGGAGTGGCCTGCCAGGGATCGTCCGGCCAGTAATGCTTGGGATAGCGCCCTTTCATTTCCTTTTTCACCTCATGATATGATCCGTCCCAGAAACCGCGCAGGTCGGAGGTGACCTGGAGGGGGCGTTGGGCCGGCGACAGTAGGTGAAGCGTGACCGGCACCCTGCCGCGGCAGACCGCCGGGGTCGCGGCCAGGCCGAACATCTCCTGCAGCCCGCCAATACCGGCGGTTCACCGGCCGCATAACGCAGTTTGATCCGCGAGCCGCTGGGGACCAGGATATGGGTCGGCGCATCCTGCTCAAGTTTCTGCTGCTGGTTCCAGTCCAGCAGGCTGCGGAGGATTTTCGTCATATCGAGGGCGCGCAGCTGCTCCCGGGTCCGGACCCCGCTGAGAAAAGGAGCGAGCCACCGGGCGACCGAACTCCGCAGACATTCATCGCTCAAGTCGGGCCATTTTTCCGCGGGCTGCCAGATAAAAAGGCTTTTGACCCGCTCCTGCAGGGCGCGGGCCTCTTTGCTCCACGGCAGAATCTCCAGCCCGGCCCGGCGGATTCCGTCCAGGAGCGCGGCCCGCACCGCCTCGGGATCAGGATGCGGCAATGATTGTTCCGCAATGATCAGGTCGCCGAACCGGGTCAGGCGGCGGGCCGCGACCGCCGCTGTTTTTTCATCCCAGGTTATTTCATCCTCCCGCACCAGGCGCTCGGCAAACAGATCAAGGATGTCGTCTTTATCAAGGACTGCGGCCAGAAAAATGTGCCCCTCCCGCTTACCGGCATCCAGGGCGGCGATAACCAGGTAGGGCGCGAACGATATCCGGTCGTGTTTCATAAGGCAGGCGCCGTGACCGGAAGCAAGCTTGTAGCGCCCGCCGGCGCCCGGCCGCTGTTGGGCGACACGATCCGGAAAGGACAGGGCCAGCAAGACGCCGGGCCGGCACTCCCGGGAATTCCGGGCCGCCGGGCCGGACAGCAGGCCGCCGAGCTGCCGGCTGATCCGGTCGACCCGGCGACAACCACCGGCATCAGCCCCAAGGGCGCGGGCCGCGCCGGTTCCCTCTTCCCGGAATACCCGCAAAAGATGGAGGCGATCGTCAATATCCACCGAACGATCATAATCCTTCAGGATATCCCGTTCCGAAAGCAGCGCGGCCAGATCGCAGGCCAGGGAGAAACAGCCGAGTTGCCTGCCGTTGAGGAGCATATGGGCCAGCCGCGGATGCAGGGGCAACCCGGCCATGTCCCTGCCCCTTGAGGTGATCCGGCCGTTTCCGTCCAGGGCGCCAAGCCCTGTCAATACGGTACGAGCCGTGGCAAAAGCGGCCGGCGGCGGCGGATCAAGCCACTGCAGCTGCCCCGGGTCACCGCCGCCCCAGGCGGCCAGTTGCAGGGCCAGTCCGGTCAGGTCCGCTTCCAGGATTTCCGGCCGGTCAAAATCCTGCAAACCATATTCAACGCCGCCGCCCCATAACCGGTAACAGACCCCCGGCCCCAGGCGGCCGGCCCGCCCTTGACGCTGAACGGCCGAAGCCCTCGAGATACGCACCGTTTCCAGCCTGGTCAGGCCGCAGTTCGGGTCGAAACGCGGCACCCTCTTCCAACCGCAGTCAACAACCGTGCCGATTCCTTCGATGGTAATACTGGTTTCGGCAATAGTGGTGGCCAGGATCACCCGCCGTTTGCCCCGGGGATCGGGACGGACCGCCCGGGACTGGTCAGCAAGGCTTAAGTCCCCGTACAGGGGCAGCAGGACAAAATCATCTTCCGCGGCCGCAGCGGCAAGCAGGGTAACGGCCCGGCGGATTTCCCCGGCCCCGGGCAGAAAAGCGAGAATATCCCCCTGCTGTTCGACCAGTGCCCGCCTGACCCCGTTGGCGACGTTTATGGCTATGTGGTCGGCCCGGCTGCTGTCTATCCGGGCCGGCGGCGGCAGCTGCCGGACCTCGACCGGATACATCTTCCCCCGGCAGGTGACCACCGGCGCCCCGCCCAGGAGCCGGCTGATCGGCCCGGCATCAATGGTGGCGGACATGACCAGCAGGCGCAAATCGTCACGCAGGGCGGCCCGGGCCTCAAGGCAGAGGGCCAGGGCGACATCGCTCTCCAGGCTGCGCTCATGAAATTCGTCAAAAATAACCATGCCCACGCCGGGCAATTCCGGGTCCCGTTGCAGCCTGCGGGTCAGAATCCCTTCGGTGATCACCTCGATCCTGGTGAGGCCGGATATCCTGCGGTCAAAACGGACCTGGTAGCCCACGCTTTGCCCCACTTCCTCGCCAAGCTGCTCGGACATGTAGACGGCCGCCAGGCGGGCGGCCAGGCGGCGGGGTTCCACCAGGAGAATAGACCGGCGGCCGAGCCAGGATTCGGTGCGCAGGGCCAGGGGGGCCAGCGTGGTCTTGCCGGAGCCGGGCGGAGCGCAGAGTACTCCACAGCGCGATTTATGCAGGGCCTGACGGAGTTCCGGCAGGACGCCAAGAATGGGAAGGTCGATGTTCACCCGGTAAAATATATGTAACGATTCAGGGACAAGCGAAGAACTGCCATAACCTCGGTTGGCAGGTTGAGAATAAAATAAACATCAAACACGGAAAGAAGTAAAGGGCGGCGCGGTGCAGACCACCTCAAACCGTCACGGATCGTGCATGATCCCCAATAATGATTGGCAAAAAAATAATTATATGCTATATAAAACAGTTGGATAGTTTTACAGATCAGGTGATTATAAAGGGGCAAAAATGCGGAGAAAATCCGTATCGTTGTCCCTTTGTTATTTTTTTGGGAAAGACAAAAAAAGCAAATGAGCGGACATAACCGGAAACAAATTGAGAAGTGTCGAACATTCGGGATCATAAGCCACCCCGACGCGGGCAAAACGACCTTGACCGAGAAACTGCTGCTGTTCGGCGGCGCCATCCAGATGGCCGGGGCGGTCAAGTCAAGAAAAGTGGAGCGCAAGGCGACCTCGGACTGGATGGATATCGAGCAGGAGCGCGGCATCTCCGTTACCACCTCGGTCATGAAGTTCAGCTACCGCGACTTTGAAATAAACCTGCTCGACACCCCGGGTCACCGGGACTTCTCCGAAGACACCTACCGCGTTCTTACCGCGGTCGACTCGGCCATCATGGTCATTGACAGCGCCAAGGGGGTCGAGGCCCAGACCGAAAAACTGATGGAAGTCTGCCGGATGCGCAACACCCCGATTATCACCTTCATCAACAAACTCGACCGGGACGGCCTGCCGCCGCTTGACGTCATTGCCGACATCGAAGAAAAGCTGCAGATAGAATGCACCCCCTTTTCATGGCCCATCGGCATGGGCAAAAATTTCAAAGGGGTCTATAACCTCTACCGGAAAGAACTCCAGCTCTTTACGGCCAGCCGGCAGTCCCGTGAACGATCGGGAACCACCATCAACGACCTGTCCGACCCCCGGCTCGACGAGTTACTGGGCAGCCAGGCAGACGAACTCCGGGAAGACATCGACCTGCTGGAGGGCGCGGCCAATCCGTTTGAACCGGCCCAGTTCTTAAACGGCGGCCAGAGCCCGGTCTTCTTCGGCAGCGCGGTCAACAATTTCGGGGTCAAGGAACTGCTCGACGCCTTTGTGGAAAATGCCCCCTGCCCCGGGCCGAGAGAGACCACGACCAGGGAGATTCTGCCCGGCGAAGAACCATTTTCCGGCTTTGTTTTCAAGATCCAGGCCAACATGAACCCGGCCCACCGGGACCGGATCGCCTTTCTGAGAATCTGCTCCGGCAAGTTCACCAGGGGCATGAAAGTTATCCATCACCGGGTAGGCAAGGAAATAACCCTGGCCAATGCCACAATCTTCATGGCCCAGGGCCGGACCAATGTCGAGGAGGCCTATCCCGGCGATATTATCGGCATCCATAACCACGGCACCATTAAAATCGGCGACACCTTTTCCAGCAAGGAGCCGCTGAAGTTCACCGGCATCCCGAATTTCGCCCCGAAACTCTTTCGCCGGGTCATCCTGAAAAACCCGATGAAATCAAAACAACTGCAAAACGGCCTGACCCAGCTTGCCGAAGAGGGAGCGGTCCAGGTTTTCCGGCCCCGTTTGGGCAGCGGTTACATTCTCGGGGCGGTCGGGGAACTGCAGTTCGAAGTCACCATGGCCCGCCTGAAAAACGAATACCGGGTTGACGCCATTTACGAGCCGGTAGAACTGGCCGATGCCCGCTGGATAAACTGTGACGAGCGCAAAAAACTGGATCAATTCATCAGTAAAAACCAGGCGGGAATCTTCCTGGATGCCGAGGACTGCCTGACTTACCTCGCCCCGAGTCAATGGCATATCGGTTACGTGATGGAGCAATGGCCGGAGATCACTTTTACCAAGATCAGGGAATACGTCTAATCCCCGCCGGGGTCATGCTCCAACCGGTGTCCATCCGGAAACGAGGATTTTTGTTCGGGGCCAAGGAATGTAAGAACAGATGAAAAAACTTGTTATCTTCATAAGCGTAACGCTCTTCAGCTGGATAGGATGGTGGCTGGGGGACCGTATCGGCATGACGACGGGCTACCTGCTGAGTTTTGTCGGCAGCCTGGTCGGGGTGGTCGTCGGCTGCCGCTTCAACCGTGATTACCTGGACTGAACAGTTACCGGCAAAGATATAGCGCCATAACCCCCGCTTCATTTTCGCGTCCCGGCTTCGGGCTCTCCTCTCGTCGCCCGTGAGTTCACGATGTGCCACGGCCCGGCCTTGATGATCCCGTGCCAGGCCGGCCGCCGAAGTTTTTTTTGAGTAAACCCTAAATAATTTCAAATTCTCAGATTCGACTTGCCAAATAGTAAATAATATTTTTAGCTCTTGAATTATGCCGATCCAAGAAACAGACAGCCGCCCGGGAATCGACCGGCGGATGACCAAGAATGAAATCAATGAATGTCCCATAAAAAAATGGGCCGGTCCGGTGCACGTCATCCGCTCCGCCGAAAGAATGGCCGAGGCCGTTCAGCTGCTGGCCCAAGAGAGTATCCTTGGTTTTGACACCGAAACCAGGCCGGCCTTCAGAAAAGGGCAGAGCCACCTGCCGGCGCTCCTGCAGTTGGCCGGCGAGAATGAAGTCTGTATTTTCCAGTTGAACCACCTCGGCCTGCCCGGTCCGTTGCGCAACATCCTTGCCGACCCCAATATTATCAAGGCCGGGGTCGCCCTGGACTATGATATCAGCGAACTGCGAAAACTGGCGCCGTTCCAGGAAGCGGGCTTTGTCGATCTCGGCGAACTCGCCAAGCGGGTGGGCATTAAAAATCACGGCCTGCGCGGACTAGCCGCTGTTTTGCTGGGCTTGCGCATCACCAAATCCGCCCAGAGATCAAACTGGGCCAAGGATAGGTTAACGGCCGGCCAGGTCACCTATGCCGCCACCGACGCCTGGATCGGCCGCGAATTATATCAAAAACTGGTAACTGTCCAGCTGCGCACCACCTTCGGGCGATCAGGCCGCCTCACATAGTCATACTATGGATTCGTTGGCCTGCTTACCCGAATTTGGCGCACATCTGAACAGTTACCAAGGTTGTTAGTGCTTATTAACTGTCCAGCTGCACTCCACCTTCTGGTGGTCGGGCCGCCTCACATAGTCATACTATAGATTCGTTGGCCTGCTTGCCCGAATATGGAGCACATCTGAACAGTTACCAAGATTCATAGCCGAAACGACAACAACAAAAATAACGCTACATCGACTTGATATTCTTTTTTGTGCGCTCGTAGCTCAGCTGGATAGAGCATCGGACTTCGAATCCGAGGGCCGGGGGTTCGAATCCCTCCGGGCGCACCATCAATGTTCATCATCTGCCAATAAAACGGAGGCGCACCATGCAGGTTCTCATCCTTTATTATTCCAGGACCAACAATACCAAGAAACTGGCCGAGGCCGTTGCCGAAGGCGTTGCCGCCACCGGAGCCACGGCGGTGTTGAAGAACACCGAAGAGGTCGAGATGGATGATTTTCGTAACTCGGCCGGGGTTATCGCCGGCTCACCCGTCTATTTCGGAGTTATGGCGGCGCAGCTCAAAAAGGTGTTTGACGACTTTGTCGGCGTGCGCCGCGTGATGGAGAATAAAGTGGGGGCGGCCTTTGCCAGCGGCAGCCACCATTCCGGCGGCAAGGAAACCACCATCCTCTCCATCCTGCAATGCATGTTGATTTACGGGATGATTATCGTCGGTGATCCGATGAACGCCTCGGGCCACTACGGCGTCGCCTGCTGTAAGGAGCCGGACGAAACCGCAGTCTCGGACGGTTTCAAGCTGGGCAAGAGAGTGGCCGAGCTGTGTGCCAGGCTTTAATGCCCCTGCAGGAACTCTGGATTCGCCAGCTCCAGCTGGAATATGACGACATCTGTTTTCAGTACCGGGTCGACCTGATACCGCCGGTGTTTGAGATTACCCGCTCCACGACCCGGCTGGGCGCATGGCGGGCCGAACACCGTATCCTGCAGCTCAGCCGTTATCTCATCGAAAAACATCCCTGGCAGGTCACCCTCCAGGTCCTGAAACATGAGATGGCGCACCAGGTCTGTACGGAAGTTTTTCACCATCGGTCCGGCGGCCATGGCCCTGATTTTCACAAGGCCTGCGAGCTGCTCGGGGTGACGGCGCCCTTTCGCCGGTCCGGCAGTGACCTGGCCGGGCAGATTGAACAGACGGACCCGGGCCGCTGCCGGACGGCCGCAGGGCGGCGGATCATCGACAGAATCACCAAGCTTCTGGCCCTGGCCGGTTCGGACAACGAACACGAGGCCGCCCTGGCCATGCAGCGGGCCGGGGAGCTGCTGGCCCGGCACAACCTGGAGCAGGTCCGGCTGGCGGAGCGCAGCGGCTATACCCATCTTGTCATCGATACCGGCAAAAAACGCCTCGCCGGTCACATCAGGGTGATCTGCGCCATCCTGCGGGATTATTTTTATGTGCAGGTGGTGTGCTCGACCCTCTATGATCCCCGCACCAATGAAACCTCGCGGACCATCGAGCTGCTGGGCCGCGAGGAAAATGTGCCGGTGGCCGAGCACTGCTACCACTTCCTTGAAGACCGGCTGGCGTTTCTCTGGTCGCAAAACCGTTCCCGCCATCAAGGCCATGCCCGTACCGCCCGCAACAGCTATTACCTCGGGCTGCTGCGGGGATTTGCCGAAAAACTTTCCCGCCAGTCCGGCAGGCAGGACAGCCGGGAGCAAACCGGACCGCAGCCTACGCCCGGTGCCCTGATTCTGGCCCGCGACCGGCATCTGCAATCGTTTATCAGCCAACGTTTTCCCCGCCTGCGCAAGGTTTCCGGCCGCGGCGCCAGGATATACCGTGATACCTACAACGAAGCCGTGGCCACCGGCCGGACCATCATCCTGCACCGGGCCGTGACAGAGCAAGCCGCAGACCGGGGCGGGCTGCTTGAATAGCTGAATAAAACCATGTTTTTTGCCCCCCGATCTTGACATCTTTTTGCCTTTGGCTTATCGTATTTTAACGATGAATGGAGAGAGGACAATAAATTGCGTGGGCACCATGCCGGATACGCATGAGCTGGCGAACCTGTGCAAGGCCCTGGGTCACCCTGCGCGAATAAAAATCCTCAAGCACCTCCTCGACGAAGACCGTTGCATTTGCGGCCGGATCGTGGAGGTCCTCCCCCTGGCCCAGTCTACCGTGAGCCAGCATCTCAAAATTCTCAAGGAGTCGGGCCTGATCCTCGGCGAGGTGGAAGGACCCCGAACCTGTTACTGCGTTGACAAAAACAGGCTGGCACTCATCGGCGCAGCCGTGGCTGCCCTGCTCCAGCCCGAAAACGACCGGAGAAAATCATGACCGACCTCATCTCCCTGGAAGCCATCAAACCGGAACCCTTGGGACAGACATCGTGCGTTGTTGACCTGGAAGCCGCGCCGCCGGTTTGCGCGGATGACGGCCCCTGTTGAGGCCCGAAGACCGAGCCCCGGTCCGGGACTCATGAACGGCCGGGTTATGCCATCAGCCACTTTGTGGACGGTTTTGTCGAAACACCGGCCGGGGCCGTGCCGCGGGTCAAAACAACCATGACCGGCCGCGATCGTTTCGGCACCGTGAAGGCGCGGACCGGAATCGCCCGCACCAACTACAAAGTTATCCCCGGCCTGTACTGCGTGGGTACGCCAGGCCCGGAAGCGCCGGTAATCGTTACCGCCAACTACAAGCTCAGCTTTGATGCCCTGAGAAAGGAACTGGCCGGGATTGACGCCTGGATTCTCGTCGTCGACACGCGGGGCATCAATGTCTGGTGCGCCGCCGGCAAAGGGACCTTTTCCACGGAAGAGGTCGCGTTCCAGGTCAAGGCAACGCACCTGGCAAAGGTGGTTTCCCACCGCGAACTCATTCTGCCCCAGTTGGCGGCCACCGGAGTCGCGGTACATGAGCTCAAGAAGAAATGCGGCTTCAAGGGGGTGTTCGGTCTCANNNTGGCCGCGCAGATTCCCCGGTTTCTGCGTAACGGTAAACAGGCGGACGAGACCATGCGCGCGGTGACCTTCACGCTGCGTGAGCGGTTGGCTCTCGTTCCGGTCGAGATCTGGCTGCTGTGGAAACTTCTGCTTATCGTCCTGCTGGCCATCTTCGTCCTTTCCGGCATCGGCCCGGACGTCTATTCATTCGCCGCGACCTGGACCCGGGGTTCGGCGGCGGCCGTGGCAACGGTGCTGGCCATTCTGGCCGGGGCCATGGCGACCCCGATTCTGCTTCCCTGGATACCGGGCCGGCAATTCTGGCTCAAAGGCATGCAGGTCGGCGCCCTGACGGGCCTGGCCGCCGTTCTGTTGTCGAGCGGCCGCACCAACATGATCGGCGACCTCGGCCTCTGGGTCTGGACCGTTGTCATTGCCTCGTACCTGGCCATGAACTTCACCGGCTCGACGCCCTACACGTCACTCTCCGGGGTTGAAAAAGAGATGCGGCGGGGCCTGCCCCTGCAGATCGGGGGGGCGGTGCTGGCCCTGGTTCTATGGGTCGCCGCGCCATTCACAGGTTAGGAGATTATAACGATGAAAAACTTCAGATACATGGACGGCGCGGCTATTCTCAAGCTCGATCGCGAGGCATGCGTGGGCTGCGGGATGTGCGTTACGGTCTGTCCGCACCGCATTTTCGGGCTGCGGGACAAAAAGGCCGAGATCCTTGATTACAATGCCTGCATGGAGTGCGGGGCCTGTGCCAATAATTGCCCGGTTGCGGCCATTTATGTCAATCCCGACGACGGCTGCGGCTGCGCGGCCTATATCATCAACAGCTGGATCGCCAAGGTCAAAGGATCTTCCGTCCCGGTCTGCGGCTGCTGAGGCGCAATTGCCAAGACGCGCCCGGCCGGGACCGGAGCCCTATGTCCGTTGCGCGACCTCCCGGGCCCGGGTCCGGCTGCCCGTTCTGATCATGGCGGCGGCCACCATGCTCAAGATCAGAACGATCACGCCGATGATAAAAAACGACCATTTCAGACCGAGCTGATCCATGCTGACGCCGGCCCCCATCGCCCCCAGGAACACACCGCAGCTCATCGCCAGGCTGAACACGCCCATCATGGACCCCTGGCCGTAATCCCTCCCGTCTTCCGTGGCCAGCGCCCCCAAAACCGGCCAGATCAGGGCGTCGCCCATGCCGAGGATCACAAACAGCACGAACAGCCACCAGAAATTCGCGGCCAGCGGCACCAGGCACATGACACAGCTGATGATCACGGAACCGATCCGGAGAAGCGTGACCTTGTCGCGACTGTCGGCCATCCTGCCGCCCGATGTCTGCAGCAGGGCACTCACAAGCGTCCGGCAGGCAATGATGATGCCGATTTGCATACCGCTGGCATGGAACCACCGGTCCATGAGCAGAGGCAGGAAGGCCATGGTCGGCACCATGATCATCATCGTGGCCATCCGGGCCAGCAGGATGCCGCCGGTCCGGCGGCTGGCTAGCATGCTCCGCAACGCCTTGAGAATCCCCGGACGCGGGCGCTTGACGGCCTTGTCCTGCAGGCGGGGCATCTGGAACAGCACCAGTAACAGGGCCATAAAGCTTAAGGCCGCCATGGCGTAAAAAGCCGAGGCCATCCCCCAGAGGTCGGAGAAAAAACCGCCGAGCAACGGCCCGCCCCCGATACCGGTAAAGATGGCGACATTCAGCATCCCCATATAACGGCCTTCCTGGCCAAGCGGCGCCATATCGCTGACATAAGCCATGGCAATGGGCACGATCATGGCCGACCCCACGCCGTGGAAGGCACGGATAAAAACCAGGTTGGCAACCGAAGTGGCCTGCGGCAGGGCAAGCCCGACCATGGTATAAATCAGCAGACCGCCGATCAGAAAACCTTTCCGGCCCCAATGGTCCGAGAGACTGCCGACAATGGGCTGAAAGATGCCGCGGGTAATGGAGAAAGCGGCAATTATGGAACCGAGGGCCAGGCCGCCGGCCCCCAGGCTGACGGCAAAGATCGGCATGATCGGCGCGATGATGCCGATGCCGAACAGGGCGATCATGACGGCCAGGAGCAGGGTGACCAGTATCTGTTTTTTCATAAAGAAATCGCTTACACTAAGCCGTAGCCGGACAATTATTTAATCCAGGGGGTTCGCGCAAAAATAACTTTCCATTTTCGCTCCTGGATACGAAAATGGGAAGTTATATGTTAAGTTATTTTTAAGCGGGTACCAAGGGTGATTCAGCCAACGACCTTTCAAACCAGAGCAAGGAGGACATGATGAACCAGAAACTTGACGTGATTTTTTCCCGGCGCAGTGTCCGGCAGTACCGGGAGCAGGAGATTCCGGACGAGATGATCAATGATCTTCTTGAAGCGGGCATGGCGGCCCCGTCGGCAATGGCCAAGGACCCCTGGCATTTCATTGTTATCAAAAACAAGGGAACCCTGCAGAAACTGGCGGATGTCCTGACCCACGGCCAGATGTTGCGGCAGGCGCCGGCGGCATTTGTCGTCTGTGGCGATATCACCAGGGCCCATGGTCAACTTGAATCCTATATGTTACAGGATCTAAGCGCGGCCGTTGAAAACATCCTGATCGCCGCCAATATCCTGGGGCTCGGAACCTGCTGGCTGGGCATTCATCCCCGGTCGGAGCGGATGGCCGGTATCTCTGAACTCTTCAATCTGCCGGAAAACATCATCCCCATGTGCGGCATCGCCATGGGCTGGCCGCTTGCCCCGCCCCCGGCCCGCACCCGCTTCAACGCCGACCGGGTACACAGGGATACGTGGTAAAATACCTGAACCCGTGACGGCCTGAGGTGTATTCCATGCAACATGGGAAATTTATTGTATTATTGCTAAATAAACGCATTCTCAGGTCTTCACCGCGCCGCCTCGCCGACGCTAATCGGCCTTCCCCCTCTTCTGCGCCTGTTCGATCAGTTCCGACAGGGAAAGAATCTTCGGTTTGACGGGTTTGCCGAAGGCATCCCGCCATTCATCGGGGCTGAGGTCCCGGCGGAGAAATTCTTCGACCTGAAAGTAATGGAACCAGCAGTCAAGGGTCTTGAAGCAGGGCAGGCCGAAGTTTTCCGTCCGGCAGTAGGCAAAGTGAATCTGGTGGCCAAGCCGGGGACATCTGATCTGGAAGTTATCATCCGGCGGCGTGCTGATCGGTTTCATATAACAATCCTCCGGGTATCGTTCATCAGGCAAAATCCGACACCACTGTTCTTTCTCGGATTGACCCGTGATTTTTGCAACCAAGAGTGACAATCTACGTCAAAGATGCCACTTTGTGACCTCTTTTTGTCACTTTCCTATCTTGCCTCCTTGCCGGGACCTCAACGGCAAAAAAAAATCCAATTATTCCGGCTAATTCGTATTGAATTCCCGTTCAGCCTTAACAGGCGGAATTACCGTTGTTATCGCCGCCCGCCTTTCTTGACGATAAAGGTTATCAGAAACATGACAACTCTTTGAAAAGGTTAGGCTTCCTTAAATACGGAATGAAAATTGCAGCGTTCCCGGTAACGGCCTCTTCTCTTATTGCCGCCTCAACCATGAAATCCGCTCAACAACGAATCGGAGGACAATCATGGACGCAATTGACAAACTGGGACTGCTGGCAAATCTGCAAGGCGAGTCCTGCGAACTCAACCATGGCCCCGAACCCCGCCGGGAAAAACATCCTGCCGTTGATTACATTATTCAGCCCTTTGGCTACAATGTAAACGAAATAGAGGAGGTCTCCGTGCGGGAGATGCTGGTACCCGTTTGCGCGGAGTGCGCGGAGGCCTTGCAGGGTGATGAGTGGACTCTGTTCTACTGCTTTGAATGTTGCAGCAGCCACTGGATCTACCGGGCATTTGCCAGGAACCGCTACCGTCATCACATCCTCTGGCTGAAGGGCTGCCCGGAATGCGCCTCTGAATTTGCCGGGCTGTACTTCAGCGACCTCAAGTCCATTGTCGAGGTACCCCATTTTATGACCCGGCTGACGATTGCCGAGGTCGCCTGACACGCACGCCGCCGCCCGCCTTTGACTCCGGGGCCGTCAAGAGAGGGCCAAAGGCGGCGAAGCGACCGGCGTCAGCCGTTGAGGATCCGCTCAAAATAGGGGATTGTTTTTTTCAGCCCCTCTTCAAGTTGAATCTTCGGTTCCCAGCCGAGCATTTTTTTTGCCAGGGTGATGTCGGGACGGCGTTGAGTAGGGTCGTCGCTGGGCAGAGCTTTACAGACCAGCTCGGAACTCGAGCCGGTCAGGGCAATCACCTTTTCCGCCAGTTCCTTGATGGTAAACTCCTTGGGATTGCCCGTGTTGACGGGGCCGGTAAAATCGTCCGCCGTGTCCATCAAACGGACAAAGGCTTCGATCAAGTCGTCCACATAACAGAATGAACGGGTCTGGCTGCCGTCTCCATAGATGGTAAGGGGCTTGTTCTGCAGGGCCTGCATGATGAAATTCGAGACGACCCGGCCGTCGTTGGGATGCATGTTGGGGCCATAGGTATTGAAGATGCGGGCCACCTTGATGCGCAGGTTGTGCTGGCGGCGGTAGTCGAAGAAGAGGGTTTCGGCGCAGCGCTTGCCTTCGTCGTAGCAGGACCGGAAGCCGATGGGATTGACATAGCCCCAGTAGTCCTCGGTCTGGGGATGGACCTGCGGGTCGCCGTACACCTCGCTGGTCGAGGCCTGGAAAATCTTGGCTTTGACCCGCTTGGCCAGGCCCAGCATGTTGATGGCCCCGTGGACGCTGGTCTTGGTGGTCTGCACCGGGTCGTGCTGGTAATGGATAGGGGACGCGGGACAGGCCAGGTTGTAGATCTCGTCCACCTCGAGATAGAGGGGAAAGGTCACGTCGTGACGGATGATCTCGAAATGGGGATTATCGAGGAGCTCCAGGATCGTGCCCTTGGTGCCGGTGAAGAAGTTGTCCACGCAGATGACGTCGTGACCGTCATCCAGGAGGCGTTTGCAGAGATGGGAGCCGAGGAA
>JAADIK010000198.1 GCA_013151365.1 Deltaproteobacteria bacterium
CGTAGCAGGGCTACGTCGAGGATTTTGCGATTGCGCCGTAGCCAAAGATGGCCTGAAGATGAGATGCAAGATGTTCTTGTTATTTTCTTACCGGCCCTTAAACTCCGGTATGACCGAAACCGCCGCTACCACGTTCGGTCGCGTCAAGCCCGGCAACGACCTGCAGTTCGGCCTGGCAGACCGGAGCCAGCACCAGCTGGGCAATCCGGTCACCACGGGCGATGCGAAAAGCCTGCCCGCCCAGGTTGATCAAACCCACCTTGATCTCGCCCCGATAATCCGCGTCAATGGTTCCCGGCGCATTCACCACCGTGATCCCGTGTTTCACGGCCAGGCCGGAACGGGGGCGGACCTGCAGCTCGTAATTCGCTGGCAGGGCCACGGCAAAACCGGTGGGGATAAGCGAAATCGCGCCGGGCTCGAGAGTGACCGGCTCCTCGACCGCCGCCGCCACATCCATGCCGGAGGCCAGCGCGGATTTGTAGCAGGGCAGAACCAGGTCGCCGGAGCGCTCCGGCTCAAGCCAGGTAAACAGGACATCCACTTTCAGTATCATACTGTTGCGACTGCTGGAGTTATAAAAAAAGCCGGTTCCCCTGACCAGGAAACCGGCTGCTGCGCATTTTTTCAGTAACTACTCATTATCTGCAAGCGCGGCCTTGCGGCTCAGACGAATCCGGCCGCGGCTGTCTATGTCGATAACCTTGACCTTGACCGTCTCGCCTTCCTTGAGGATATCGCCGACCTTTTCCACCCGGGTCGCGGCCAATTCGGAAATATGAACCATGCCGTCGGTACCGGGCAGGATCTCGACAAAGGCGCCATAGTCCTTGATCGTCCGGACCAGGCCGTCATAGATCTTGCCGATCTCCGGCATGGCCGTAATCTCCTGGATACGGCGAGTCAGGGCATCGGCGGCCTCACCGTTGCTGCAGAAAATCTTGACCGTCCCATCATCATCCACGTCGATCTTGGCCTCGTACTCGGCGCTCAGCTCGCGGATTATCTTGCCGCCGGGGCCGATGATGTCGCGGATCTTGTCCGGGTTGATCGTCAGGGAGATATACTTGGGTGCGTACTCCGCCACCTCCAGGCGCGAGACCTCAATGGCCTCCCGCATTTTGCCCAGGATATGCAGACGGCCCGCGCGGGCCTGGGCCAGGGCCCGGGACATGATGTCACGATCAACGCCTTCGATCTTGATGTCCATCTGCAAGGCGGTAATGCCCTCGCCGGTGCCGACCACCTTGAAATCCATGTCGCCGAGATGATCCTCGTCCCCCAGGATATCGGTGAGCACAACCACCTTGTCGCCCTCCTTGATCAGCCCCATGGCCACCCCGGATACCGGCGCCTTGAGCGGCACGCCCGCATCCATCAGGGCCATGCTGGAGCCGCAGACCGTGGCCATGGAAGAAGAACCATTGGATTCGAGGACCTCGGAAACCACCCGCATGGTATAAGGAAAGTCTTCCCCTTTCGGCAGCACGGCCTCAATACCCCGGCGCGCCAGGGTACCATGCCCGATATCGCGGCGGCTCGGTCCCCGCAGAAAACGAACCTCGCCGACACAGAACGGCGGGAAGTTGTAATGCAGCATGAAACGCCGGTATTCATCACCCTTCAGACTTTCAAGGTGCTGCTCGTCCCGTTCGCTGCCCAGGGTGCTGATGACCATGGCCTGAGTCTCGCCCCGGGTAAAAAGCGCCGAACCATGCGCCCGCCGCAGAATGCCGACTTCACAGGCAATGGGCCGGACTTCCTCGAAGGACCGGCCGTCAAGACGCTCTCCCTTGCTGACGATGCGATCACGCATAATGCGCTTCTTGAAGTCACTGAGCAGGGAAAACACCTCTGATTCGTTCTCGTACAGCTCCTCCTCGACCTGTTCGAGCACCGTGGCCTTGAGTTCGTCGTACCGGTCGCCCCGGGCGAGTTTATCGGCCGTGGTCACAACCTTTTCCATACCGGCGGCGGCCAGTTCTTCCACCCGGGCCTTCAGGGCCTCGTTGACCGGCGCCTCAACGACTTCCCGCTTGGCCGTCCCGACCTCCTCGCGCATCCGGTTCTGCAGATGCGGCAGCAACCCCTGATGGGCGAAAAAGATCCCCTCGAGCACCACCTCCTCACTCAGCTCGCCGACCTGTCCTTCGACCATGACGACAGCCGCCCCGGTCCCGGCGACGACCAGGTCCATGTCCGACTTCTCAAGCTGACTCCGGGTGGGATTGAGAACATACTCGCCGTCGACATAACCGACCCGGGCCGCGGCAATGGGGCCGCCCCAGGGAATGTTGGAAATGGACAGGGCGGCCGAGGCGCCGTTGATGGCCAGGACATCCGGATCAATCTCCGGATCGGCCGAAAAGACGGTAATAATAACCTGGGTCTCGCTCATGTAACCGGCGGGGAAGAGCGGCCGCAGCGGGCGATCGATAAGCCGGCAGGTCAGCACCTCTTTTTCGCTGGGCCGGCCGATCTCCCGGCGGAAATAACTGCCCGGGATGCGACCGGCGGCGTACATCCGCTCCTGGTACTCGATGGTCAGCGGCAGAAAACCCATATTCTTGGTGGTTTTCTCCGCCACCGCAGTGACCAGGATCATGGTGTCGCCGCAGGATACCACCACCGAACCGTTCGCCTGTTTGGCGAGTTTACCTGTTTCGAAAGTTATGGCCTTGCCACCGATTTCGACTTCAACTTTTTTATACATGCATACTCCTTGCAATCAATCATAAGCGTTCGGAGAACCTACCCTCAAACCATGCAGGGCCTCCAGCGCGGAACCCGCCAATCGGGTTCACCTTGTTTTTTTCTCTTCCGCAACCGCTCTCATCCCGAACGCCTGCCGACGTGCCTCCTGCTCTCTCCTGCCGGAGCAACGCCGGCTGCAACACAGATGCAGTTACAAACGGGACGGTACATGCGAACCGTCCCGGCCGCTCAACCCACGTTGAGCAATCAGGGCCGTGCCCATGCGTTTTCAGGGGCCGGCCTGAACCCGGTTTTCACCGGTTGGTTACTTGCGAATACCAAGTTCCTTGATCAAGGTCCGATAGCGGCCGATATCCTTGTTCTTCAGATAATTCAGCAGGCTACGGCGATGACCGACCATCTTGAGCAGACCACGGCGGGAATGATGATCTTTCTGATGGACCTTGAAATGATCGGTCAGGTAGGTAATCCGCTCGGAAAGCAGAGCGATCTGCACTTCCGAAGATCCGGTATCGGTTTCATGAGTCTTGAATTTTTCGATTATTTCTTTCTTTTTTCTTGCATCCTGTGCCACAATGCACCTCCGTGTCGTTTTCTTCACCTGTTTCGGGAAATTTTATTCATTTTCTTATATACCACTGAACGATAGCAACTATCAACCAAAGGCAGCATCGCCGCCAGCAAAAAAATCGTAACCAACCGTGTCCTGTCAATCGCCGACTGCCGTATCCTGCTCATCCTTTGGCGTTCCGGCCGCGGCGTCGGCCGCGTCCATCATTGCCACGGCCCGTTCCACCGGAATCATGCCCGTCAGCAGATGCTGCAAACCGGCCGGGCCGGACAGCGCCTCGCCGGCCAGGCTGTCCGCCGCCGTAAAGATCCCGCTGCCGAGACGCCGGAGCTCTCGCAGGTACGCCCCGCAGCCAAGCTGTCTGCCGATGTCCAGGGCCAGGACCCGGATATAGGTCCCGCGGCTGCAGGTTACCGTGATCTCCAGCTGCCGGGAGCCGGGATCATAGCCGTTGAAGTCGAGCGAAAAAATTTCGATCGGCCGCGGTTCCTTGTCAATTTTAATCCCTTTCCGGGCATAGTAATATAGGGGCTTGCCCTGATATTTCACGGCCGAAAAATGGGGCGGCGCCTGCATCCGGGAACCGACAAACGTCCGTAGACAGCTGCGGATGTCGTCCCCGGTCAAGTCCGGCACCGGCGAGCTTGCCACCACCCGGCCTTCAGGGTCCTGGGTCTCGGTCTCCACCCCCAGCTGCAGAAGCGCCCGGTAGGTCTTGCGGCCGGACATGAAACGCTCGATCAGCCGGGTGGCCGGCCGGCCGGCGCAAATAATCAGCAGGCCGGTGGCAAAGGGGTCAAGCGTACCCGCATGCCCCACCTTTTTTATGCCGAGCAACCGGCGGACCTGGCGGACCATGGCAAAGGAGGTCGCGCCCCTGGGCTTGTCAACAAGGAAGATCCCGGCGGAAAACTCCTGCCGACCGGATGCTTCAGCCAGGCTGTCATTCATGCGTCAACAACTCAGTTTTCGTTTCAAGACCGGCAGCAACCGGTTCCGCACTTCGTCCATCGTGGTTAATGACTGGCGAAATCCGGCGGCCTTGCGATGGCCGCCGCCGCCGAACTCCCTGGCGACCTCGGCGACATCGCAGGTATCCTTGGCCCGCAGGCTGACCGAAACAATATCTTCCCCGGTCTCTTTCAGGAAAACAGCCACCTGCACCACGGCAACCGACCGCGGCAGATTAATCAGATTTTCCGTATCCACCAGGGTGCAGCCGGTCTGGTCAAGCATTTTCCTGGTTACCCGAATGATCGCGATGCGGCCGTCATCCTCAATTTCCAGGGTGGACAGCACCTTCTGCATCAGCTGCAGACGGCCAAAGGTAAAATTATCATACAGGTGGCCGGCCACAAACTCGGGCCGCACCCCCAGTTCCACCAGCTGCCGCGCCACATCAAAGGTGTGAGGCCGGGTTAATTCATATTTAAAGGAACCGGTATCCGTGACAATCGCCGCGTACAGGCAGATGGCCGCTTCCTTCGAAACGGTCTGCCCCAGCGCTGTCGCCAGATCGAAAATCATCTCACCCGTGGACGAGCGCTGCGAATCGATCCAGGAGAAATCCCCGAAGCCGTTGTTGCCCTTGTGGTGATCAATCACCACAAACGGCCTGACCCTCAACAGGTTGGGGCCGTTCTGCCCCAGCCGCTGCCGGTCGCCGCAATCAAGAGAAACGCCCAGCACATCATCTCCGGCCAGCCGCACAAAACTGTCCAGCTCTTCCATCCCGGTCCGGAGCCGGTCGCTGCCCGGCAAAAACCGATAAAAAGGAGTTACCTCCTGTTCCACATAACGAAAAACCCGCTTGCCCATGGACTCCAGAATGTCGGCAAAGCCGAGCAGAGAACCGAGAGCGTCGCCGTCCGGACTCACATGCGTCGCCAGGACGATGTTACCGGTTTTCCGGATCAGAGCCGGCAGGAACTCAGGCGGAGTCATCATCGGGTTTTTTATCCTTGGCTATCTGCCGGAAAATCTCATCCAGCCGTTCAGCTTCTTCGTAGTGGACATCATAATAAAAAATCAGTTCAGGAGTATAGCGCAGGTTGAGCAGCCCGGCGATCTGGCTGCGAAAAAAACCCCTGGCCTTCTCCAGGCCCTTCTTGACGTTGCCGGCATCAATACCATCCGGCACCACGAAATAGACCTTGGCCTGTTTCAAATCCGGCGTCACCTCGACCATGGAGATACTCACCTGCTGCAGACGGGGGTCCCTCACCTTCTGCAACAGCAGGATAGACAACTCGTTCTTCATGGCCTCGGCGACCCGTTTGGGCCTGGTACTCTTCGGACGGCCAAGTCCGGGCAGGGTAAAATCAAAATCCATGGAATGCATTATTAAGGGGTCCGGGCAAAAGAATAACCGCTCACTTGCCCGCAAACTCCGAGGTAGACGTTGAACATACTCAAGGACAGGTTAAAAACTTTCCGCTTCTTCCCGCAACGGCTAAAGGGTCGCCTCGACCTCGTCCATAACAAAGGCCTCCAAATGATCATCGAGCTTGATATCGTTGAAATTTTCAACACTGATACCGCACTCGTAACCGGTCAGGACCTCCTTGACATCATCCTTGAACCGCTTGAGCGAGTCAATTTTACCGGTGTAGATCACCACGCCGTCGCGCATAACCCGGACACTGGCACTGCGCTCAATCTTGCCGTCAATCACCGCGCAACCGGCAACCGTGCCCACCTTGGGCACATGGAAGGTTTCCCGCACCACCGCCGTGCCGATCACCCTTTCCACGAAGGTGGGTTCAAGCATGCCGACCATGGCCTTTTCGATGTCTTCCAGGGCATGATAGATGACATCATAGGTACGGATATCCACATTCTCCTGCTCCGCCAGCTCCTTGACCTTGACCGTCGGCCGCACGTTGAAGCCGATAATGACGGCCTCCGAGGCTGCGGCCAGGTGCACATCGTTCTCGGTAATGGAGCCAGTATCCTCATGCAGCACCCGGACCCGGATTACATCGGTGGACAGCTTTTCCACCGCCTGGCCGAAGGCCTCCAGGGTCCCCTGGACATCGGAGCGGAGAACAACCCGCAGTTCCTTCAGTTCCTGTTCCGCCATCTTCTCGAACAGGTTGTCCAGCGAAACCTTGGACGCCGACGCCAGCTCGGACTCACGGGCCTTGAGCCGCCGGGATTCGCTGACACTCTTGGCCATCTTCTCGTCGGTGACCACGATGAACTCGTCACCGGCCTGGGGCACTCCCGACAGGCCCTGCACCTCGACCGGCATGGACGGCCCCGCCTCTTTCACCTGGACGCCGCGGTCATTGGTCAAAGAGCGCACCTTGCCGGAATAGCGGCCGGCGACAAAATGATCGCCGGTGCGGAGCGTACCGCCCTGCACCAGCACCGTGGCCAGCGGGCCGCGGCCCTTATGCAGTTGCGCCTCGATGACCGTCCCCCGCGCCTTGCGGTTGGCATCGGCCTTGAGTTCCAGAATCTCGGCCTGCAGATGGATGCTTTCCAGCAGTTCCTCGATACCGATATGGCGCTTGGCCGAGGTTTCACAGTAGATGGTATCGCCGCCCCAGTCTTCGGGGATGAGGCCGAACTCGCTCAGCTCCCGTTTGACCCGTTCCGTATCGGCGTTGTCCTTGTCAATCTTGTTGATGGCCACCACGATGGGGACCTCCGCCGCCCGGGCATGGGCGATAGCCTCGCGGGTCTGCTCCATGACGCCGTCGTCGGCGGCCACGACCAGCACCACGATATCGGTGACCTTGGCCCCGCGCGAGCGCATTTCGGTGAAGGCGGCATGGCCCGGCGTATCAACGAAAACCACATCGCCGGACGGAGCCTGGACATGATAGGCGCCGATGTGCTGCGTGATGCCTCCAGCTTCACCCTCGGCCACGTCCGTCTTGCGGATGGCATCGAGGATCGAGGTCTTGCCGTGATCGACATGCCCCATAACCGTGACCACCGGCGGTCTCGCCACCTCTTCACCACCCAGTTCCTGCTCCTGGAGATTGATGACCTCCAGTTCCTCGGTCATCCCCTGCTCCACCTCGTAGCCGAAGTCGGCGGCAACCAGGGTGGCCGTGTCCACGTCCAGGGCCTGGTTCAGGGTCGCCAGGACTCCCAGGCCCATCAATTTGGCAATAACCTCGTTGGCCTTGATGCCCATCCGTTTGGCCAGGTCACCGACCGAGATGGTCTCGAACACCTTGATTCGTTTCTTGATCGCCTTGGTCTCGGCCGCCGGGGCCTGGACGAATTTCTCTTTTCTGCCGCCGTCTTTTCCTTTTCTTTTGCGGCCCTTGCGGGCACGCATAAACTCGACATCGTCACCGTGGATAAAATCGACCCGCTGGCGTCCCCGCCGGGCCGCCTTGCCGGGCCGCCTGGCGCGGCCTTCATCCGAATCCGCCTGAATGGCCACAACCCGTTTGCCTTTTTTCTTTCCCTTGGCAGCGCCCCGGACGTCATTCGGCCCCGGCGGCGGCGCACCGATAGCAGGCTTCGGACCGCTCGGCCGGGCCGGACGTTTCGGCACCCGTTTCTTTTTCTCGACCGGCAGCCGGATTTCCACCTTGCCGACAACCTTGGCCAGTCTCCTGGGCGCTTTCGCCTCGACCGGAACCGGCTTTTTGCGAACAGACTCAGGCTCCGCCTCGGCCTTGTCGACGTCCGCCTCTTCTTCCGCCGCTGGCGCCTCCGTCTCTGCTTCATGTTCCGGCTCTTCGGACGGCTCGGGAGCAACCACCTCCTCTTCCTCGGGCGGCGTCCCGGCGGCAACCATTTCTTCCTCTTCGGCCGCCACTGCCTCAGCCTCTTCCTCGGCCTTGGCCTCTTCGGCTATCCTGGCAATCTCTTCCTTGACCGCCTTGGAACGACGGCGCACAACCGTTGTCGGCTGGGCGGCAACAGGCGCCCGCTTGACCTTGATTCGTTTCCCCATAACCTCGACCGAGGCTTTCCCGAATACTTTACGGCGGATATCGGCGGCCATATCGTTATCAACCGTTGAACTGTGGCTGGTGACAGGATAGCCCAGTTCAATCAATCTATCAGCCAACTCCTTGCTTTTGAGTCCGGCTTCTTTTGCCAGTTCATAAATTCGAACCTTGCTCATCAATTACTCCCGTCCACGTTACTCATCAGCCCTGAAGGCGAAATGCTCTGTTTAATTTCTTTCGGTTTGTCAGCAACCGGTTTCGGCACGACGTCTCCGCACAACAATAGACGCCGCGTCCGAGCGCCTTCTGCGCTATATCTTCCACCGGTTCGCCCTGTCTGAGCACCAGGCGGATCAACTCATTTTTCGGTGCGCTCCGGCCACAGGCCTTACAGGTGCGATGAGGTATATGTCCGCGCTTCACTTTTCCTGCTTATTCCACCGGCGGTTTCTCCTCGCTATCCGCTGCCGCGGAATCACCGGTCTTCTGAGCGTCCGGGGGCTCGCTCTCTTCTTCCGTTTCCGTTTCCACGACAGTCTCTCCGGCCTTCTCGACTTCCCCGGCCTTCTCGACTTCCCCGGTTTCCCCGGTTTCTCCGGTCTCTTCGGTCTCTCCGGTCTCTCCGGTCTCCTCGACAGAGACGGGCCGGGAAGCGGCCAGTTCCTGCAACTGCCGGGCGCGTTCCTCGTCGACAGCGGCAATCTCCATGATTTTTTCGATTTCCGCCGCAGCCAAGTCCGCCGCCGAGTCAATATCAGCGGCAAACAACTTATCGGCCAAATTTTCATCCACCGTTTCCAGGGCCACGAGGCTCTTGTAGCCGGGGTCCTCAAGATTGGCGTAACGTTGATCGCTTTTCACGTCGATACGCCAGCCCAGAAGCCGGGAGGCCAGGCGAACATTCTGTCCCTGGCGGCCGATAGCCAGCGAGAGCTGATCATCCGGCACGATCACCAGCAGCTGGTTGCGCTCCTCGTCAACGATGACGAAGGACACCTCGGCCGGCGCCAGAGCATTATAGACATACTTGGCAGGGTCCGGACTCCAGGGAACGATATCAATACGCTCGCCCTGCAGTTCCTGGACCACGTTCTGGACCCGGGAACCCTTCAGGCCGACGCAGGCCCCGACCGGATCCACATCGGATTCGGAAGAGGAGACGGCGATCTTCGCCCGAAATCCCGGCTCGCGTGCAACCCCCATGATCTTGACGATCCCCTCGGCAATCTCCGGGACCTCGAGTTCAAAGAGCTTGACGAGAAACTCGTTGCAGGTGCGGCTCAGGATCAACGGAGAATCCCGGGCCTCCTGGCGGACTTCCTGCAGGTACGCCCGGATTCGGTCACTCTGTTTAAACGAACGCTTCGGAATCTGGCCGTCGCGCGGCAGGATGGCGTCGGTGCGGCCCAGGTTGATGATCATGTTGCCCCGCTCAAAACGCTGGACAATACCGTTGACAATCGTGCCCTCGCGCTCTCTGAACATATCGTAAATGACATTACGTTCGGCATCCCGCATCCGGTGGATAATCACCTGCTTGGCCGACTGCGCGGCGATCCGGCCCAGGTCGGCGATATTCTCCACCTTTTCTCCCAGGTCATCGTCGATTTCAATTTCCGGGTCCAGCTGCCTGGCCTCGGCAAATGATATTTGAGTCTCAGGATCTTCCACTTCCTCGACAACGGTGCGATACTGAAAAACCTCTATCTCGCCGGATTCCTCATTGAACTGCACTTCGATATCGCGGCGGCTACCGTATTTTTTTCGCACGGCGGAACGAACAGCTTCTTCGATGGCATCCACCAGCAGCGCCCGATCAATGCCCTTGTCCCGGCTGATCTGATCAATAATCCGCTTTAAATTTTCCATATTCATGGTTCTACTCCACACTTAGGGCCTGTAAGAAAATAACAAGAACATCTTGCATCTCATCTTCAGGCCATCTTTGGCTACGGCGCAATCGTAAAATCCTCGACGTAGCCCTGCTACGCCTGCGGTTTTACTCAATTGCCGTAACCAAATCCGACCCAAATATGAGCGC
>JAADIK010000083.1 GCA_013151365.1 Deltaproteobacteria bacterium
GCCATCTTTGGCTACGGCGCAATCGCAAAATCCTCGACGTAGCCCTGCTACGCCTGCGGTTTTACTCAATTGCCGTAACCAAATCTGACCCGAATATGAGCGCAATCTTGCCCATGTTATTTTCATACCGGCCCTAATCCCGTCCTCCGTCATCTCTTGCCGGTCCCCTCAACCTCAAGCCGTCACGGTTCAACCTATGCGATTCTGTGTCCTTGGCAGCGGCAGCAAGGGAAACTGCACCCTGATCGAGTCAGGGAAAACGGTCCTGCTCATCGATGCCGGTTTTTCCGGGATCGAGATCAGGCGGCGGCTGGAGAAGATCGGCCGGACGCCGGAGATGATTACGGCCATCCTCGTCACCCATGAACACAACGATCATATCAGCGGGGTCGGCGTGCTTTCCCGGCGTTGCGGAGTGCCGGTCTATGCCAATTCCGCGACCCACCTGGCGGCCGAGGGCAGAATCGGCGAGGTCTCCCGGCGGCTCGAGTTCGCCACCGGCGAATCCTTTACCGTAAACGGCCTGCGGATCCACCCTTTTGCCGTCTCGCACGACACGGCCGAGCCCGTGGGTTTCGTGGTCTCGGACGGGAGCAATACCGTCGGCTACTGCACCGACACCGGCCGGGTAACCCGGTTGCTCGCCCATCACCTGCGGCGCTGCCAGGCCCTGATCCTGGAGAGCAACCATGACCCGCGGATGCTCCGTGACGGCCCCTATCCCCTGGAGTTGCAGCAGCGGGTTCGTTCGAACCTGGGCCATCTGGCCAATGAAGATGCCGCTGCTTTTCTTGCCGACCTGATTAACGATGAACTTCGCTCCGTGGTGCTGGCCCACCTGAGCCAGGTCAACAATCTGCCGGAACTTGCCCTGGCCGCCACCCTGGAGAAGCTGGGTGGCCGGGCGGCGCACTGTGACATTATCCTGGCAACTCAGGAGTCCCCGAGCCGGGTCATTGATCTGACCGGCCGCGGCCGCTGATACCATCTAGGTCCTAGAAATCGATGACGAAGCTGTACACTCCTCCATCCAGGCGGCTCTGCACCCGGTAGCCCGAGTGATTGAAGATTGCCTGCATCCGGTAGTTGTCCCGCAGGACCTCGGCGGTGAAGCCGGCAATACCGTTTCTCCTGGCAATGGCGATCAGGTGCCGGAACATGAAGCTGCCGATTCCCTTGTTCTGCCAGCCGTCCCGGACCACGAAGGCGACCTCGGCCTTGTTGTTCCGGTTATTGAGATAATACCGGCCCACGGCGATGATTTCATCGCCGTGGGCCTCCGGGACCGTGCCGACAATGGCGACGTCACGACGATGGTCGATATAGACGAAATCGAGGATCTGGCGGTGGGTGAACCGCTGTTGCCGGCTCATGAACCGGTAATAGATGGTCTCCTGCGACAGGTTATAGAGCAGGTCCCGCATATGCGGCTCATCGGTGGGCATGATGGAACGGAAACTCACCTGGGTGCCGTCATCAAGCAGAAAGCTGGTCCGCATGGACTCCTCGCCCGGCACCATGAACCGGTTGCCCAGCCCGGCCAGCTCCGGCCGCAGGTACCTGGCCTCCACCGCTTCCTGAAACAGCTGTTCCCGAAAATCGGGATGGGCGATGGAGATCAGGGCCATGACCCGTTCCTGGATGGATTTGCCGTGCAGAAACGCGGTGCCGTATTCCGTGACCACGTAATGAACGGTCCCCCTGCTGATCACCACCCCGGACCCCGGCTCCAGGGTGGTGACAATCCGTGACCTGCCGTCTTTATCGGTCGAGGGCATGGTGATAACGGCCCTGCCGCCGTCCGAGCGCGCCGCGCCGCGGTTAAAGTCCACCTGGCCGCCGATGCCGGAATAAAAGCGCCCGGCCACCGAATCGGAACAGACCTGGCCCGTCAGGTCGATCTCCAGGGCCATATTGATGGAGACCATTCGCTTCTGTTTGCCGATCACGTTGGAATCGTTGACATACTCTGTCGGCCTGAAACAAAATAACGGGTTGTCGTCCACGTAGTCGTATAATTTTTTCGTGCCCATGCAGAAACTGGTCGTTATCCGGCCCCGGTCAATGGTCTTGCGGGCCCCGGTTACGGCGCCCGATTCGAGCAGATTGAGGAGGGAATCGCTGATCATCTCCGTATGGATGCCGAGATCTTTTTTATCATGCAGGAAATCCATGACCGCCTGGGGAATCCTGCCCACCCCCGGCACCCGCCCCAGGCCGAATTCGACCGTGGCCCCGTCCGGGATAAGCGCGGCCACCTCCCGGCCGATTTTTTTGCTGACTTCATGCGGCGGATTCGACAGACGTTCGATGAGCGGCGCATCAACGGGCACCAGGAGATCGAGATCATAGACATCGAGCAGGGAATCGCCATGGGTCCAGGGCATGTGCGGATTGACCTGGGCGATGACCAGCGAGGCATTTTCGGCCGCACTGCGGACAATGTCGACCGAGACCCCGAGGCTGACCTTGCCGCGGCTGTCCGGCGGGGTCACCTGGATCAGGGCCACGTCGAGCGGCAGCCGGCCGGAATGCAGGAGCCGGGGCACATCCGACAGCAGGATGGGCGTGTAGTCGCCCAGCCCCTCCTGGATCATGTCCCGCACATTGGAGCCGATAAAGAACGAATTTATGGTAAAACAATCGGCCAGCCGTTTATCGGCATAGGGGGCGTCACCCTTGGTGATAAGCTGGATAATCTCGACGTCGGCCAGTTGTCCGGCCCGGTCGGTCATGGCCGAGACCAGGGCCAGCGGTTCGGCACAGCCCGTCCCGACAAAGACGCGTTGCCCCGGCCGCAGCCGGGCCAGGGCTCCCGGGGCGCTGCTGATCATGTCGCTGTATTTTTCCTGCCAGTTGTCATCGTATTTCATATCAGGTCCTCTTTACAGGAAGCTGTTCGCACTACCCGGCGGCCGGGGCAAAGGTCATCCGGGCATCCGCCACCACCGGTTCACTGCCCAGTTCGCCGACAATCAACGGGTTGATATCCAGCTCGATAATCTGGGGGAAATCGGTGGTCAGCTGGCTGATCCGCTGCAGGCCCCCGGCAATCGCCCCGATATCCACCTCCTTGCGGCCGCGCTTCCCCTTGAGCATCTCGTAGGAGCGGGTGGACTTGAGCATCTGGATCGCCTCGTCCGCGGTGATAGGGGCCAGGTGGAAGGTGACATCCTTCATCACCTCGACGAAGATACCGCCCAGGCCGAACATCAGCATGGGGCCGAACTGGCGGTCGCGGGTCATGCCGATGATGACCTCCAGGCCGCTTTCCGCCATCTTTTCCACGTAGATTCCCTCGATCAGGGCCTCGGGGGCGTGTTTCCGGATCCGCAGCATCATCAGTTCAAAGGCGTCTTCGACTTCCTGCTTTGAACCGAGGTGGAGCCGGACCCCGCCCAGGTCGGTCTTGTGGATAATGTTGGGCGAGACAACCTTCATGGCCACGGGGAAACCGATAAAGCTCGCGACTTCCACGGCCTCTTCGGGGGTGACGGCAAGGTGTCCTTCGAGTACGTGGAAACCGTAGGCATTGAGGATGTCCTTGGCCTTGACTTCGCCCAGCTGCAGCCGGCCGGTGCGCTGCCGCCGGGAGATGATCCGTTCCACCCGCCGGCGATTGACCGGGAAGCGGGTGACCAGCCGCGGCGGCCGCCGGCGCCACACGCCGTACTCGTGCATGGCCTTGAGGGCGGCCACTGCCCGCTCCGGTGACTCATAGTCGGGTAGTCCTGCCGCGGCCAGCTCGAAGCGCCCCGGCAGCACATCGGTTCCGCCCATGAACGAGGCCAGCACCGGCTTGGAGCCGTCCACGTTTTCGGCAATGGCCCGCGCCGTTTCCGCCGGCCGGGTCATGGCCTGCGGAGTCAGCAGGATTAGAATCGAATCCACCGCTTCATCAAGCTGGGCCGCCTTGAGGGCTGCCACGTAGCGATCCGGGTCGGCGTCGCCCAGGACATCGATGGGATTGCCCAGCGAGGCGGCGGCCGGGAGTTTTGCCCGGAGGGCCGTGGTCGTGTTGCGGTCAAGCATCGCCACCCGCATGCCCGCCTTTTCCACGGCGTCGGCGGCCATGGTCCCGGGGCCTCCGGCATTGGTGATGATCAGGATCCGGTCTCCGGCCGGGGCCGGCTGCATGGACAGGGCGGTGGCATAGTCGAACAGGGCCTCGAAGGTATCGGCCCGGCAGACCCCGGCCCGTTTGAAGGCCGCCCCGTAGGCGGTGTCCTGGCCAGCCAGCACGCCGGTATGGCTGGCGGCGGCTTTCTGGCCGGCCGCCGTGGTCCCGGATTTGAGGATAACCACCGGTTTCTTATTGCTTGCTTGCTCGGCCGCCTTGACAAAGGCGTCACCGGAACTGATATCCTCGAGATAGCCGACAATGACCTTGGTTTCGTCGTCCCCGGCCAGCGCCATGAGCAGGTCGACTTCCGAAATATCGGCCTTGTTGCCGATGGAGACCAGCTTGGAAAGACCCAGGTGACGCCCGGCCGCCATATCCAGCATGGCGGTACACAGGGCCCCGGACTGGGAGAATACGGCGATATTGCCGGGGAGGGGCATGGTGCCGCCGGCAAAGGAGGCATTGAGATTGTTGGCGGTGTTGATCAGCCCCAGGCAGTTGGGGCCGAGCAGGCGTGCCCCGCCCCGGCGGCAGATATCCGCCAGCTCCTGTTCCCGCTGCCGGCCGTCTTTGCCGGTTTCCCTGAAGCCGGCACTGATGACGATCACGGTGCCGGCGCCCTTGGCCACGGCCTCCCTGACGACATCAAGTACCAGGGCGGCGGGCACGGCCACGATCACCTGGTCGACGGCCTGTTCGCAGGCCGCCAGGCTCGGGTACACCTTCAGGCCGAAGAGTTCGCCGCCGGCGGGATTGACCGGGATAATCGTGCCCGCAAAACCACAGTCCACAAGATTTTTCAGGATATCATAACCGACCTTGCCGGGAGTCCTGGAGGCTCCCACCACCGCCACGCTACGGGGTAAAAACAGTTTTTCCAGCATAAGGGCCTCGTTTGCGAAAACGTCTGTTTCACGGCACAAGTCAACGACTTGCAACGGAGAGGGTGAAAATAGCTTCTATTAAGAGATCAACAGGTTATACTGTTCATGAGCAGACGGACACCATTTGACGGAGACCCGGTCATGAAAAAAAAGAATATACAGGTAACCTTTTACAAATCAAGCATCTGACCACGCTGCATGATGGTCAACCGTGCGTTGAAAAAACTACAGCCCGAGTTTCCGGAGGTGACGGTGGCAGAGGTGGATATCCTCAGCCACCCGGTCAAGGCCTGGAAAAACGGCATTCGGATGATCCCCGCCCTCGTGGCCGGTGAAAAAACGCTGTCCGGCGTGTACCTGGACAGCTCCCGGATCAGGGAGTTTCTCGAGGATTGTCGGAAAGCGGCCGCATAGGTTGCGGGAGCCGTGTCACCCCGGCCGTTTTTCATCGAGCACGGTACGGATGGTCTGCAGCAGGTCGCGCATGATAAGGGGTTTCTGGACGAACCTGCGGATACCCATCTCCGTCGCCAGGTTTTGATTCATGTCCTCACTGTAGCCGGTACAGAGAATGATGGGGAGATCCGGCCTGTCGGCGAGGATACTGCTCGCCAGTTGCTTGCCGCTCATCGCCGGCATGGTCAGGTCGGTTATGACCAGGTCGATACCTTGCGGATCGGCGAAAAAATGATCAAGTGCCTTGGTGCTGCTGGTGAAGGTGGTGACGGTATAACCGAACTGGGTCAACATCTGCCGGCTCATCTCGACAATCTGCTCTTCATCGTCAACGAACATTATTCGCTCCGTGCCGCCGGCAAACTTCCCGCCGGCCTCATTCTGCAGTTCCCTGGCGTTATCCGGGGCCAGCCGGGGCAGGTAAACCGTGAAGACCGCCCCTCGGCCGGGATGGCTCTCCACCATGATCGTCCCCCGGTAACCCCGGACGATACCGTGCACCACGGCAAGACCGAGCCCCGTCCCCTCGCCGATATCCTTGGTGGTGAAATAGGGATCAAAGATTCTTTTTCTGGTCTCGTTATCCATTCCGGTCCCGGTATCCCTGACGGTGAGCTGGACATAGGACCCGGGCGGCAGATCGATATCAGGCGCCAATCGTTCACCGCTGCATTCCACATCGGCCACCCTGATGCTCAGGATACCGCCATGTTCGCGCATGGCCTGGTAGCCGTTTGTACAAAGGTTCATCACGATCTGGTGGATCTGGGTCGAATCGGCCATGACCAGCCCCTTTGACTCAATGGACGACTCAATGGAAATCGTTGTCGGGATGGAAGAGCGCAGCAGCTTCAAGGCTTCCCCGACAATGGGGCCGATCTCCAGGGGGTGTTGTTCCTCCCCGGTCTTCCTGCTGAAGGCGAGTATCTGCTGAACCAGGCTTCTGGCCCGTTCCGCGGCTTTCCGCACCTGTTCCAGGGGCCGGCGCAGCTCACTGTCCGCCGTGACCTTGTAAAGCGCCAGCTCGGTATAGCCGAAGATCGCGGTCAGGATGTTGTTGAAATCGTGCGCTACGCCGCCGGCCAGGGTGCCGATGGCCTCCATTTTCTGGGCCTGGCGCAACTCGCCCTCCAGTCGTTTCCGCTGGCTGATCTCCTCTGAAATGACAAAAATATATTCCCGGTTCTCCAGTTTGAAGTAACTGGTATTCATTTCAATCGGGATCTCGTGACCATCCCGGTGCCGTATCCTGGTCTCGTAGGTCACCGCACCCTGCCGGCGGATGCCATCGAGGATCTGCCGGTAATTCTCTTCGGACCAGACCAGGCTGAGGTCGGCGATGGAGAGATTCAGGAACTCTTCCCGGCTGTAGCCGGCGGCCTTGCAGGCCGCGTCATTGACGTAAAAAAAACGGCATTGCTTCAGGGTATTGCCGACAACATACCAGGTAATGGGCAGGGTGCTGTGGTCAAAGGCATACTTGGCCATGACCAGTTCACGATGCGTCTGTTTTGCCAGAGTGAGATCTTTGACAATCATCTGCACGTACGCGGTGCCGCCGATATCCAGGGGGATAATGGTCAACTCGGCGGCAAAAAACGTCCCGTCAAACCTGCGGGCCTGCCCTTTAACGGTCTGCATTCCTGTCCGGACAGCCTCTTCGGTTGCCTGCGCTATCCCGATGCCGTTCCCGTCCGCCGGGCTGACCGGCAGGAGATCAACCGGTTGCCGGCCGATTAGCTGTTGCCGGCGGCATTGAAAGAGTTGGAGTAGGTTGTGGTTGCAATCGACGATGAGCCCGTTCTTCAGCAACAGGACCGGCTCCGGCGTGTTGGCAAAAAGGGAGTGATAGAGCTGCCGGTCGTGACGCAGGGCGGTTACATCATAACCCTGGGCGAGTATATAGAGCAGTTCCCCTTCGGTATTTTTGATCGAATTCAGGAAAAAATCGAGGAAAAGGACGTTCTGTTCACTGTCGACATGGACGGTGTCGAAACGAACCGCATCCCGGCCGGCAACGATATCGTCAAGCGCCCGGCGCAACTTTTTCTGTTCGGCGGCCGAGTGCGACCACCAGGGAGTTTCCGGGAAAGGCCGTCCCGGTATCTGCTCTTCGGAACAGCCGGCCGTTGCCAGGGCCTGCCGGTTGACCGCCAGCACAATGCCGCCGGGATCAAGCAGCCAGCAAAGCTGTTGATAATTTTCGAAAACCGTTTGAAACTTTTTTTCTTCCAGGTGTAATTCCTTCCTCTCCCTGTCGACCTCCTTCCGCAGCCTGCCATTGAACAGAAAAAAAGCAATGGCAACAGAGAGAACAAGACCGTCCAGGACCACGACGGCCCAGGCAAAGGACGAAGAAATCCGCAGTCCATCCATGCCGGTCCCGGTCCCGGTTGCGGCGCAGACGATCGACGGCAGCAGGGCAAACCGGAAAAACAAGGTGGCAGGCAGCAGCAGGCGGCTCAGCCGCCGGATTTGTGAACAAAGATACATATTGAGAAGAGAGACAGGATATGCTGCCAAGGGAAAAAAATAGTATTCATTATTTTATCTAAGCACCTTTTCCGGTGAAAAATCAATACGTTTTTCATCGGTTATGTCCCGGCCCGGCGCCTCCTGCGCCCAACTGCCGGTCCCTGCCGGGCCGTCGCAAATCCGCCGGTCTTTCAGCAACGTCTCCATGTTACTTGAACCGTTTTATGTTATAATATATTTTAATACCTGAATCCGTGAGCGTTCGAGAACGGTGCAGATGCAAGGCGGCAACGAGGTTGATTATCCTGGTGTGATATCAACGAGTTGCCAACGC
>JAADIK010000175.1 GCA_013151365.1 Deltaproteobacteria bacterium
TTGCCGTTGTCCGCCTCGGCGCGGTTGCGGTTCCTATCCTGCCTGACCTGCCTGAAGCGGATGTGCACCATATCCTGGGCGAGATGAAGTGCCTTTTCATCTTTACCTCCCAGCGGCAGATCGAGAAGGTCTATGACCTGAAAGAACAACTGCAGAAAATAGTCACTCTCGACGATTACCGGGAAACCAGCGGGGTGGTCGACGTCCAGCCTTTTGCCGATTTCCTGCAGGAGGCGGAGGCTCGGTTCGGCGAACAGTATCGTGCCGGCCAGCTTGTGTTCCCGGAGGTCGGGGGACACGACCTGGCTTCCATCCTGTACACTTCGGGGACCTCCGGTTTTTCCAAGGCCGTTATGCTGACGCACGGCAACCTCTGTGCCAACGGCTATGCCGTCAGCAGGATTATGAATATCAAGCCGGGTTCGACCTTTCTTTCCGTCCTGCCTGTTTCCCATACGTATGAGTTCACCGTGGGTTTCCTGTTGCCGTTGATCAAGGGGGGACGGATCGTTTATGCGGGTAAAACCCCGACCCCGGCCGTCCTGCAAAGGATCTGCGCCGCGGAACGCCCTCATGCCATGCTGGTGGTACCGCTGATCATGGAAAAGATCTATAAGAAGAAGGTGCTGCCGGCTATCGAGAAGAGCAGGCTGCTTGGTTTCGCCTGTCGTTTCAAGCTGGGGCGCCGTCTGATCTATCGCCGGATCGGCGCCAAACTGCTGGAATTCTTCGGCGGCCGCCTAGCAGTCATGGGCATCGGCGGTGCCGCGCTTAATCCCGAGGTTGAAACCTTTCTCCGGCAAGCCGGGTTTCCCTATATCATCGGCTACGGCCTGACCGAAACGGCACCGCTTCTGGCCGCCGGTCCGCATGGTGATCCCGCTATCCCGCCGGGTTCCACCGGCATGGCTATTCCCGGCGTCGAACTGCGTCTGGCCGATCCCGACCCCGAGACCGGCATCGGCGAGATCCTGGCCCGGGGGCCGAACATTATGAAGGGCTACTGGAATGACGAGGAGGCGACCGCCGAGGCGTTGACCGCTGACGGCTGGTTGCACACCGGTGATATGGGCAGCATCGATCCCCGCGGCTACCTGTTCATCAAGGGCCGCTGCAAGTCGGTTATTGTCATGGCCAGCGGGGAAAATATCTATCCCGAGGCCATCGAGAACAAGCTGAACGCCTTTCCTTTTGTTGTCGAATCCGTGGTGCTGGAGAAGGACGGGACGCTTGAGGCCTGGATCTACCCCGATTACGAGTTTATCGACGAAGAAACGGCAGGGCAGAACCGACAGCAGCGACATCGGTATGTGACCGAGAAGTTTGATCTTCTGCGCCGCGAGGTCAATAAACAGCTGTCCGTGAATTCGCGGCTCTCCCGTATTGTTGAGCGCCGGGAACCATTTGTGAAGACGGCCACCCATAAGATCAAGAGGTATCTGTATTCGGCGGATACCAGGGATCTTTAACGGTTCACGGACACTAACCAGTGTCCGTCCAGAAACGAGGATTTTTGTTCGAGATCAAGGCATGCGAAAAAAATAACCACAGGCATATAAGTGATATTCCGAGGATTATTTTTTGAGTATAACGCCGAGATCGGGCAAAAAGACCGTTTCTGGATGGGCACTAACCAAGCAGCATGGACTGGGCAAGACCGATGATCGGCATGATGATTCTCGGAATGATACCGGTGTAAAACAGCACCAGCAGCAGGATGAAACCAAAGGGCTCCAGCCTTTCATAGACTCTCGCCGTCTCCGGGGGCAGGACCCCCATCAGCACCTTGGAACCGTCAAGGGGCGGAATGGGAAGGCAGTTGAAGACCGCCAGCATGATGTTGATCCAGACGCTGGCGACCAGCATGTTGGCAACGGGGCTGAGGATGTACATGGGCAGGATGTGAACCATGACCAGCAGCAGTTTGACCAGGACGGCGCTGGCCACGGCCAGCAGGACATTGGCCGCCGGCCCGGCCAGGGCGACCAGCAGCATCCCTTTGCGCGGATCCTTGAAGTACCTGGGATTGACCGGCACCGGCTTGGCCCAGCCGATTTTCATGATAATAAAAGCAATAACACCCAGCGGGTCGAGATGCTTGAGGGGATTCAGGGTCAAGCGGCCCTGGTTTTTGGCCGTGGGGTCGCCAAGGGTCCAGGCCACATAGCCGTGGGCCAGTTCATGGAAGGTAAGGGCAAAGAGAAAGGGCGGCGCCAGAATAATAAACTGTTGGATAAAATTATTCAGATTCATATTTTTCTATTTTTATTTCCATTTGATTTATGATGCCCGGCGGCTTGCAGGGGATACTTGTCGCGGATGAGTTGCAGCGCCTCTTTGCGGCTGCCGATCCGCCCGTTGAGCTGGGCCTCGATGACATTGTTGAGCATGGTTCGGAAGAGAGGTCCGGGCTTGTAGCCTGCCTGTTGCAGGTCCTGGCCGTTGATCAGGGCCTGTTCCCCCCGCAGCCGCGTTACGAAATGTGACACCGCCTTCTGGATGTGTTTTTTCCGGGCCATGGCCATCAGGTAGAGAAGGCCCTCGTTGCTCAGGTCCTGCAACAGCCAGTAGATCTCGCTTGGCTTCATATGCGGCCGGTTCAGCATATCCTTGGCGATTTTATCGGCCGCGGTTTTCTGTTTGACAATGGTCTTCTCCAACTTTTCAGACAGTTCGAAGCGTTGGCAGAAGTTTACCACCTCAACGATGCGGGACCTGCTCATAATGCCCAGCAGGTAGACTATCCATGGTTCCAGGCTTTCATCCAGGTACAGCAGTTTGAACCAGGTGATGGCCTTTTCGGCCTGGGTGAGGATGTGGATAAAGCGCCGGTCGATTTTCAGGTTGGGCCGCAGGTCCGGCCAGAGGAAGCGAAAAAGATCGAACCCGGCCATGCGGCGCAGCGCCGGAAGCGGGTGGTCCTCGGAGAGAATCATTTTCAGCTCGCTGAAAAAACGCGGCGCAAAAAAACGATCGAACAGGTTCATCCGGACCGCGTTCCTCATGAGCTTTTCCGTATGTTTGGTGATCTGGAATTCGAGGCGCTGTTCAAAGCGTATGGCCCGCAGGATGCGGGTGGGATCCTCGACAAAGCTCAGGTTGTGCAGAACGTTGATGCGCTGCCTCTTCAGGTCGTTCTGGCTGTTGAAGAAATCGACCAGGGTGCCGAATCGCTCCGGATTGAGGTGGATGGCCATGGCATTGATGGTGAAATCCCGCCGGTACAGGTCAAGTTTGATCGATGAGAGTTCCACCGTGGGGATGGCCGCCGGATACTCGTAATATTCCAGGCGGGCCGTGGCCACGTCCAGGCGCATGCCGCCGGGCATGATGACCGTGGCCGTGCCGAATTTCTCGTGGGTCCTGACCGCGGCGCCCTGCTGTCGTGCCAGCTCCTTGGCAAAATGAATCCCGTCGCCTTCGATGACGATATCGAGATCGCTGTTTTTTATGTGCAGCAGCAGGTCCCGGACAAAGCCGCCGACGACGTAGGCGCTGTAGTGCAGCTCTTGCGCCACGGCCCCTATTGTCTGCAGCAGGAGCATCATCTCGCGGTTCAAGCGCTCGGCCAGGAGATTGCCCATGTTGCGGGTCTGCATGGTCGAGGGCTGCTCGTCTTCATGCAGCAGATTTTTGGGGAGATGGGCCGGATCGTTGACCAGGATGTTGAGCAGGTCCGTGCGGGTAATGACGCCCTGGAGCCGGTCGTGTTCGACCACCGGAATGAGCCGTTGCCGGTTGCCGATAATCAGCTCCTGGAGATCGGCCAGGGTCGCGGTGGGGGGCAGGGTCGCGATTTCCGTGGTCATGTAGTCGCTGACCGGGAGGTGGCCGAGCTTGAGGAAAATGGCCTTTTCCACCACCCGCCTTGAGATCATGCCGAGAACGGTTGCGGGCTCGCCGGTCTCGGTGTTCTCCGCTTTTATCGAGACCACGGGCAGTACGGTAATGTTGTAGCGGGTCAGCAGGTTGTTGGCCTCATGGATCGTCACCTCCGGCGTGACGGTGATGACCGGTGAGGACATGATCTGCCCGGCAATGGCGCGGGGCCGCACATACTGATGCAGGAGGTGAACCAGTTTTTCTTCCGCCTCGAAAAGAGTCATGTCCTTGATCGTCGCCGCCGCCGCCGAGGCATGGCCGCCGCCGCCGAAATCCCGGGCGATCATTCCCGCGTTCACCTCCGGAATGCGGCTGCGGGCAATGAGGTAGATCCGGTCGCCCATGCAGATGATGCCAAAGAGGACATCCAGGTTTTTCATGATCATCAGCCGGTGCAGGATAACCGCGAAGTTGTCCACATATTCGGGCAGGGTCAGCTTGGCGATGACGATCTCGATTGATTGAATGGTATAGGTCGTCGCATTTTTGAGCAGGTTGCCGAGCAGTCCCACCTGCCTGGGCGACAGGTCATAGGAGACGAACTGGGTGACGATGTCCAGCTTGGCCCCGCGTTCAAGGAGCCAGGCCGTGGCCTGCAGGTCTGCGGCCGTGGTGGTGGTGTGGAGAAAAGAGCCGGTATCCTCGTAAATGCCGAGGGCCATCAGGGTCGCCTCGTCGGGGGTGGGCGCAATGGACCGTTCCCTGAAGAGGCGGGTGAAGATGGTTGTGGTGGAGCCGACCGCTTCAACGACCTCCAGGCATCCCTTCATATCACTGGACGAATGGGGATGATGGTCAAAGAGGTGGATTTCAATGCCCGGATTCCGCAGACATTCCTGCAGCCGGCCGATACGGCTTGACTGTCTGGTGTCCACCACGATCAGCCGGCTGACCTGTTGCAGGTCGATTTGTTTTAAGCGTTTAAAGGTATAAATATTACTGAATTCCTGGGCGAGAAAGTCACGCACGCTTTTTTCCTGGGAACCGGCAAAGACAAGTTCGGCGTCGGGATAGAGTTTTTTGGCGGCGACCATAGAGGCCAGGCCGTCGAAGTCGGCATTAAGATGTGTGGTGATAATCTCCATCCGCCCGAGTATACTATACTTGCCGCTCATAACAAAGCGAATCGCCATAAGCCGTCACAGGCACCCCATATTTGCACGGTCGTGCCTGCACGCATAAGGGGTGCTATAGCGAGCAGGCACGTCTGCACAAATCTGAGGCACCTGTGATGGCTTATAGTTTTGAGATATGTGAAACCGTATAGTTACATACTCTATGATGGGTTACGAATCGAAGCGGCGGTGCGAAAGACGGCGGTGTCGGGCCGGGCCGGGTTCGGAGCGGCTTGCGGGGGGAAAAGTATTTTCAGTAAAATTTTATTGTTATGTGATATATAACCAATATAGGATGGGTTGCGGACCAAAATGGTATTGACCTCAGGATAAAAAAGGAGTTGCGGTGCTTGGTTTCCTGGATGAAGTTCTGGCATCTCTCAAGGTGAGAATCCTGGGGGGGATCTTTCTTATATTTTTTCTGGCCATGGGCATGGTCCTCTACGGCGTCTGGACATATCAGCGGGGTAAACTGACCGAGATGACAAGTCAGCAGGCCGTGCAGGTCGGGCGGATTATTGAGGCCGGGCTGCGCTCATCCATGCTGCTCAATGACCGGGAGGCAAGCATGAAGACCATCCGGAACATGCTGCGCGGCAAAAAATTTTTGCAGATCAGCGTGTTGAACAAAAACGGCCGGATTGTCATGACCAGCAAGCCGTCTCTTGCCGGGCGGGTGGTCAATAAGAATGACGAGCCCGCCTGCCTGGTCTGTCACGATCACGGCGCGGCTAAAGATAAGACAAGCGCCATTATCGATAACGGCGGGAATCCGTTTATCCGGACGGTTACCGCTATTAAAGGGGAGCCGGCCTGTTATCGCTGCCATTCCGAGAAGCAGAAGGTTATCGGGATTCTGCTGATTGATTCCTCTCTTAAAGAAACCACCGCCCTGCTCAACGAACTGGCCGTGCGGATAGCTCTGACCGGGATATTCGCCTTCCTGGTCGGTGTTTTTTTCCTCAATTTTATTGTCACCCGTTTTTTTACCAGGCCCCTGGCGGCCCTGCAGGCCGGCTTTGAAAAAGTCGGCCGCGGGGACTTTACATACTGGGTCGAGGTCAACTGCGGCGGTGAAATTCTACACATGGCCGATGCCTTTAATATCATGAGCAGGGCGATCGGCAGGTATGTCGATGAAGTCCGGGGGCGGCGGAATGAGGTGGCCTCCCATTATGCAATCGTGCAGAGTTTGAGCCAGACCATTGAAAAGAAGAAACTCAAGGATATTGTGCTTGATCTCCTCTGCAAGATTCTCCGGGCGGATTGCGCCGACTTTGCTCTCGCCATGGAAAAGGAGAGAGATGCTTTTGAAATAGTCAGTTTAAAAAAAGGTGATAAAAGGCATTATCACACCTATTATAAAATGGATTCCGATACCTGTCAGGTCGGTTCAATAACCAGGGATGATCTTTTCGGATTGCTGAATGAAAGGTATACCTCGCCGGTTTACTCCGATGACGGTTCCAGGCTGCTCATCCCGATACAGCAGAAAAGTATGCATTTCGGACTGATCAGTATTGTGAAGCCCGAGGGGGAAACCTTTACTCCCTCGGAAAGAAAAATTATTCCGGTCCTGGTGCATCATATAGCCATTTCCTTTGCCAACGCGGAACTCTATGACCTGGCCATTACCGATGGCCTGACCTCGTTGTATACGAAACGGTATTTTTTGAGCAAGATCAATGAGTTCGTGGAAAATTTTCATAGTACCAAGCGGGGCTTTTGCGTGCTGATCCTTGATCTCGATCATTTCAAGGAGGTGAACGATACCTATGGCCATCCCGTCGGCGACGAGGTCCTTATCCGCGTTGCCGAACTGGTCCGTTCGAATGTCAGGCATGGTGACATCCCCTGCCGTTACGGCGGGGAGGAATTCATTGTCCTGCTCAAGGGAGATAATCTTACGGCGGCCGTTAAAATCGCCGAAAGAATACGAAGGAGCATGGAGAATTTTACCTTTGACCTATCCGGAACCCCGCCTTTCAAGAAAACGCTCAGTGTCGGGGTAGCGTGTTTCCCGTTGCATTTCAGTACGGCGGACGAGATTGTTGCCGCCGCTGATACCGCCTTGTATCAGGCCAAGCATGACGGGCGGAATCGGGTGAAGGTCTACCCCAGCAGGTCGTAAGCTGGCAGAGGCCCCCATCTTTGCGCCTGCAGGGGGCCGGGCCGTTCCCGGCTTTTTGTAGTTAACCGTAATAATTATTTTCATGCAGGAAAACACTATGATTCAGAGCCTGGTCTCCCAGACGTGGCTGCAATTCGGCCTGGTTGTCGTGTCCGGTTTCCTGACCGGTCTGGAACTCAGGGGCTATCTTAACCTGCGCAGCAGGGAAGAGCCGGACAAACAGTCGTTCAGTTTCGGCACCAGCCGCACCTACACCTTCATCGCTATCCTGGGCTATGTCTTTGCCGCGCTTGACCCTACCCTGAGAGTCTACCTGGTCGGCCTGGCCGGCCTGCTGCTCTTTTTTGCCCTCTTTTATTATCACAAACTGCAGCACCGGCGGTCGGGCGCGCTGCAACCGCTCATCGGCCTGCTGGTCTACAGTTACGGCCCGGCCGCGCTCCTGAAGTCACCCTGGTTTCTTATCCTGCTCTTCGTCTCCGTGGTTTTTATTCTTAATGCCCGGCCCCTGGCCCACTGGCTCATCGACCGGATCGCCCCCCACGAGATGTTGACCCTGGCAAAATTCCTGCTCATCGCCGGCGTCGTTCTGCCCCTGCTGCCCCGGGAAATCGTGGTCAGCTTTATCCCGGCCTCGCCCTTCAAGATCGGCGTGGGGGTCATCGTGATTTCAGCCATTTCCTATGTCGGTTATATTCTTAAAAAATATTTCCTCAAACGCCATGGCTACCTGGTTACCGGTCTGCTCGGCGGGCTTTATTCCAGTACCGCGACCACCGTGGTCCTGGCCAAAAAGACCCGCAGGATGACCCGGCCCAACCATACCATCAGCGCCGGCATGATCGCCGCCTCCGGGGTGATGTATCTCCGGCTCCTGCTGCTGGTGCTCTTCATCAACATCTCCCTGCTTCGTCTCTCTATCCTGCCGCTGCTGTCGCTCGGTCTGCTCACCCTGGTCGTTGCCTGGCTGGTTGACAAAAGAGGGAGGGTTGCGGCGGCGGATTCCTCGGAAGTTGCGGACAGCAATCCCCTGGAATTGGGGACGGCCTTCCTCTTTGCCTTCCTCTTCGTGATCATCATGATTATCGTTATTCTCCATTTCGGTAAAAGCGGCCTGGCCATGCTGTCTTTCGTGGTCGGTTTTACCGACATCGATCCCTTTATCCTCTCCGTGCTCGGCGGCCATTTCCCGAATATCAGCATGCAGGAGCTGACCGGCGCCATTCTCATCGCCGCCGGCAGTAACAATATCCTGAAAGCCGGCTATACCGCCATCTTCGGCAAGCACGCCGTTGTCAGGTGCGTTGTCGTCTATCTGGTCCTGCTCGGCCTGGTTTCCATCGGCTGGGGTTTTTTCGTTTCCGGCACGTTTTTGCTCTGACTCAGTATAGCTTCCGAAAAGCCGAGGCCTTGATCACGGCGACCACCTCGGCACCTTCCCGGATATCAAGTTCGCGCACGGATTCCGGCACGATCTGGGAGATCAGGCGGCCGCCGTTGCAGGCCAGCTCCACCCCGATTCTGTTGCCGTCGCCGAAGATGGAGGTTACCCGGCAGACCAGGATGTTACGGGCGCTGGTGGCTTCGGGATGTCCCTTGAAGAGGGTGATATCCTTGGAGCCCAGCTCAAAGAGATTGTCGCCGTTCAGGCCCGGTTCGGTCAGGATCAGTTCCGTCTCTCCCCAGCGGTAGCGCCACAGGTCACCATGAGGACGCGGCTCAACCAGGGTCAGCAGGTTGGCGTAACCGCGGGCGCCGGTGACCAGGTGGCGGCGCGCCAGGTTCTCGGCCGGCAGGCGCTGCTGCAGGGTGCCTTTTTCGAAGACCAGGACCTCGTCGGTCATCAGCTGCATCTCCTGGAGGGAATGACTGATGAAGAGCAACGGCATATCGAATTCGCTGAAGACCTTCTTGAGGTAGGGGATGATCTGATATTTCAGATCCTGGTCCAGGCCGGTCAGGGGCTCGTCCATCAGGATGAGGCGCGGGCAGGCCAGCACGGTGCGCCCCAGTGCCACCCGCTGCTGCTCGCCGCCGGAAAGGCTGCCGACCCTGCGCTCCAGGAGGCTGTCCAGGTTGAGGACCTCGATCAGGGCCTCGGGCGCGATTTGGCGCTCGGCCGCCGCCGTGCGCTGCCAGCCGTAGAGCAGGTTGCGCTGGACGTTCATGTGCGGGAAAAGGTGGGCGTGCTGGAAAACCACGCCGATGCGGCGCTCCTCGGGCGGCAGGTTGATGCCCCGGGCATCGTCGAAAAGCGGCCGGCCGGCCAGGATAATCCTGCCCCGGTCCGGCTTGAGGAGGCCGGCCAGCATGTGTACGAGGGTCGATTTGCCGCTGCCGGAAGGCCCGAAGATGCCGCAACGGTTTCCGCTCAGGCTGAATTCGGCCTCTATCCGGAAGGTGCCGAAATTTTTGCGCACCGACACCTCGAGTTTCACCGGCCCCGCTCCCGGCGCAATTTTCGGGACACGGCTTCGTTCACCAGCAGCACCCCGAAGGAGAGCGCGATGGAGACCAGGCAGAGGGAAAGGGCCATGCTGTCGCCGCCCGGAGTGTTGGTATAGTCGTAGATCGCCAGCGGAATGGTCTGGGTGACCCCCGGGATATCACCGGCCAGGATGATGGTGGCGCCGAATTCGCCGAGGCTCCTGGCAAACATCAGGGTCATGCCGGCGAGTATCGCCCGGCCGGAAAGAGGCAGGATGACGGTGAGCAGGGTATCCCACCAGCGCGCGCCAAGCGTTCGCGAGGCCTGGAGATAGTGTTCGTCGATGTTTTCCATGCCGATGCGGATGGAGCGCACCAGCAGGGGGAAACCGATGACCGACGAGGCAATGATCGCGGCGAAGATGGTGAAGATGATCCTGATATGCATCGCCTGCAGCATCTGCCCCAGCCAGCTCGACCGCCCGAGCAGCAGCAGCAGCAGATAGCCGACCACTACCGGCGGCAGCACCAGCGGCAGGTTGATCAGTCCCTCGAAAAAGGCCTTGCCCGGCAGCCGGACAAAGACCATGCAATAGGCGGCACCGAGCCCGAAGGGCAGGGAGATGACCGTCGCGGCGCTGGCAACCTTGGCCGACAGCCAGATGGCCTGCATGTCCTGGGGGGGAAGGCTAAACATCATCTATCACCTTAATGTTTTTTCGGCGGTCAGGGATTGTGCGCCCCGACGGCCTTGAATCCGTATTTTTCCAGAATTTTTATGGCGGCCGGGCTTGCCATGTAGGCGTAAAAAACCTTGGCGGCGCCATTGGCCTCCCCGGCCGTGGTCAGGCCCAGGGGATAGGCAATCCGGTCATGCAGATGCTCCGGCACCTGGTAGATAATCACCGCCTTTTTCGCCAGCAGGGCATCGGTGCGATAGACAAAAGCCCCGGTCACCTCGCCCCGGTCGGCATAGATCAGGGCCTGCCGCACATCCTTGGCCATGACCAGTTTGTCCATCTTCAGGAGCTTTTCATAGACCCCGGCCGCCCGCATGGCCTGTTCGGCATACTGCCCGGCCGGGACACTCCCCGGGCTGCCGATGGCAATGCGGTCGAATTTTGTCAGGTCGGCAAGGGAGGTGATCGGCGTCGTTTGCCTCCCGACGACAACAAGGGTGTTGTAGGAAAAAATGCGGACCGTCGCCGGCGAGATCTTTTTCTCCCGCACCAGGTAGTCCATCCACTGCGGATTGGCCGAGATAAAGAGATCGGCCGGTGCGCCCAGGGCGATTTGTTTGGCCAGCGAGCCGGAGGAACCGAAATTGGGCAGCACGGTAATGCCGGGATGACTCGTGTCAAAGGCGGCGGCCAATGCCTTGAAGGCATCGGTCATGCTGGCCGCCACCGACAGCCGCACTTCCGCAGCCCGGGCCGGTGTGGGGTTAGGCAGGAACAGGGACAACAACGACAGCAGAATAATAAGACCTTTGCATTTCATCGGTTGTTTCCTCCTGCATCCGGGAAAAAGTAGGGACGCTCCGATATGCCGGAGCCTGATTCGGGCAGTGGCGACAATAATGCCTGCCACCTGAATAGTTGGCAAAAAATATATATTACAACACAAAAGCAAGAGTTGTGCCAAGCTAAAGAGTAAGACCTGGCCGATTTTTTTGGCCGGGACTGCTTCCGCAGTTGGCTGGCCGGTTGCCTCCTTTCTTCGTCAAATAAGCACGTTAGATCTTCATGAGAGGAGGGCGGCGAGCATGAAGATGTTGTTTTGTAACCGTTGGAGAAAAAAATATAGGGTAACAATTTTGTAGACAAGTTGCATTTTGGTATGGTTCCGGACAAAAAATATCTCTCCTTAGATCGGAGCTCTCCGGAAAAGCCCCTCTGTTGATCCGGCTCTGGAGGATGTACACCATTGGGGTGGAATCCGTACTATCAGAAATACGGATGGCCGGCAAAAAAGACATTAAATTTACCTATTTGACATTGTTTCGCAACCTCTCTACAGTGGATCGATAGTGAATGTTTGTCTGGAAACGAGTTTTTTTGTTCGAGATCAACGGCCGTCATGGGGCGTCGAGATGTTTGCCACGTCATTTTCTTTCTTCCCCCCATCATATTCCGGGCTCATTTTTCGGTAAAAAAGAGATATGGCGCCTGCGTGATTCAATGACGACCACCCTGCATGAAACATATCCGCTGCATTGGCACTTTGACGACGAGTTCGACGGCGGCGAGGAAACCTGCGGGCGGGTCATAATTAACCTGTATACCTATCTCAAGCCGGTGCGGCCGGGCAGTATGATCCTGATCATTTCCCGTGATCCCGCCGCCCGGATTGAATTTCCGGCCTGGTGCCGAATGACGAAGAACACACTGGTGGAGGTGGCGCATCCGTACTACCTCGTTGAATATAAACCCGGGCTGAAAAAGGAGTAACCCATGGCAGACACATTTTGCGTAACCATTACCCATTGCAGGACCGACGGTGACAAGGCGACCCTTGGTTTCGTTGTCGCGAACGCCGCCCTCGGCAGCGAAAAAGACACCATGATTTTTCTCAGCTCGGACGGCGTATACTGCGCCGCCAAGGGCGAGGCGGAGAAGGTCAACGAGGGTGCTCCCTTTGCCCCGCTTGTCGAGCTGGTCAACAAGTTTGTCAATGCCGGCGGCAAGATATATGTATGCACCCCGTGCATGAAAAAACGCGGCATCTCGGAGGAGGATCTCATCGAGGGCGCAACTCCCGCCGGTGGCGCGGCCCTGGTGGAATGGCTTTCCAACGGTTCTCCGAGCGTTGCCTATTAATAAGAATAAGGGGCACGATTGATATGTCCGAGGTCAACCAGGTAGAGAACTTGACGCCGGACGTCATGTTCGACGGCGGCGATCTTGATTGCGGTTCCGGCCTGATTTTATTGATTCGGGAGAGCATGCTCAAGGTGCCGGTGGGCGGGGTCCTGGAAATGCGCAGCAGCGAACCCACCGTGGCCGGTGACCTGCCGCCGTGGTGCCGCATGGTCGGGCACGAATACCTCGGCCGCGTGGACGAAGATCACTTTGTCCGTTACTTTGTGCGCCGGGGTGAAAAGGCGGCCGACCAGGAAGAGAAAAACCTGCGGGCGGACAAGCAGCGGGCCCGGGAGTATGAGTGGCGGCTACGGACCCGTTCCACCGGGCACCTGAAGAGTACGGTGTACTGCCGGAATTTTTCCTGGCATGTCGGTCAACCTGCCAGCTTCGAGGAAAAGGACGACTATCCCAGCTCGGTCGAGTATCTCCTGGGAGCCCTGGGTGGAGCGCTGGCGACCGGTTATGCCATGGAGTGCGCCAGGGATGGCCTGGAGATGGACGACATCGAGATCACCGTCCGGGGTAAACTGCATAACGTCCTCGTCCAGGTGGGGCTCGAGGAGGGTGACCCTTCGTTCTCATCCATCGAACTCAAGTGCTTTGCCTCGACCTTTGATGACGAGGATGCGGCCCGGGCCGCCTGGGAACGAACAGTGTCCCGGTCGCCCCTGGCCGCCACCCTGGCCAAGGCGGTCGAATTAAAAATCAAGTTCGGGATAGTATGATATTATCCTGAATCCGTGAGCGTTCGAGAACGGTGCAGATGCAAGGCGGCAACGATGTTGATTATCCTGATGTGATATCAACGAGTTGTCAACGCAGCAGATGCGCCGTTATCGGGCGCCCCGCAGGGCGGCGCGGTGAAAACCGGAAAGTGTGTTTATTTGGCAATAATGCAATAAATTCCACATATTGTATGGAATATCACCTCAAGCCGTCACGGATTTAGGATTATGTTTACCACGACTCAGGTAGGAAGCTGGCCCCGATCGAAGAAAATGCTCCGGACCCTCAGGGACCGGCGGCTTGGCAGGATATCGCGGGCCGAGTTCGATGCCGTTGCCGATGACGAAGTCCGCCGCACGGTCCGCATCCAGGAAGAGGCCGGCCTTGACATCGTGGTGGACGGCGAGCACCGGCGGGACAACTTCTACTCTTTCATTACGGAAAAAGTTGCGGGCACGAGGCTCATGTCCCTGGCCGAAATGCTCGACGAGGTGGAGGATAAATCCGGTTTCGAGGAGATGCTCCATACCCTGGATGTCCCGGCTTCCGCCATTCGCAATCCCACTTGTATCGGCAAGCTGTCGCGGCGGGAACCGCTCGCCGTCGATGATTTCCGTTTTGTTAAATCCCTGACCGACAAACCGGTCAAAATCACCCTGCCGGGGCCCTACCTGCTGTCGCGCTCCATGTGGATTTCGAGTTACTCCAAAAAGGCGTATCGTAACCACCGGAAACTCGGCGCGGCAGTGGTGCGGATTTTGCGGGATGAACTCAAGGATCTGGCCGCGGCCGGCTGTGAATTCGTCCAGTTCGACGAGCCGGTGCTCACCGAGATTACAATGAGCGAGGAGTGCGGCCGGCGAACATTCATGTGAGCAACGCTTGCCACCCGCCGGGACGTGGGTGAAGAACTTCTGTACGCGGCAGAGCTCATCAACCGGGTAATCGAGGGCATTACCGGGCCGCGAATCGGGCTGCACATCTGCCGGGGCAACTGGAGCACCAGGGAAGAGGTTCTGCTCAGCGGCGATTATGCGCCGCTGCTGCCGGCGTTGACCAGGATGAATGTCGATCAGTTCGTCCTGGAATACGCGACTCCCCGGGCCGGAGACATCGAGGTCGTGGGCAAGGCCCTCAGCCACAAAGAGTTGGGGCTCGGCGTCGTCAATCCCCGGACCACGGAAGTCGAGTCCGTGGAGGCCATCGTGGCGCAGACCGAGAAGGCGCTGGCGTTTTATCCGGCCGAACGGCTATTTCTGAACACGGACTGCGGCTTCAGCTGCTTTGCCGACCGTGGGGTGAACGTAGAAGAAATCGCCGCGGCCAAGATTGCCAATATCGCCGCCGCCGCCACGGTATTAAGGAAAAAATACGGTCAATCCTCTTCCTGAGGTTTATACCTGAATCCGTTATCGGGCGCCCCGCAGGGCGGCGAGGTGAAGACCATAAAATGATTTTATTCGGCAATAATGCAATAAATTCCACATATTGC
>JAADIK010000126.1 GCA_013151365.1 Deltaproteobacteria bacterium
ACCAGGGGAGGCGACAAGGCGCCGGGCCATCAGGACCGGATCCTGGATCTTGATCTCCTCCTCTATGACGATCTCATCAGCAACACCGCGACCATGACCCTGCCGCATCCGGAGATGCATCGGCGGCTCTTTGTCCTGGCGCCGCTCTGCGAAATCGCCCCTGATTGTATCCATCCGCTGTTCGGGCGCACCGCCGCGGCGCTAATGAGGGACCTGGCGGATGCGCGGCATCACCCGGTGGTGCAGAGGGTATCATGGCCGGATAACCCCCGGCCCTAAACAGGGCGCCGATTCTCCGCACCTGTTTCTGCGCGAACCCGGCGACCAGGGAGGGAAAAAATAGGTTCGACTTTTAAACTCGTAGATATATAATAGGCTTATGTGGAGAAAAAACGACAGGGCCGGTACCGGGAGAGACCAATGATACGCTTTGTCGTGCTGGCCGTGCTTTTTTATCTGGCCTGGCGGCTGCTGAACGGGATCATCGGCAAACCAACCGTTCGCGCCGACAAGGACAGCGGCCAAGCCGCGGAAGATCCACCGGTACAGGATGTGCTGGTCGAGGACCCGGTCTGTCACACCCTGGTACCCAGGCACCAGGCGATCCGGCTGCGGCAGGACGGTACAACTTATTATTTCTGCAGCGAGGCCTGTTGCGACAAATTTACCGACAAGCCGAAAGAAGAAAAATGAAATCTCTTGCCTGAATCCGTGAGCAGTCGAGAACGGTGCGGATGCAAGGCGGCCAGGTCGGAAAAAACGGCGGAAACGAACGGAGATAATCGTGGCACTATCGATACGACATGTCGTGATTCTGCTGTTCACGCTCCTGCTGCCGATTGAGGCGTGGGGAGGAATCTACGTCTATGTGGACAAACACGGGATCAGCCACTATACCAATGTCCCGGCCGACCGCCGTTACCATCCCCTGCGACAGAGAAAAATCAATGACGTCCCCTGGCCGGCCCAGTTTACCGGCAACGGCAAAACATCCCGGGTCTTCAACCCGGCCGCCGCCAACTATGATCACCATATCAGGCGGGCGGCATTATCGTACAGCATCGACCCCTTGCTCCTTAAGGCGATCATCCAGACCGAATCCGATTTTAACCAGTACGCCGTATCGCGAGACGGAGCCCAGGGGTTGATGCAGTTGATGCCGAAAACAGCGCGGGACATGCGGGTAAGAAATCCCTTTGATGCGGCCCAGAACATCAATGGCGGCGCCCGCTATTTAAAGTGCCTGCTCAACAACTACCGGGGTGACCTGGTCCGGAGCCTGGCCGCCTACAATGCCGGACCGGGACGGATCTCAAAAGACGGTCCTCTCCCGAAAATTCCCGAAACCATAGCCTACGTCAAAAGGGTTATTCATCTCTACCGACTCTACCAGGAGAGGACGGCCGAATCCCGCGCCGGCCACATCTCTGTCCGTAAGCTGATAAAAATGAACTGAGTTACCGTGAATCAAATCTTCAACCTCCCGAACATGATAACCGGGGTCCGCTTTTTTCTGGCCGCCATCCTGGCGTTCATGCTCATGCTGCCGCAGACAACCTGGATGGCCTTTTTCTCCTGGCTGGTCTTTGCCGTTGCCGCCGGAACCGACTGGATTGACGGCTATTTCGCCCGCCGTTACAAGAGCGAAACGGTCCTGGGGCAACTCATGGACCCGCTGGCGGACAAGGTCCTGGTCGCCACCGCCTTTATCATGCTGATTCCCCTGGACCGGCTGCCGGCCTGGCTGGCGCTGGTCATTCTCTGCCGCGAACTCATCATCACCGGTCTCCGCGGAATCGCCGCCTCATCAGGCATTGTCGTTGCGGCCAGCCGCCTGGGCAAGATCAAATCCATCATTCAGTATCTCGGCCTCGGCACCCTGATCTTTCCGCTTGATTTACTGCCGCTGCCCTTTTTGCACCGCCTGGGCCTGGCTATCGTCTACGTGTCGCTGGTCCTGACGATCTGGTCGGGCTTTGATTATTTTTTCAAATTAAGACGAATATTTATGGCCCCATCAGACACAAGTTAAGGCGACCACAAGGGTTTGCGCAAGCCATTAACATAATGGTGCCGACTGGAGCAAAATTCGTCCCCCTGACAAATGCAAGCAAACGACAAACTTTCCACGGTCCGGCAACTCATGCTTGAGTTTGCGGAGATAACCGGACTCTCGCCGACCGCCAGCTCGCCGAAACGTTACCTGTGGACCGACGCTTTCGGGGTCTGCAATTTCCTTGAACTTTACCGGCAGACAGGTGAAGGCCGCTACCTGGACCTGGCGGTGGCGCTGGTCGAGCAGGTCCATGCAATCCTGGGCCGGCATCGTGACGATGATGCCCGGACGGGCTGGATCAGCGGTCTTGATGAAGAAACCGGCAAACAGCATCCTACCAGGGGCGGCTTGCGAATCGGCAAAAAACTACCGGAACGTGATCCGTCCGAACCCTATGATGAACAGCAGGAATGGGACCGTGACGGACAATACTATCATTACCTGACCAAATGGATGCATGCCCTGAGTCGCCTCAGCCGGGTCACCGGCGAGAAGATCTATAATCAATGGGCTCTGGAACTCGCGCAAACGGCCCATGCGCGATTCACCTATGTCTCGCCTCTTGACGGCCGGAAGCGCATGTACTGGAAGATGAGTATCGATCTCGGCCGCCCCCAGGTAACCGCCATGGGACAGCACGATCCCCTGGACGGACTGATCACCTATCACGAGCTGCGGGTGACGGCAGGCGGCCAGGATAAATCAGCATCACCGGACCTTCAGGATGAGATCAGGGACATGGCCGGTATCTGTCGGGGACTGGCCTGGGAGACCGATGATTCCCTGGGAATCGGCGGCCTCCTGTTCGATGCCTGTCGCACGGCGCAAATGATTGAGCATGATTTTACCCACCTGGCATCCCTGCCCGAGAAGTTACTGAAAGCCGCCCTGACCGGCCTGCAGACCTTTGTGCGAACGAATACCCTGAACCTGCCGGCTGCTTATCGCCTGGCCTTTCGGGAGCTGGGCCTGACCATAGGCATGCATGGCGTCGGCAGGATTAATGCTTTACTCGAGGAAAAAACCGACCTCGGCAGGAAACATCCCCTGCTTGTTGAATATATCGAAATGCTATTGCAATATTCGCCGATAATCGGCCTGATCGAAGATTTCTGGCTCGACCCCGGACAGAGGTCTGCCGCCAGCTGGCGCGACCATCGCGAGATCAACATGGTCATGCTGGCAACCAGCCTGCTCCCGGACGGATTCCTCAGCCTGTGACCATGTCGCCGCCATGTCGATAGCCGGGCCGGGCAGAAGGACCAGCAACCCCCGGCTGTTTTTTTTTCGCCATGTGGTCAAGCCACCCTGCCGGCCCGTTTTCTTCCGGCAAGCAAAAAAACAAACAAATACATACAGGTATCCAAAGGCCGCCTGACCCGGCCCCGGCCCCGGGGACCAGGTTTTCTCTTTTTACAGAGAATAAAGCGGGGTATGCACTTGACGCCGGTGCATACTCCATATTATGTGTTGTCCTCGTCGGGAACAAGGTCGGTTTAAACCGCCGGCTTCTTACTTCCCGGCAGCCGGCTCTCTCCGAAACGTTATTTGCGAACCGACGCCTTGGGGAGAAGCAATTTTCCTTGAATTTTACCGGCCTGATCCCGGACAGATTTCTCCGCCTGAGACCACCCCGAAACACCAAACAATCCGGGCCCTGCAACAAGGCTCTTAACTGATGGAACAGACACGTCATGAACAGAGAAAAAAAAGAAACCAGAACCTGCCAGGTCTGCCACCAGGAAAAGAGAAAAGATGAGCTTATCCCCCCCAACCTGGTCAGGGAAAGTATCCAGCAGTTTATCAGGGGAGAGGTCCCGGACTGGTCGGACAACGGAGATATCTGCCTCTCCTGTCTCAACACCTACCGGGCCAAATATGTCCAGCGCATCATGGAGAAAGATCTGGGCGAGCTGGACAGCCTGGAACAGGAAGTCGTTCAGAGTATTCATGACAACGACATCCTTTCGGAAAATATCAACGAAGAGTACGAGGAGCGCCTATGCTTTGGCGACAGGATTGCCGACAAGGTCGCCGCTTTCGGCGGCTCCTGGTCCTTTATCCTCTCTTTCCTCATGTTCATGGCTATCTGGATAGTCGGCAATTCGCTCATGCTGGTCAAGCAGCCGTTTGACCCCTACCCCTTTATCCTCCTCAACCTCATGTTATCGCTGGTTGCCGCACTGCAGGCACCGGTGATCATGATGAGTCAGAACCGGCAGGAGAAGCGTGACCGGCTGCGGGCTCAGAACGATTACCAGGTCAACCTCAAGGCGGAGCTGGAAATCCGGATCATCCTTGAAAAACTGGATACCCTGATCCATTACCAGTGGCTCCGGTTCCTTGAGACCCAGCAGATCCAGATGGACATGCTGGAAGAAATCAGCAGCAAGTCCAGGAGGCGCTGACCCGGCGCTTTTTTTATTTTTTTCCTGGTTACTTCCCTGTTATTTTCAGCCGGTAGCGAAATTCACCAAGGGCGACAACCTCGGCGCCTGCGCCCAAGCTCCCGGTCAGCCGGTCATCTTTTTAAGAAACAGGGCGTTGTTTTCCGGCTGAGCGATGACCGGATCGGTGGTCAGCCGGACCCGATTCCCGGGATTGGCCCGGTTGGTAACGCCGCCGTTTTCAAGACTCATCCGGCTGACGACACATGAAACGGTATCCAGGCCCCGGCCGAGGTATTCTATGCAATCGCCCGTCTCCAGGACATTGCGGGCCTCGATGAGCAGCGCTGCCGCATCGCGGACAATGCCCACCGGCGCCCAGGGCTGCACGATCCGGCTCCGGTCATAGAGCATGCTGCCGCCGTCCGGCGGGCCGCTGAAAAAGTTTTCCGTCCGGCCGCGGGTCCCGACCTTGGCCAGCTCGGTGCTGAAACGGCCGGGCAGAACACACTCGCCGGCCTCTCGGCCGGCGGCCATCTGTTGTCCGATCCAGTCCAGGGCCGCCCGGTACACCCGCACCACCGAACCCACATAGCCGACCGATTTCATCCGGCCTTCGATCTTCAGGGAATCAACCCCGGCGGCCACGAGGTCCGGCAGCCGGCCGAGCAGACAGAGATCGCGGGAATTAAAGATATAGGTGCCCCGCTCGTCCTCCTCCACCGGAAAATACTGACCGGGCCGTTTTTCCTCGACTAGATGATATGAATAACGGCAGGGATGGGCGCAGTCGCCGAGGTTGGCGTCCCGGCCGGTGAAATAGTGACTCAGCATGCAGCGCCCGGAATAGGAGATGCAGATGGCGCCGTGGACAAAAAATTCCAGCTCGGTATCCGTGGCCGCCCGGATCTGTTTGATTTCATCAAGCCCCAGCTCCCGGGCCAGGTTGAGACGGCAGACCCCCTGAGAGACCCAGAAGCGGGCACTGGCCCGGTTGGTCACGTTGGCCTGGGTGGAGAGGTGGACGGGCAGGTCCGGCACCGTCTCCCGGGCCATGAGCAGGATGCCCGGATCAGCGATGATCAGCCCGTCCGCCCCGGCATCCCGCAGAGCAAGAAGATAATCGTCCAGGCCCTCCAGGTCGGAGTTATGGGCAAAGATATTGACCGTGACATACCCCCGGACCCCGTGTTCATGGGCATAGGCGAGAGCCCGGCGCAAGCCGTCTTCGGTAAAGTTCCCGGCCCGGGCCCGCAGGCTGAAACGCGAGCCCCCGAGATACACGGCATCGGCACCGTAATGGACAGCGGCGACCAGCTTATCAAAACTGCCGGCAGGGGCCAGAAGTTCAGGGAGTAAAGATTGATTATTATTCATTTTTTTGTTGTGACTCATCGCATCCCCGGTGAACTTCCCTTGTTTCTCTGCCGCCGGGCAGCTATAATAATGAAATTATCGGACATCTTGAATCCGTGGCTGATTCAGGTTTATTGCATACAGTCCGGCCACCCATGGAGCCACGGCTCTTGATTATAACCGAAAAAGACCATGAAGCTGACAGAAAAATGACCGCCCGAACCTGCCTGCTGGCCGGTGATATCGGCGGCACCAAGACCTCCCTCGCCCTGCACCGGGCCGATTCCTGGCCCGGACCGCCGCTGGCTGAGGCAACGTACCGGAACGCCGCCTACGACGGTCCGGCGGCCATGATAAGCGAATTTCTGGCGGCAAACGACAGCCGGCCCGATCATGCCTGCTTCGGCGTTGCCGGCCCGGTACGTGACAACCGGGTCCAGCTGACCAACCTGAACTGGTTCATTGACGGAGAGGAACTGCGGCGGCAATTCGGCCTGAAATCCGTGAGCCTGGTGAACGACCTGGTCGCCACCGCCATGGGCGCGGTCCATCTCCCTGCCGACAGTCTCAAAACGATTAATGCCGGGCAACCGGCTTGCCGGGGAGCCATCGCGGTCATCGCGCCGGGGACCGGCCTGGGCGAGGCCTTTCTCGTCCGGGACCGGGACCGTCTGCTGCCCTGCCCGTCGGAAGGCGGCCACGCCTCGTTCGCCCCGGAAAATGCCAGGCAAGCCGCGCTGCTGGAATTCATGCAGAAGCGCTTTAAACATGTCAGCGTGGAGCGGGTCTGCTCCGGCCTGGGCCTGCCGTTTCTCTATGACTTCCTGAAAACGGAAATTGCCGAACCGCCCTGGCTGACCGAACGTATGGGCGGGGCCGGGGACCGGACGCCGGTCATTGTTGCAGCGGCACTCAAGGCCTTGAATGACCAGGAGTCCTCCGGTAAACTGGCCGTCGAGACCCTGCATCTCTTTGTTGATATCCTGGCCGCCGAGGCCGCGAACCTGGCCCTGAAGGTCCTGGCGACCGGCGGGGTCTATATCGGCGGGGGCATCCCGCCGCGGATCCTGCCCCTGCTTGAGCCGGATCGTTTTATGGCGCGGTTCAGCCGCGGGGGATACCGGGAGATGCTGGGCCGCATACCGATTCAGGTTATTCTTGAACCGGGAACGGCCCTGCTTGGCGCGGCCGCCTGCGGTTTTTCCACAACCGGCCCGCTTAACCGGTCATCGGGTCAACCCCGAGCATGAAAATGCCGACCGCCGGACCTCCGAAACAGGCCCCCCTGTTTTTCCCCGGCTCCGGTGAGTTTCGCGGCCAGTTTACACAATAAAAAAAATCAACCCCGAGCATGAAACCCGGTCATCTGAAAAAACTCGGTATTGCCGGCGCCCTGGTCCTGCTCATTGTCATCTTCAAGGTGTCCGGCCTGGATCAGTACCTGAGCCTGGGCTATCTCAAGGAGCAGCAGGCCCATTTCTCGGCGCTCTACGCCGAACACCGACTGCCGGTTATCGGGGCCTACATGCTCATTTATATTGTGGTCACGGCCCTGTCCCTGCCCGGAGCCGCGATCATGACCCTGGCGGGCGGCGGCCTCTTCGGCCTGACCACCGGCACCATCGTGGTCTCATTTGCCTCGAGCATCGGCGCAACCCTGGCCTGTGTGGTGGCCCGGTACCTGCTGCGGGACTGGGTCCGGAACAGATTCGGCGACCGACTCGGTAAAATCAACGAAGGCATGGAAAAAGAGGGCGGTTTTTACCTCTTTTCACTGCGCCTGGTCCCGGTCTTTCCCTTCTTTATCGTCAACCTGGCCATGGGCCTGACCTCCATCCGCCTCACCACCTATTACTGGGTATCGCAACTGGGCATGCTGCCCGCCACCGTGGTCTATGTCAATGCGGGCAGGAAACTGGCCGAGCTGGACGGTTTGTCCGGTATTTTCTCGCCGGGCCTGCTGCTATCGTTTGCCCTGCTCGGCCTGCTTCCCCTGGTGACCAGGAAACTGCTCGACCTGTACAAAAACGGAAAGACGCCGACCACCTGATGATGCCCGAGACCTCCTCCGGTGGCCCCCGGTCTTTTGCCGACCACGCCGATCCGCCTTTTCATATCATGAACGACTACAATCGCACCAGTTCCACCGCGCCCCAGGCCCCGATCTGCTGATCCCGGATGATGACGGCGCCCGAGATATCGCTCAGCTCTTTTACCTTTTCCAGGGCATGCTCCAGACCTTCCCGGCCGCGCCCCACCTCGTTGCCGATCCGTGTCGCCGCGGCATCGGCCACGGCGGTCGAGGGCGCCACAACAACCACGGCATCGGCAACGCCCAGGCTCAGCGAATGA
>JAADIK010000100.1 GCA_013151365.1 Deltaproteobacteria bacterium
GTCTGGAGATCGGTACACAGTACGCCGGCGGTCTTATCAAAGATGCACGACCCCGTCACTCCGGGGATAACCGATATTTCACCAAGTAATTTTCTCATAACCGCCATGAAATCCTACGAACAGGCCAAGACGGGACGAAGCTGATCCTCGATATCGCTGACGGATGAATATTCGTCAAGTAACAGCCCGATGATCATGCCCGCCCCCGGCATGATCAGAAGTGATTCTTCATTATCGAGTACCAAATGGATACGGTTGGGACCTTTTACCTTCAGTCGATTCCGCATCTGGATACCACTTACAATACAATAGGTTATAAAATCGGCAAGTTTCAGTTGCCGGGAAGACTGGGTAATGACCTTGCCATGACGATCCAGAATAAAGTAATGCCGGACCCCGGGGGAGGAAAGAATGGTTTGCACCAGGCGTTCCACTGCCGGATCATCATAAATACCGGCAACGGGCGCACACCTTTTTTGTGGCTGCGTCCCCGTAGTCACCGGGTCTTCTTGACTCTCATCATGTACTTTAGCGGCAGCCAGAAGGATATGCGCCAGGGGAAGAGTGATGCGATGCATCCGATCTTCCGCCTTGGCAACACTGAATGAGGGGTGGGGCCAGGATAAAATGGCGGATGCCGCTTCCTGCCCGTTTTCGCCATCCGAACCGGCATCGACAAGAACGCCTTCTTCAAAATAAAACCGGCCTTCCTGATCCCCGGAAGAGACAATAAGCGTACAGCTTTTTCTTTCCTGTTCCAGCAATTGCAGGAATGAAGCAAGAGAGACACCCTCGATCCGCCCCTCTTCATGTGCTCGATTGCTTTGTGCCATGACCGTTGTTATTTGGAAAATAAAATCTGAGGAGGCAGTACGGTTTCATTTCGTCCGGCGGAATACAGCAAAAAAATATTCACCTATGCCACCTTTATAGTATGTTACCACTACTTAATGCATTTTTGCGAGTTCATTCTCCGAAATCTTTCAATTTAATCATGTCACGGTCCTGAATCCGTGAACAAAAATGCCGTACAGCCGCCCCTGACGAAATGTTTTTTCCAGGCGGTTAGCGCCGTTGATTGCGTTTTCGACTTTTTACGACTGATCCAGTTTTTGCTGCTGGAGACTAAGCTGAGAAAAAGTCCTGGAGACGGAATTGAAATCTATTCTTATTTTGCCGATAACGTCCGGCACCCCCATCAGGAGCAATTCGTCTCCTTTTTGCAAGTCTATTCCACATTGCGGGTATATCCAGCTGCCATCCCGGAACATTGCCATTACCTCGGCATCCTTATATTTCATATAGAATAACTCACATTTGCTGTCATCGTCAAATTTCGGATAATCATTTTTCAATGACCCGAAAAAGATCTGCTTGCCATTCGGTATATCTATAGGGATACTCGATTCCAAAAGACTTAACAGGTCGGCCCTATTGATCCTCTTGGGATTCAAGGATAATTTCGGGGTGTAGAATGAAAGGATATTTCTTAATTCATCGATTTGATGTACCGGAGAAAATGAGCGATCCGGGACTTGCGCCTCATACAGGCTTTTATATTTCAAGTTGAACATACTCACCAGGGAAACCTGCAGGAGATACGCCAGCAGAACAGTTAAAGCGGCAGGAGCCAACAGTCTATAGCCGCCGGTCATCTCGGTAACCATTATGACTGTTGCTATCGGCACTCTGGCAGCGGCTCCGAATACGGCAGCCATACCGATCATGGCAAAGACAGCCGTGGATTGATGAAACAATAAGGCCAGAAAACTCCCTAACAAGGCACCCAGAAACAAGCTCGGGGCAAAAACGCCCCCGGATCCCCCGGAAGACACGGTAAAGGAAAAAGCAAGCATCTTGGCAATAATGATTGCCGGCAAAATCCATATAAATATCTGACCATCCATTGCCTTTTGTATCCATCCATAGCCTCCGCCCAGAACCTGGGGAAAAGCGATGGCGATCAGGCCGACACCTAAGGCGCCTATTGCGGGCTTGAAATGCGGGGCGATGGGCATCTTATGGAACAAATCCCTTATACCATAAAATACATTGGGCAGAATAACGCCGATAAGCCCGCTGACTCCACCCAGAATCAACAAGTAAAATATTGTTTCCGGGTCGGTAACCAGCAAATTCTGCGACACATCAAACAAGGGTTGCCAACCAACAAAAAAACCACTTACCATGTAGGCGACAACAGAGCCCAGCAAGGTATAAACCAAAGCGCTGGCCTCGAATTCCATCTCGCCATATAATACCTCAACCGCAAAAATAGCCGTACCGATGGGAGATTTGAAAATCGCCGACAACCCCGCCGCCATGCCTACCAATACCAGTAATCTTCTCTCCCGGTTTGAACTTTTTTTGATGGTTGCATATATGGAGCCGATCCCCGCACTGAATAAAGCCGTCGGGCCTTCCCGTCCCGCCGCCCCGCCGGTTCCTATTGTCAAGGCGGAGGCGATCATTTTCAATGGCGTAACACAGGCACGTATCAACCCCCCGGTTCTGTGAAAGGCCCGAACCGCGGTATCCGTCCCATGCCCCTCGGCCTCCGGCGCAAAGGTATAAACCAATATACCGGAGATCAAGCCGCCAAAGACAATCACGGCGATTACCATAAGATGGTGGTTGTGACTCACCGACTGGATCAAGGTGCCTCCGGTACCAGGCCAGCCGTGAGAATCGGCTTCTGTTGTCAATAGTGCCGAATAATGCTCAACCAAATGGAGACAAAATAGGAATACCTGCGCGCCGAATGCGCCGACAACACCTAACAAGATAGAATCTAACAACAATATTCTTTTGTTTTTCTCATTCACAATGTCTGTCCCTTCGCCGGACAACGGGAAGCCATGAGACCGCCCGGCAACAAGTCCTGAATTCGTGACGGCTTGCGGAGATATTCCGTGTAATGCGTATGGAATTTATTGCATTGCCGCTTAATAAACGGATTTCCCGGTCTTCACCGCAGCCGCCCTGCCGGGCGCCCGATAACGGACCCGGATCGTTACTCATCATGAATTTTACGGGGATACTCGAAAAAAACCTGGACCCCCCGGCTCTTCGTGACGTCACGCCATGACCTGACGGCAAAATCCAGGGCGACGACGCCGCAGGTCGGGATATTGTCAATGCCGAGGCCTCCCAGTCTGTTGGCAAGAACCGTGATCTCTGAATTATGGCCAATCATGACGACCTGGTCGGCCCGGTTGTCGAAAGCGCCGATAATTGCCAGCAGAACGTCCGGGGACGCCTCATATATCTCGTTGATAACGAGGATCATCTTACGTGAAAACCCCAGGGTGCCGGCCAGATGCCGGGCGGTTTTGTAGGCCCGGCGGGCCGGACTGGACACAATCGCGTCCGGCTTCACGCCAAGCATGGCCAACCTGGCCCCCATAAGCGGGGCATCACGCTTGCCCCGCTTGTTGAGCGGCCGGTCGATATCGGCAAGGGTGTTATCGCTCCAGCTCGACTTGGCGTGCCGACACAAAAGAAGACTCTTCATCTCCGGCCGAGGCGCTTCTCTATCTCCGCCCACAGCCCGCTATACGCGGTCGCGGCCAGGGATCTGGGAAAAGCGGCGGTTACCGGCTGCCGATAAAGCCCCATCTTTTCGATATCCGCCAGGAAGGGAATGACCGTGGGCAGGACCCGCGGCTTTTTAATCAGGAGTCGCATCATCTCCCAGTGCATTTTTTTCCGTTTTTCAACCATGGAAAAAAAGATGAGAACCTTGGACCGTTTCTGACCTATTTCGTCCAGAAAACGAAAAAGCTGCCGCAGAGCCAGCCGGGAAAGGGTGGTCGGAATAAGAGGAACAAGAATATAATCGGCGGCGTGAAAGATGTTTTCCGACAACAGGGTGATATTGGGAGGACAATCAAGAAAAATATGATCATACTCCTGCCGCAGGGGCTTGAGCACCTTGCTGATCCTGTGCCGGGACTTTTTCAGGTCATCCAGGGCAATATCCATATTGCGGAAAGAAAAATCCGCCGGCAACAGATCAAGTCCGGGATAATCGGTACCGCGGATATTGCCGTCAACCGCCTTGCCGCCTTTGAGCAGTTTGCTGATATTGAATTTCTTGGCCGGCCGGACCCGGAAATAAAAAGTGGACGAACCCTGGGGGTCGAGGTCGCAAAGCAGGGTTTTATCCCCTCCGCCGGCCGACAGGTAGGACAGATTAACGGCGGTTGCCGTTTTGCCGACCCCCCCTTTGATATTGTACACCGCAATGACGCTCATATTACCCTCGCCCCGGCCTTTTCTCCGGCTCTTGCCGGCCCGGGTCCCGTCAGGCCACCCGGTCGGCGCTTGACAGGACCAGAGGTTGTTTTGTTCAGCCAAAAAGTTTCTTGTATAATTCGGTATTCTCCGACCGGGAGAATCGTCTGAATTTCGGGAAAAAAGCCTCCCGGACCCGCTGCTGCTCATGATGGAGGCTGGTGAGCAGGCCGCCGATGGCGGAGGCCAGTTGCTGATTCCTGCCGGAACCGGGCCGCAGCCGGGCCAGGTACTGGTGCAACATCTCCTGTTGCACCGACAAATCGTTGAAAGCGCCGAGATTATTCTGCAGTTTCTTTAACTGGCCAATAACGATTCGAATATCATCCGGCGGAAACAGTGACGCAAAAAACTCCAGGCTGTAACGCAATTTCTTGCACTGTATCCTCAGGCGATGCATCTTTTCATCAGAAGACGACGGGTCGATCGCCCTGCCGTCTTTCAAGATTCGCCGGTAGCTGCGAAGAATGATCTTCCCGGCCAGGTCTTTTATCGGCAGTTCCGAGTTCTCAGAGGCCCCGCCGCTATCGTCACCGTAGAGATAGTCATGCCAGCGACTGATCATTGCCCGGTATTCGGGCGAGCGCAGGCTGCGCACCAGCTCCTTCCGCGCAATCTCCCGGCGGGCCCGGATATCGGCGAAGAATGCCTCTACCCCACCCTGGAGGCTGGCCGGCAGGCGTGATTTGTAGTCCTTTTCATAGAGAAGATACACGTCCAGGTCGCGAGCCGCCCCGGTCACTTTTCCCAGGCCGGCAAACTCTTTTTTGAACGTCTCGGTGATCTCCGGCGGCAGCACGCGCCTGATCAGGGCAAGACCGGACCGGGTCCGGCGCAAAGCAACCCGGAAATCATGCAGGAACTCGCTGTCCAGGTCGTCGATGATGCCGGGCGTATTTTGCTGCATGGCCTCAAGCAGCCGGCGAAAAATAGCCAGGGTCGCCTGCCGGGCGGACATCTCCGGCTTCAGGGTAATTGAAAATGCCGAGCTGTAATCGAGAGGACGACGGCCGGTGAGACGGACACCTTCTTCCAGGGCATGGAAGGGCGGGACAGGATCAACTATTCCATGCCGCCTGATAAATCTGCTTACCGTCTTGAATTCTTTATCATAGCCGCGGATCCCCTGCAGCTTGACCGTCCGGAAAACAACATCGGCCCCGGCCACCCTCTGTTCCTGTAGAAAAAGGAAGGCCACAACCTTCTCGTCCCGGTTAAGGAAACGGATGAGAACTCCGGACGAATCAAGCGTGACCAGGGGCAGGAGTCTCCGCACGCCCAGTATCGGCGCCAGAACCGTTCGCAGCCGGCCGGCGGGAAAGTCCGAGGAAAAACTGCAGCCGGCCAGCCCCTTGCCCCGGAGCGAAACGATCTCCTCACCGGCAGGCCGGAGCAGCAAATGCCATGAATCTTTATTCCGCCGCAGGAGCACCTGCCGACGACGGTAGAGACGCCAGTCAAAGGTATCAAACCAGGTAACGGTGAACGCCGGCTGCGGTTCGACCTCTACCGTGAAATCCTGGCCGATATCGTCGACAAGGGCATTCACTGCCGCCGATTCCGGCAGAAGCCACATCTTTTCTTTGGGCTCTGGCATAATCTTATTCGGGCTTATCAGGAACGATAGTCAGCATTGATCCGGATATAATCCAGGGAAAGATCACAGGTGTAGACCTCGGCCGTTTCCAGGCCGTCATTGAGGTCAACCGTGACCGTGAAACTATCTTTCCTGAGTATGGCTGAGCATGCCTCCTCCGCCCGGGGACCGAGACCGACGCCGTTTTCAACCATCCGGATCTCATCGAAAAACAGCGAAACCCGGTCCGGATCAAACCGGCAGCCAGACCTGCCCAGCGCGGCGATAATCCGGCCCCAGTTGGCGTCTTCGCCAAAGAACGCGGTCTTTACCAGGGATGAGTTGGCAATGGTCTGGGCAGCGTTCATGGCCCCGTCCTCATCCCGGGCGCCGGTTATCCTGATCGTCACCACCTTGGTGGCCCCTTCGCCGTCGGCGACGATCTTCAGGGCCAGGTCCTTGAAAATATCCGACATGGCGGCCTCGAAGATCTCGCGGCCCCTGACATTATCTTCATCGATCCACTGGTTGCCGGCAACACCATTGGCCAGGGCCAGGACCATATCATTGGTACTGGTATCGCCGTCAACCGTGATCCGGTTAAAGGATTGCTCCACCCCGGCCTTGACAATGGCGAGCAGTTCCGGAAACGCAATCTGGGCGTCGGTCAGGACAAAACAAAGCATGGTCGCCATGTCCGGCATAATCATGCCCGAGCCCTTGGCAATCCCGAGAATAGACACCTCCGTGCCGTCAATCTCAAGCCGCCGGAACGACATCTTGGGCACCGTGTCCGTGGTCATGATCGCCCGGGCAACGTCATCGAAACCATCATTGGCCAGGCCTTTGACCAGCTCCGGCATGACTCGTTCGAAGCACTTGATATCCAGGGGCAAGCCGATAACGCCGGTGGAGGCGAGCTGTACCATTTCCTCCGCAATACCCAGCTGTTTGGCCGCCAGCGCCCCGGCGGCGACAGCCACCTCCATACCCTGCTTGCCGGCACAGGCGTTGGCATTACCGCTGTTTACCAGAATAGCCTGGGCCCGGCCCTGCAGCAGGCGCTCCATATCAAGGATAACCGGAGCGGCTTTCACCCGGTTGGTGGTAAAAACACCGGCCGCCACGGCCGGGACCTCCGAATAAATAAGCCCCAGATCAAGCCGGTCTTTTTCGCGAATAGCCGCCTTGACCGCGGCGGATGTAAAACCCTTGATCTTCATAAAAAACTCTTGCCAAAATTTTCCAGGGGCCGGGGAAAAAACGGCGGATCGCCTCCTCTCCCGGTGACAGCGCCAAGCACGGACTCACTCTAACAGAAAATAAAAAAAAAGAAAAACACTGAAATAAGGAGCGGACAACAATTTCCCTTGACCTGCCGATTCAATTCAGGGAAAGTTGTCCATATTTTTCATCTTCCTGAATCTTCCTCATAACCTCTTGAGCCGCATGAACAACTTTTACTGGATATTCACTTCATCCATTTTCCTCGCCGACCTGGCCATTCGGATGGGCCTGGCCCTGCGGGTCATCATGCGGAAGCGGGCCGCCAGCGTTACCCTGGCCTGGCTGGTCGTTATTCTGTTTCTGCCGCTGGTCGGGGCAGTTATCTATATTCTGTTCGGCGAGAACCGGCTGGGAGAAAAACGGGCCGAACGGGTCGCCTCCGATCTGCACATATTCACCCGCTGGGCGAGGAATCTGAAACAGCGCCCCACCATCGACTGGGACCATCTCAACCCTGAATGCCGGCCGATCCACCGTCAGGTCGATACCGTCATCGGCCTGCCCGCCATGGGCGGGAATAAACTGACTCTTATAGAAAAGGCCGAGAATTTTCTGCGCAGCCTGGTCGTTGATATCGACCGAGCCCGCTCCAGCTGCTTCCTCGAATTTTATATATGGAACGAAGGCGGCCTGGCCGACGAGGTGGCGGAGGCCCTGATACGCGCCGCCGGGCGAGGGATTACCTGTCGGATACTGCTCGATTCAATCGGCAGCAAACTTTTCTTGCGCGGCGAACGCGCGGCCGGGATGCGGGCCAGGGGGATCGAGATCGTCGAGGCCCTGCCGGCCGGTATCATCCGGGCGTTCTTTGTCCGCATCGACCTGCGGAACCATCGTAAAATCGCCATTATTGACGGCCGCATCGCCTATACCGGCAGCCAGAACCTGGTCGATCCGCTCTTCTTTAAACAGAACGAAAATGTCGGCCGCTGGATCG
>JAADIK010000054.1 GCA_013151365.1 Deltaproteobacteria bacterium
AGGCACGGTTTTCAGATTTTCTCTGCCCTTATAAAAACACCGAACAAAAGGAACCGATCACAGGGAGTGAAACTCTTCGCGATAGTCCCTCTATACTTACCATTCACCTTACAGGAGTCCCGAAATGGTCAAGAAAATCCCCGATCTACCCGACAATGTTATCGGCTTCACCGCCGAGGGAACGGTAACCGCGAACGACTACGAGTCCGTCATCATTCCAGCGCTGGAGGCGTTACTCTCCCGCCATGGCAAGGCCCGGTTCCTATATCACCTCGGCGAAGACTTCGCAGGATTCGAGCTGGGCGCGATGTGGGATGATACGAAACTTGGCCTGAAGCACCTCGCGGACTGGGAGAGATTTGCGCTCGTCTCGGATGTTGAGTGGATCCGGGCGGCCGTCAAGATCTTCGGATTCGCGATTCCTGGGCATGTTCGCGTGTTTCATAACCGCGAGCTGGCCGAGGCGACACGCTGGGTCACCGGGTAGTCTTTCCGCACCGCACCGGGCGCCTGAAGGCGTAGAGGCCTTGGGCTGAGCCGCTCCCGAGGTTATCGCCCCTGGTGAAGGGTTACGGTCATTTCACCATTCTACCGGGGCGTAGAAAAAGACAAACCGGCCATCCTCTATATCAACCATGAGTTTCGCTCCATGGTTCAGGCCATAATTGATATAGCCCTCCTTTTCGCCGCCGGCCGAACACTCGGAAGTATGGGGCGGCGACTCGAAATCCCGGTCCCGGTCGTACCAGGACATCAGCATATATTCCTCGAACCGCTGTTCCGCCTCCTTCCTGGCCAGCTCCACGGCCTGCTGATATCCCTTGACCCCGTTTTCAGGGTGAAGGCGGACAACTGCCACCGATGACAGGTCCGGGGGCTTTACCGGGCAGTTCTGGTTATTCGTCATTGGTCTTCCTCATGGTTCGGGAATCTGTTTGCCTGTTGGAGTATTTTTATACCGGTTCACCCGGGACGACAACCTCTGGGGGACGCTCAGCCCGTACGAGAGCATCACTGACGAAGTTCGTGAACATAGACCGGATCTCCTCCCGAGAGCTTGCGCGATTCTGCCACGACCTGCCCATGATGGGTAAAAAGGATGACCTGGTTTCTCTGCGCCAGGCCGGCGAGAACCTTGAGAGTCGCCCGGGAACGGGCATCATCGAAATTGATCAGAATATCGTCGACGATAAACGGCATCGGCTCGCTGTGCCGCAGCCTCGATTCCAGGGTGGCAAGCCGCAGGGCAAGATACAGCTGATCGCGGGTGCCGGAGCTCATTCCGGCCGCAGACACCCTGGTATCATCCGGCCGCAGGCCGACAAGAACCGGCTCTCCCTTGTCATCTATATCGGTCCGCAGACCGGCAAAAGAGCCAATGGTCAAGTCGGCGAAGTACCTGGAGGCGAGCCGCAGCACCGGGTCCTGATGTTCCTTGCGATACCTTTCAATCTCGTCTTTCAGCACCATGGCCGCCACCTTGATCAGGACATACTGATCAACAAGGCGCCGGATCCTGGCCGCGACCTGCTCCATCTTCTCGGCCGCCTCGGCCGCCCGGCCGCTGCCGTCCATAGACTGCAGTTCCCTGTTCTCTTCGCCAATGACCTTTGAAATATCCTTGATCCGGGGATACAGTTCTTCGTCGACCTGTCGTCGGAGAGACACTATCCGGCCCGGCAGTTCATCCACGGATACTGCTGCAGCCTGTTGTTTAATCTCCTCTATCGGCACCCCCTCCGCCACCTTTGCAAAGGTGGTTTCTGCCTCGGACACCTTCTCCTGCAGCCTTTGGTATTCAACAGACCTGCTGATTGCCCCGGCCAGATCCGTCTCCTTGTCACACCCGGCGGTCGCGAGCAGCTCCGCCATCTGCCCGTCCAGGCTTTGCCGGGTTTTCTCCGCCTCCTGTATCGCAAGGATCAGACCCTCTGCTTCCGCGTTATTTTCCTCCAGCAGCTTACTGTCCTGCCGGGCCCGGCCCAGCATGGTATGCAGCTGCAGGACCGCCTGATCCAGGGGCAGATTCCGCAGGTCCGGAGCCGCCTGTTCCAGCAGGGTCTGCACGTCGTTGCTGAATTTATCCACGTCCCGATCAATGCCGGCGATGCGGCTTTGAAACTCCTTGGCCTTTTCAAGCTTGCTAAAGCAATTATCAATAATATCAAGAAGATCAAGTGCCTCGCCGGGCGATACCCGGTCCGCAAGGCCCAGGCCGGTCAGGGCCTTGTCCCAGCTTGCCTGCCACTCGTTCCAGGCTGCTGCCACGTCCGCCTGTTCTTTCCCGGCCCGGGCCAAGGCCTTCCGGAGCCGCGTCCGCCGGTCGTTCAGTTTCTCCAGCTCAGCCTTGTGCCGGGCGATATCCTCCAGCACCGATTCGGCAAAGACCAGGACCGGCGCCAGCTCCCGGCCGGGAAATTCCCCGCTTTCCCCCAGAGCCCGCAGCTCCTCTACCAGAGCCCGGCGATGTCGCTGCCGGGCCTTGTCCTTCTCCTGAGCCTCGCCTTCCTTGCCGGAGATCTCGGTCAGCCTGAACCGCAAGGTGTCAATTTCCGCCAGCCAGGCGAGCATTTCCTTGGGCGGGAGCGGCTTGATTTTGGTGGTTTTCCATTCGGCCTGCCAGGCGGCCGCGAGATTTTCTTCCCGGCCGGCCAGTTCCTGTTCCTGTTCGGCGAGCTCCTTGATTGTCTCTTCAAGGCCTTCGATCCTGGCCCGCAACGATGCCGCCCTGGCAACCAGCGCCGCCTCCCGCCTCAGCCGGTCGGCGAGATGGTCCGCCAGTTCGACATACCCCTCGTAGGCATCGTGGACGGCCCGGCCCGGCTCATATTCCGCTGCCTCTTCGGCGATATCCTCGCCGTCAAGCCACTGCCGGCGCAGGAGACGCCACCCCTCCTGGCGCTTCCGCCGGGACGCCGCCAGGTCCTGCTCGGTGGGAACCTCCCCGCCATAGGCCACTTCCCTGCTGTCAGCCCTGGCGGACTGTAGCTCTCCGGCAGCCTTTTTCAGATCCTTCCGGAGCTGCTTCCTGTCATTTTCAAGCTCACCATAGTCCGCCTCGAAACGCCGAACTGTCTCGACAGACGGCAGGGGCAACTCCAGCAACTGAGCCAGTTCTCCCGTCCACAGCCCTGACCGCTTAAGCGCTGCCCGGCAGGCCTTTTTTCCCCCATCAACCTGGCGGGCAAGCTCCTCAAGCTGGCCATCAAGATCACCCGCTCGCCGGGCCAGCTTCAAGGCCTTGGCCAGGCCGTCACTTTCCCGAACGGCCGACCGGCCGGCCAGGACCCCGGTAATTTCCTTGAGTTCCTTTGCCGCCTCGTCTTTCTGCTGCCGCGCCTGCGACGCCTGCTGCGTCAGGGCTTCATGCTGCGAACTCAGCTTCTGAATGGTTCTCTTCCGGACCAGCACCGGCCGCAAAGACTCGACATCCTCCAGGGTTAAATCAGCTCGTACATTCCGGATGAGGTCGCCGGCATCCTGGCGGTTACTGATCCGCATGCCGTCCAGCCGACTCCGGTCTTTCCGGCCCTTGCGGTACTCGCCCAGCCGCTGATGCAGATCCTCGATAGCCTCCGCATGATCAAAAAGCGCCCGGTTAAAGGAAATGCCGTCCCGCCTGGCCCGCAGCCCCGCCAGGCGGACTCTGTCTTTCTCGAGCTGAAGATTGAGTTCCCGGATTTTCCGTTCCACCTTTCGCAGCTGTTCCGGGAACCCGGGCGGCAGCACCACCACCGCCCCGAAATCCCGCAGCTGCTTTTTCAGGTTCTCCAGCGCCGCCAGTTCCGGAATAGCCCGGTGCAGCCGCTCAAGCCGCTGCACCTCGGCGCTCTTCCGTTTACTCTCGTCCTCGAGTTCGGCCAGTTCGGCTTCGGCGTCCTTGAGGCGCTGATGATGCTCTTTCCAGGTAGCGGCGGAAAGGCTTGCCTCCTTGACAGTCTTTTTCAGCTTTTTATACTCGTTGACGGCCTGATTGATCCGCTGTTTGGAACCACGGCTCTTAAAGAGTTCATCAGCCTCGGCGTCAAGGGAATCCAGGATCCCGCGCAGAGAAGAGATACCTGCTCCTGCGGCAAACAGGGCCTGACCGACTTCGCCTTTCTGGGCCAGGATATCTTCGCCGCCCTTTACCAGGGTCTGGTGATCAATGCCGTAAAGCGATTCAAAGAGGGCCGGCTCAATACCATGCAGATAGGGAGAGAGGGCGCCGGGCTCCAGAGGATCGCCGTCCGGCCCCAGGAGGTCCGCCTTTCTTTTTTTACGGCGCTGAAAGGTGATCTCCCGGCCGTCCGCGGCCTGGAGGCAGCCACCGACCAGCAATTGATCATTGGCGTGCTGAAAATTGTCGGACGTCCGTTCGGGAAAACCATACAAGAGGGCCTTGAGCGCCCGGAGAGAACTGCTTTTCCCGGCCTCGTTCGGGCCGTAAATGATATGGAGGCCCGGCTCTTCGGAGTCGAACTCGAGAGTCCGGTCGGTGAATGGCCCAAAGGCCTTGAGCTCAAGACGCTTGAGCCTCATGCCTCCCCTCCGTGCCGGATCAACCTGGCAATCAGGAATTCCTTGACCGCACCGCGCAGTTCAGCCAGTTGTTCGGGCCGACTCTCCAGCAGGGAGTCCGCGTCCAACAGCTCCGCCGGCAGTCTCGTTTTCAGATTGGCGAGATCCGGCAGCAGCCCGGCCAACGCGGCATCGCCGAATTCCAGCCCCTCGACCACCTGCAGCAGGCCGGCAAGGGGCGTGTCTTCACCAACGATCTCTGCCAGACTGAGCTTGCGGCTGATATTGAATTTTACCTTCTCCAGCCAGACATCCCCCAGACCGGCGGCGATACCGCGAAACTCCTCAACCCATTGGGCGGCACGGGAATGCAGTTCAGCATGCAGGGGACAGCCCCCTTGCAGATGCAGCCGCAGGGCCAGGGTCCTCCCGTCTGCCGCAATTTGCTCTCTTTCCATGGCCGACCGGACTTGCCCATACACCGCCTCCCGGGTCTCGCACTCTGCCAGATCCACCCGGCAGACGGCCCAGCGCAGCACATCAAGCTCCCGATGTTCGGCCGCCGTTATATGACCATCCTCGATTGCGACCAAGGTGGCTCCCTTGCCGCCGGTTTCGCGAATATGCCGGCCCTGGATATTGCCGGGGAAAACGATCAGGGGTTCGGCCGCTACGACTTCCCGCCGGTGGACATGCCCAAGCGCCCAGTAGTCATAGCCCTTGGCAAGAAGATCACGGTGCAGGGGGCGTAAGGTTCATGCCCCGGCCGGCCGGTGAGGGCGGTATGCAGAAGACCGATGTTGAAATAGTCGGGATCTTTGCGGGGATATTGCGCAACGAGGTTTTCGGTTACCGCCCGGCTTCGATAGCTTTGCCCGTGAATTGCAACGCCAAGATCGTCGATGAGGACTGTCTGCGGTTTCCGGGTGGAAAGAAGAGTCACATTGTCCGGCAGGGGCATGGTCTTGGTGATCCGGCTCGCCGCATCATGATTGCCGAGAATAATAAAGACCCTGATCCCGGCCCGGTCCAGCTTTCCCATCCGGTCGACGAAGAATAACCCGGTATTATAATCCTTCCAGTCTCCGTCATAGAGGTCACCGGCAATAAGGACAAAGTCAACCTCCTCCTCAATGGCCAGCTCGATGAGATTGTCAAAGGCCCGTCTCGTCGCGCCGCGAATTTCATCAACCGGCGCATCTTCATGGGCCTCAAGTCCTTTCAGAGGACTATCAAGATGAATATCGGCAGTGTGAATAAAACGAACCATTAAGGGCCTCCAGCATCTCCACTTCGGTAAAATTCAGGGCGAAAATACCATTTCCGGATGGGCATAAAAAAAACAGCCGGCAGCAATGCCGGCTGTTTTTTACCTGGACCCGTGACGGCTTGAGGTGATACTCCATGCAATATGTGGAATTTATTATTGCTGAACAAACGCGTTTTCCGGTCTTCACCGCGCCGCCCTGCGGGGCGCCCGATAACGGATTCAGATTTTATATAAACTTGAGAGAAAGATTATTTTTTTACAGCTTCGGCGAGCTTGCTGCCCGGTTTGAACTTTGCAACATTTTTTGCCGGGATTTTGATGATCTCACCGGTACGTGGATTTTTGGCCTTCCGTTTAGCGCGCTTGACGGATGAAAAAGTACCGAAACCGACAAGTGTAACCCTGTCCCCCTGGGCCAGAGCAGCGGTAATCGACATCAGCATGCCGTTCAGCGCTTTTTCCGCAGCAGCTTTGCTGATGTCGGCCGCACCTGCCATCGATTCAACCAGTTCCTTCTTGTTCATACTTTCTCCTCCAGTCATCTTGATATTACCGTCACGGCTCCGAAAAAGCCGACAGGAGCGGAATCAACAACTCCCCATTTTCGCACTCTCGAATGTTAATACGAAAAAAAATGCTTTGTCAAAGGAAAAAAAATCGTTCCCCGCCCAACTGAAGTTCCCCGAAAATCCATCATCCCGCCATGCGTAACAGGACTGTGACGAAGGACCGAAACACCATCGACAGACCGCTCCAGACTCGCCGACACTCCCACCTTGCAACACCGCTTGCCTGCAACGGATTTGCGGGACAACGCTTTTTACAGGTGGAGAGAAACGGTTGACAGTCAATTTACTATTTTGTAATAATTGTGCTGTTCAGCCGGACCTTGGGGTTATGGAGGACAACGGCAAAGAGTTGACAGCAGTTGAAATGACAACTTAAAATTGTGATTCATACCCACCGAAATAATCACAGAAAAAGATACCGGGACTGAACTACGTGGTTGCACGGCCTTAGATTGTTTATTTTTTCCGCCCGGTCCGTTGCCCGCAAGGCAGTGACTTATCAACTTTTATCACCTGATCACCATAGGCGTTCCTTATGATGACCCCCTCGGGGCGTACCATATTTATCCTGTTGTCATTACTTATCCTACCCTGCCCCGGCAGGGCTATAGCCGGCCCCTACCTGAACTCTGTTCACGGTAACAACACAATAGGGGTCAACAGGTCCGCTATGGCCGCAGCAGGGTATGCAAGGGGCAACTGTGCCCACTGTCATGAACAACATGCCAGCGTTAACGGCTCGACACCGGCCGGCGGGCCCCATCCCTTCAACCTGTTTGCCAATAATTTTTCCGGGAAGCAAACAGGACCGTACGTCCAAGCGGATGACTTTTGTTTCTACTGTCATATCTCTACAGGAGCGGTGCAGAGCGAGGGGGGGATTACCAACCGGCAGTACAGCAATACCTTCGGAGGTTATCCCACTGACAGCGCCACGGACATCATCGGGGCATTTAACCTGGGATCCGCCTCTTACGTTTTCGGATCAAATACTTTATACTCATCTTCCCATAATTTATATGATATCTGGAGGTTTGCCAAGACCAAGTTCCCCTTTTTCAAAGACTCATCCAACCCCTGTGCAGCATGTCACAATCCCCATCTTGTCAAGCAAAACAAGGCTCACCCTACCGATCCATCGTACGCCGCAATTGCCAGGCCGACTGACCATGGACACCTGTGGGGTGACGACGCCAACGAACGGATGAACAAATACAACACCTATCGCTCTCCTTTCTTTTACAATTCCACCAGCATGTATGAACCAGGCGGCGTCTCCACCAGGGACGGGTCCGATACCCCTGACTATGTCACCTTTTGTCTCGACTGCCACCAGTACCAGGTGCCGACCACCCAGTCCGCATCCAAGAATCCCAACACACCGGCCGGCTATCTTACCGCCATAGACTGGGGCCCAGCAGGGGACATGCACGGCGAAAGGACCAGGAACTTCGGTATAAACGGGGAGGGCTCCGAAAGCTACAAGTGCAGAGGTACGGTGATTTCTCCGTACAACACCACACCGGTAGCGTCAAACTACGTCCTGTCATGCCTGGACTGCCACGAGCCGCATGGCTCGGTCCTTGCCGGCAAGCCGTCAAGCTATTTATTGAGGAAGGAGATCAACAACAACGTAGTGACAGGGTGCGGCCCAGCTGGCGAACAGTCTTTTTGTAACAAGGACCTGTGTTATAGCTGCCACACCAATGACCATGCCGGCCCGAACGGGTGCCTCCTGTGTCACTACCATGGGGCCAGGAACGAGGGTTGCGGCGGACCAAGACCTGGTCCTGACTTTTAACCGGGATTGACCTCGAACAAATTCCTCGTTTCTGGACGGACACTAGCGCAAGACGCAGACTTAACCAAATTGACCATAAGGTGAGGGAAGCTACAAAGAAGCGAAAAAGGGGACCAACGGACTGATCTGCGGCTGATTGCGGGCCGAATCCACAACCGTAAGGGCCGCGCCAAAGAGACCGGACTTGATAAGACGCATAATCAAAAACCTGCGCGGGCCTGATGGCTTCGCTTGTCCCCCCTGCCAAAACAGAGAAGCCGGGGGGACTCTGCGTAACCAGCTCCAGCTTCAGAAGGCGGTCCCGGCCGGGATCAGGAAGCGGTACAGGAGCGGTTCAGGCCGCTGAGCAGCGCCTTGATCGAAGCGACGATAATATCGGTGTCAATGCCGGCTCCCCAGAATTCCCGTTCCTGCGCATCACGAATCAGGATATAGCTCACGGCCTGGGAGGATGAGCCGCCGGTCAGGGCGTGCTGGTGATAAGCCTGCAGGGTGAAGGACAGGCCGAGCTCACCGCGCAGGGCCCGGCAGAAGGCATCCAGGGGGCCGTTGCCGGCGGCCTTGATTTTCGCTTCTCCACCATCCATCCTGATGACCGCTTCGACCTCGGCGGTCGACAAGTTATCCTGTTGGTCAATATGCCTTTTCAGAACATTAAAGCTCCCCAGTTCGTAGCACCTGTCCGCCAGCAGATACTCTTTTTCAAAGGTGCGGTAAATCATCCCGGTTGGCAGTTCGCCCGAGGCCTCGTCCGCCACCTTCTGAACAATGGCGGCGAATTCCCGCTGCATCTCCCGGGGCAGCTTGAAACCGAATTCCTTGTCCATGATATAGGCGATTCCGCCCTTCCCGGACTGGCTGTTAATGCGAATAATCGACTCGTAGGTCCGGCCGACATCCTCCGGGTCAATGGGCAGATACGGCACGGCCCAGATGCCGTCTTCGCTCTGTTCAAAGGCGGCCATGCCCTTGTTGATCGCATCCTGGTGTGAACCGGAAAAGGCCGTGTACACAAGTTCACCGGCATAGGGATGACGGGGATGCACAGGCAGCCTGGTACAGCGCTCATAGACATCGATCACCCGGTTGATATCGGAAAAATCAAGCCCCGGGTCCACCCCCTGGGAAAACATGTTCAAGGCCAGGGTCACGATATCCACATTGCCGGTGCGCTCGCCGTTACCGAAAAGGGTGCCCTCGACCCGGTCCGCGCCGGCCATCAGGGCCAGCTCGGTAGCGGCCACGGCCGTACCCCGGTCGTTGTGGGCATGCAGACTGATGATTGCGCGGTCCCGATTTTTCATGTTCCGGATAAACCATTCGATCTGATCGGCATAGACGTTCGGCGTGGCCATCTCCACGGTTGCCGGCAGATTGACGATGACCGGCCGCCCGGGACCGGGTTCCCACTCGTTCATCACGGCCTCGCAAATCTCCAGGGCAAAGTCCATCTCCGTGCCGGTGAAGCTTTCAGGCGAATATTCATAACGGATATCGGTGTCGGTCCCGGCCGCCTCTTGCCGGATCAACCGCGCCCCCTTGACGCCGAGAGCGATAATCTCCCGGCGGCTCATCTGGAAAACCACGCGCCGCTGCAGGGTCGAGGTGGAATTATAGAGGTGGACAACGGCCTGTTTGGCCCCGCGCAGGGCCTCAAAGGTCTTCTTGATCAGGTGCTCCCGCGACTGGGTCAGGGCCTGGATCACCACGTCGTCGGGGATGAGATGACGCTCAATGAGCAAGCGGGTAAAATCGAATTCGACCTGTGACGCCGAGGGAAAACCGACCTCGATTTCCTTGAAACCGATATCGACGAGCAGCTGAAACATCGCCAGTTTTTCGTCCAGGCTCATTGGCTGGACCAGGGCCTGGTTGCCGTCACGCAGGTCGACACTGCACCAGACGGGTGCTTTTTTGATCGTCATGTCCGGCCAGGTCCGATCCGGCAACTGAACCGACGACTGACCGGGACGGTATTTTTTTAAATTTTCAGCTTTCATCACTATTGCTCTCCACGCGTGTCAAAACAAAAAAAAAGCCACGGTTCAATATTGAACCGTGGCTTATCGGATATCGACTATTCCTGCTGAGTCAGAACAATCCTCTCTCCTGGGCCACAGTCCGCCGGGGCAATCCGGCTAGCAACAGGAAAGATAGGATGGATTTCATGAGATGGTCCCTCGTTTTCAATTTTACAACAGGTTGACAAACCGGCCGTCTTTCACCGGCCCGGCGAACGGCTCAGGCTCAAGTCGGACATGCTGCGTGCGCTCATCACCTCCAACATTATCTCATATTATTGCTCTTTGACCGTTTGTCAAGAATGAACAGGCAAAAGCGGCGCATAAAAAGATTGACAAGCGCCGCCCACACCTATAAGAGATAATTTCCATTACTTCTCATAACAACAATCGGAATCAGGACATAACTCCATGGCCAGAATCAATCTGCGGACAATGACGATCAATCAGAAAGGAACCATTGTTGCCGTCAAAGTCGGCGGCGAGCTGGGACGTCGCATACGGGAAATGGGACTGGTCCCGGGAACGGAAATCACCATCAAGCAACGCGCGCCGCTGAACGACCCCGTGGCGCTCAGGGTCATGGGTGGGACGCTGACCTTGCGCAATAACGAAGCCGACCACATCGAGGTTGAAACCAACCTGAATCCGTGACGGCTTGAGGTTTTATCTCCCGACCGGGAGAGCAGACGGCTATCAGCCGCAGGAATCGGCGGAATTGGGATTATAGGTCCAGTCACCATTTCGATACAGGTAATCGTTGACCTTGGCCAGCTCTTCCTCGCTCAGGACGTTCCATGAGCCGTCCCTGGCGCATTTGACCCGCCTCTCGGCAAAAATTCTGTTCCAGGCTGACGAGACAAACGACGCAGCGTACAGAAAATGGGCTCCCTTGTCGTTATTTCGGTGATGACAACTCTTGCAGACCTCGCGAAACTTCCTGCCCCCTGCCCCCCAGGGTTCGCTGTCCCAGTCAAGCTGCCCATCGGCAATTAGCCGGCACATCTGCGTCCGCTTATCAAAACGCTTTGTCGGCCGGGCCTGGAGCGCGGTTACAACCAGGCCCATTGACAATAATCCTGCAACCAGCGCAACGATCACCTTTTTCATACATGTCCTCCACATGTTTAAAGAACCGGGGAAGTAGATCGGTAATGAATACCGTTACCAAATACCATATCCCTAGTATAGGTCTTGCAGCCCCATAAAAAAAGTGTCGAAAACGACAATAAACATGTTGATATCGCCATGAACAAGCCGAAGAGAAAAAAAATCCGGGTCGCCGTTCTGGCCCTGGACGATGTGCCGGTCACCACCGTTACCGGGCCCCATGATGTTTTTGCCCAGGTCGGGGTCCAGTGGCAGATGGTCAACCATGTTCAACCGGACCCTCGATTCGAGGTCGAGATTATTACGCCGGACGGTCTGCCCGTACGTGCCTTCAATGATGTTATCATAACGCCGCACCGGGCAATGGCCGATTCGCACCCCGATCTCGTCACCATTCCCGGCGTGCTGGATATTGAACAGGCCGTGGCCAAATACGGCCGGGTGATCGAATGGCTGCGGGAACAGCATGAGCAGGGAATCCTGCTGGCCGCCATCTGCACCGGCTCCATGATCCTGGCCGAGACCGGCCTGCTGAACGGAAAAATCGCCACCACCCACTGGGGCTGGGTGGATCTGTTCAGAAAACGCTATCCCGAGGTCCGGCTCAAACCGGATGAACTGATAACGGATGCCGGTGATCTTTTCTGCTCCGGGGCCTTCAACTCCTTCCTCGATCTTTCAATCTACCTGGTGGAAAAGCTGTGCGGGCGGGAAACGGCCAGCCACTGCGCCAAGGTCCTTATTCACGATATAGGGCGGAGTTCACAAGCCCCGTATACGACTTTTTGTCAACAGCATGACCATGGTGATGCGCTGATCATCGAACTCCAGAATATCCTTGAAAGGGACTTCCGCCAGCCTGTTGATTTCAACGGGCTGGCCAAAAAACACGGCATGAGCCGCCGCACCCTGGAGCGGCGCTTTAAAAAAGCCACGGGCAACACCCCGCTTGAATATCTGCAGCGAGTCAAGGTCGAACAGGCAAAAACACTGCTGGAATCCGGCCACCGGAGCTTTGATGAAATCAGCTTTCACGTCGGCTATGAGGACTCCGGTTTTCTGCGCAAACTTTTCGCCAAGCACGCCGGGCTGCTCCCGAGCGAGTACCGGGCCAGGTTTTCACGCAAACCGCTGAAAAACTTCAAGGCCGACGAGGACAATCTTTGAATCGTCCCTTGTATCCGTGATAACCGCAGAGAACAACCATGCGCGGGCAGCGCCTGGTTCACCACCCGTTTCCGGCGTTCCCCGATAATCTCCGGCCGCGACATTTCGGCCGTTGCCAGATGCCGAATCCGTTCTCGAACGCTCACGGATTCAGGAAATATTGACTTGGCAACAATTCCTGGGTACAAAAGAGATGCGACAATTTGTCACACCCGTTTACACATTCATCTGAATCAGTTATCGGGCTCCCCGCAGGGCGGCGCGGTGAAAACCGGAAAATTACCTCATGCCACCATTACCATCGAGACCCTGAAACCGTTCACGACCACGATGCGACTCATTACTTTTTCTCCACCAGAAAGGAAGGATCTCATTGACCACCGGTAAACAGCAGAGTTTCATTACCACCATCAGTAACAACGCGACTCGAGCCAACATTGCCTTTACCTGGCTGCTGCTGCTCCGATGGGGGGAACTCGTCTGCCAGGCCCTGCTTGTCCTGGCGGTCTATCTTTTTTTCGAAACCAAGCCCCCCCTGCCGATCCTGATCACCATCATTGCCTTTGAAGGGACCAGCAACATCGCCTTCCACTACCTGTTTCAAAAAAGAAACAGGGCCGTACCGGGATGGCTTTTCACCCTTGTCATGTTTTCCGATATCGCCCTCCTGACGGTCCTGCTCCATTATACCGGAGGGCCGATGAACCCGTTCACCTTTCTCTTTCTCCTCCATGCCTGGGGGCCATCCTGATGCGCCCCGGCTGGGCCTGGGGCCTGACCGGCTTTACCGTTCTCTGTTACGCCGGGCTTTTTTTCCTCCAGGATCACCTCGGCGGCGGCGCGGCCGGAGCATCCCACCATACCATCTTACCCGGTGTCGAACCGGCAAGCGACGGCGTCAACCTTCACCTGCAGGGCATGTGGCTGGCCTTTTCCATTACCGCGTTTTTCGTGGTGTTTCTTTTCAATAAAATCCAAAAGGACCTTGAAGACTATCAGCAAACCGTTGCCGATCTCGAGCGGGAAAAAAACCGCAACGAAAAACTCGCCGCTCTCGCCACCCTTGCGGCAGGAGCGGCCCACGAGTTTTCAACCCCGATGGCCACCATCGCCGTTGCCGCCGGTGAAATGCTGAACACCCTCCGTCTCAATGCCTCGGGCCAGGAACTGATCTCCGACGCGGAACTGATCAGGGGACAGGTGGACAGGTGCCGCGACATCCTGTACCGGATGACCGCCGATGCCGGCGAACATCTCGCCGAACCGCTGAGGACATTCACCATTGCCGAACTCATGCCGGAAATCGTCTCCCTGTTTCCCGAAAAAACCCGGGAACGGATTCATTTCGCGTGCAAGGCCGGTGAATTAACCGTCAGCATGCCGTTCCGCACCGTAAAACGGGTCATCCGCTGCCTGATCAAAAACGGCCTCGAGTCCTCGGAAGCTGAAATACCGGTGCAGGTCAGGTGCGGCCGGGATAAACATTTTCTTTATTTCGAGATTGAAGATCATGGAGAAGGAATGGACGAGGAGGTCCTTTCCCGGGCGGTCGAACCATTTTTCACCACCAAGGAACCCGGCAAGGGATTGGGGCTGGGACTGTATCTCGCCGAGTCGGCCGCCAAACGTTTCGGCGGATCGTTGCAGCTTTTTTCCGGCCCCGGGAAAGGGACCAAAACGGTTATCAGTTTTGCTCTCGACCAAATTCACAAGAAATGATTTTATCCGGCAATAATGCAATAAATTGCACATATTATGAAGTGTCACCTCAAGCCGTCACGGGTTCAGGTTTTACTTTACCGGCTTGAACAAGCTTGACCAAACGCGGGCGGCACATGAACAGGGATCAATACATGGCACCTACCATTCTCCTGGTTGATGACGAGGGTTTTTTTCGTGAACGTCTGGGCCGCGCCTTTAAAAAACGGGGCTGCACGGTCTTCCTGGCCGCCGATTACAACGAGGCCATGCGGACCATCGAGGAGTGCCGGCCCGAGATGGCGGTGGTGGACCTGAAGATGCCCGGCAAGTCGGGCCTGGTGCTCATTAAAGATGCCCTGGCCCTGCACCCGGAAATGCGAATCGTGGTGCTGACCGGCTACGGCAGCATTGCCACGGCCACGGAGGCGGTCAAATCAGGGGCGCTCTCCTATCTGCCTAAACCCACTGATGTTGATGACATTTTCAAGGCCTTGACTCAGGCCGCTTCTCCTGATCATCCTGACCGGCCCGATCAAATCCAGGCCCCTTCCCTCGCCCGGATGGAATGGGAACATATCAACCGGGTACTTCATGACTGCCGGGGCAA
>JAADIK010000099.1 GCA_013151365.1 Deltaproteobacteria bacterium
GTATGTCGTGACGGAGAGCATAAAACTGGCCCGGGCTCCGCAGCTCCGGTGACCTGTTACCACTCCCTTAGCTTCTCGAAATCATCAATCAGGATCGTCCGGCCGTCGACCCGGATCAGGCCCTCATCCGTCATCCTGGCAAAGATCCGTGACAGGGTCTCCGGGATGGTCCCCAGCAGGCTGGCAAGCTGACCCTTGGGAATATCCAGGGTGACCCGTTCGGTTGTCCCCTGCTCTTCCGCCAGGTACACGAGATAGGCGGCCAGGCGGCCGGGGACTTCTTTCAGGGAGAGACTCTCGATCTGGGCCGCGAAACGCCGCAGCCGGAAAGACAGCATGGCCAGCATGTTAAGGGCCAGTGAAGGATTGGCCGTCACCAGGTCCACAAACTTTCGGCGCGGGAAAAAGAGCAGGCTCGAATTGACCAGGGCCATTGCGTTGGCGGGAAAAGGCTGGCCGTGAAAAACCGGCACCTCGCCAAAGGGCTCACCCGGACCGAAAATGTGCAGAATCTGCTCCTTGCCGTCAAAGGACATCTTGTAGATTTTAACCTGCCCCTCAACAACCATATAAAAGCCGGTACCTTCATCGCCTTCGAAGAAAATCGACTCGCCCCGGCGACAGGTTTTGTCCACCGCAATAGCGGCGACTTCATCGAGCTGCGCTTCGGGAATACCTGAAAACAAGAGGCTGCCGGCCATAATTTTCTTTTTTTTATTTTGCTTTTTTTTGTCCATGTACTGCTCTAAAAAAATTACTTTTGACCTAGGTCAATGGAAATGATCTCAACCGGTGTATGATTAAATCATAATCCGAAACGAAAAATAAACACGATTATTAACCAGACAGAGGAGAACAACAATGTTTTGCAATCAATGTGAACAGACAGCCCAAGGGACCGGATGCAGCAAGATCGGGGTATGCGGGAAAAAACCGGAAGTCGCGGATCTCCAGGACCTGCTGATGCATGGAGTCCAGGGCCTGGCCCTGTATGCCGCCGAGGGACGGAAGATGGGCATCGTGGACGAAGAGGCCGACCTTTTCACCATGCAGGCCATCTTTTCCACCCTGACCAACGTGGATTTTGATCCGGCCCGCTTCCAGGAACTGGTCAACCGGGCCGTGGAACTGCGCGAATCCGTGAAGGCAAAAGTCGCCGCCGCCGGCGGCCGAACTGATTTCGACCAGGCGGCCGCCACCTTTACCCCGGCTGACAGTATCGACGGCCTGGCCGCCCAGGGTGCCGCTCTTGACTTTATCAGAACCCTTGACGAAGACGAGAATATCCGCTCCCTCAAACAGACCCTGTTGTACGGTTTGAAAGGCATTGCCGCCTATGCGGACCACGCCTGGATCCTCGGGCAGAAAGACGACGCGATTGCCGGCTTCCTCTATGAGGCTCTGGTTGCCCTGATGACCACGGGCCTGAGCGTTGACGCTTGCGTTGCCGTCGCTCTCAAGGCCGGAGAAATCAACCTGCTCGCCATGAAAATCCTGGATGCCGGTAACACCGGTACTTACGGCCACCCCGTGCCGACCAGTGTGCCCCTGGGCGCCAAAAAAGGCAAGTGCATCCTGATCAGCGGCCATGACCTGAAAGACCTGGCCCTGCTGCTGAAGCAGACCGAAGGCAAGGGAATCAACATCTATACCCACGGTGAGATGCTCCCGGCCCACGGCTATCCCGAGCTCAAGAAGTACGACCATTTCCATGGTCATTTCGGCACCGCCTGGCAGAACCAGCACAAAGAGCTCCCCGACTTTCCGGGACCGGTGCTGTTTACCACGAACTGTATTCAGAAACCGCGGGACTCCTACATGGACCGCGTCTTCACCACCGGCCTGGTGGGTTGGCCCGGCGTCAACCATGTCACGGACAAGGATTTCACCCCGCTCATTGACAAGGCGCTGTCGATGCCGGGCTTTACCGAGGACACGGACAAGGGCTCAGTCATGGTCGGTTTTGCCCGCAACACGGTTCTCGGCGTGGCCGACAAGATCATCGAAGGCGTCAAATCCAAGGCTATCCGCCACTTTTTCCTGGTCGGCGGCTGCGACGGCGCCAAATCGGGCCGGAACTATTACACCAAATTCGTCGAGCAGGTTCCGGCAGACTGCCTGGTCCTGACCCTGGCCTGCGGCAAGTTCCGCTTCTTTGACAAAAATCTCGGCGATATCGGCGGGATTCCGCGGCTGCTCGATGTGGGCCAGTGCAACGATGCCTACTCGGCCATCCAGATTGCCGTGGCTCTGGCCAATGCCTTTGACTGCGGGGTCAACGACCTGCCCCTGTCAATAATTCTTTCCTGGTACGAACAGAAAGCCGTGGCCATTCTGCTGACCCTGTTGTATTTAGGAATAAAGGACATCCGCCTTGGACCCTCCCTGCCGACCTTTATAAGCCCGGCCGTGTTGCAGGTCCTGGTGGACAACTTTGATATCAAGCCCCTGGCAGCAACCCCGGAGGAGGACCTGAAGGCCATCCTCGGATAATCATGCCCCCTTTCCCTTACCCGTGCATCCATCCGGCGGGTAAGGATCTATAAATAAAACAGGATGGGCAACAGGAAAATCGAGGAGTAATCATGAGCGATTCGCAAAACCACAAAACATATACCACCATTCCCGGAACACAATTTGGCCGGCTGACAGCGGAAGACCTGAAGCGGCTGGTGACAATCGCCGACCGGTATGCCCCGCCCCTGATCAAGATTACCGGGGGCCAGCGCCTCTCCTTTCTGGGTCTGGCACCGGAAAAACTCGATGCCCTGAAAAAAGAGTTGAATATCCCGGCCAAGCCACCACACAGCCGTAATCGACTCCACAATATCCAGGCCTGCCCGGGCAGCCAATGGTGCAAATACGGTGCCGGTGATTCGTTGGCCATGGGTGAAGCCCTTGACAAACTGGTGCTGGACAGGCCGCTGCCCTACAAGGTCAAGGTCGGCATTTCCGGCTGCCGCATGTGCTGCTGCGAATCCTGGGTGCGTGATGTCGGCCTGGTGGCCCAGAAAAAAGGCTGGTGCTTCATCTTCGGCGGCAATGCCGGCGGCCGGCCGAGAATCGGCGACGTGGTTGCCGAAAATTTAAGTGATAACGAGGCGGTGGCGCTGATTGAAAAGTGCCTTAACCTCTATACCGAGAAGGCAGCGCCCAAAAGCCGCAGTGCCCGTTTCATGGAAAAATTCGGTATTGATGCCCTCAAGGAAAGCATACTCGGATAACCACAGAGGATTAACCATGCAATGTCCAGGACAAGACAGCCGCTACTGGAGCGGTGATGCCGTTTTTGAAACCACATGCCCCCATTGCGGCAACAGTGTTGAATTCTTCAAGGATGACAGCCAGCGCAAATGCAGTCACTGCGGGCACCGGCTGCTTAATCCGTCAATGGATTTCGGCTGCGCCTCCTACTGCCCCTATGCCGAGCAGTGTCTCGGCTCCATGCCGCCTGAAATGCTGGCAAAACGAGACGACCTGTTCAAGGACAGGGTCGCCTTGGCCATGCGCAAATATTTCGGTCCGGACCGGAGGCGAATCAAACATGCCGAAGACGTTGCCGCCCATGCCGCTGAAATCGGCAAAGAGGAGCAAGGCAACATGGCGGTCATCATGGCTGCCGCCTATCTCCATGATATCGGCATCAGGGAGGCCGAACGGAAATTCAACTCCTCCGCGGCAAGATACCAGCACTCGGAAGGGCCGCCGGTAGCCCGGGAGCTGCTGACCGGCCTGAAGGCCCAGGCAGAACTGATCGACGAAGTCTGTGACATTATCGGGCATCATCATACGCCGCGGGACCAGGAAACAGTAAACTTCAAGGTGCTCTACGATGCCGACCTGATTGTCAACCTGGATGAAAAATACCGGGAAAAGGCGCCGACCGCCGAACGGCTCGAAAAAATACTGCATGCCTCATGCCTCACCCGATCAGGCCGCAGGGCGGCGGAAAAAGCCCTGCGGAAATATGTTCGTGACTAAACGGATCGACAATAAATCGGCCGGCAATCACAAAATCTTCGACATCCAAAAAATTCAAAAAAATTAAGGCGGAAACATATAATGAAAACAGTCAGAAAAATCATCGAGATCGACGAAGAACTCTGTACCGGCTGCGGCGAATGCGTGCCGGACTGTGCCGAAGGTTCCCTGGAGATCGTTGACGGCAAGGCCCGCCTGGCCGCGGACAGGCTCTGTGACGGCCTGGGCGCCTGTCTGGGCGCCTGCCCTACCGGAGCCCTGAAAATCGTTGAACGGGAGGCGGATGAATTCGACGAAGACGCGGTCCGGACCTTTCTTGATGAAAAAAAGAAAAAACAGGACCGGCCGGGGGGAGGCTGTCCTTCCGCCCGGTTAACAACACTGTCTCCGATGTCACCATGCGAGGCGGCCAACGTTGCCGGCCCGCAAACCGGTTCGGCTCTGTCGCATTGGCCGGTGCAGATCAGGCTCATCCCCCCGGCGGCGCCGTTCCTGGAAAATTGCGACCTGCTGGTTGCCGCAGACTGTACGGCGGTGGCCTATGCCGGGATCCAGCGCGATTTCATCACGGGCCGGGTGGTGATGATGGGCTGCCCCAAGTTTGATGACGCCGGGATGTACGTGGATCGGTTCACGGAGATCTTCCGGACCAGGAAACTCAAATCCCTGACCATCCTGATAATGGAAGTACCATGTTGCGCGGCCATGCTGCAGATTATCAAAAAAGCCCATGACAATGCGGGCTCATCCGTGCCGGTCAGGCAGGTGGTCGTCTCGACCAGGGGCGACATCATCAACGACCAAGCCTGGTAATCGATTTGTTGGGAGCCGGTTTGTTGGGTTTCGTTCCTCTACCCAAACCTACGGAAGATCTATCTCAGGACCACGATCCCCATGGGCTTGGCGCCAAGCTCTATCTTGCCCACCACCCTGCTGCTGCCGGGATCGACGACGGTAATGCAGTTCCCCTGTTCGTTGCCCACGTAGATCCACTTATTATTCGGCGCATCAGCTATTTCCAGGGGCCGGCCGGGCAGGGGGATGGTCCAGGAAGGTCCGAGTTGCCCTGGCCGCAAGACCGAGATGGAACTGGAGTCGTAGTTCGTCACATAAATAGAATAATTATTGGAGATGATGCGTCTGGGGCTGAATCCCACCAGGATCCGCTTGACGATCTCATTATTCTCCAGGTCATAGAACAGGACCGAGTTGGATCCGGACTCGGCAATATAGAGCCATTTTCCCCCCGAGTCCCACAGGCCCTCGGGGCGGGGACCAGTGGAAATGGCCGCCGTCCGGGACAATGTTTCGGCATCAAGAAGAACAACGGTCTGGGAAAGACTTAAGCTCACGGCCAGGAGATTATATTTTTTCAGGTATATAATATACGATGGCTGGTAGCCCAAGTGGACACGGTCGGCAACCCGGCCGGTACTCATATCCATGCGCACCACATCGCCCTGCTGCTGATCGACGATGTAGCCCCAGCGGCCGTCCGGGCTCAAGGCCATAAAGGAGGCTTCACTGCTCATGGGCAGGCCGTATTGTTCAACCACCTTGTTGGCGGCCGGCGAAATAATATTGATCTCAGTCCGCCGCCCGGTCAGGGCGTAGACCGTATCACTCTGTTGCCGGGGATCTTTGAACAGATAGGTTGGCCCGCCCCTGATCCCCATGGAATCGCAGACCCGGTTCCGGTCCGTCCGGAACATAAAAACGGTATTGATATCCGGACAGGCCACATAGGCCACGTCGGCGATCATATTTTTCAGCCTGGGCGCCACCAGGATGACGGGACGAAAAACATTGTCGTGCAGGGAAGCCCTCGTATCCCAGGTCAGAAACAGTGATTTGGAGTCACCTCCACTCACATAAAGAGGTTGGTGCAAAACCATGACGACCTGCGGCTCCTTCAGAGCCAGACCGAGACGTTTCCCCGCTCCTTTGGCAATAAAAGCCCCGGCCAGGGTAAAACGAAGACGGGAATAGGTGCCCGTGGGCAGGGCCGCCCTGGCCAGGAACTTCTGGCCGCCCCTGATCTCGCCGGCCTTGATTTCCAGGGGAGCCGCGGCCACCGATACCCAGACGCCGTTGCCGGAAAGGACCTCGATAGAGGCAATGGTCATGGTCAGGGCCGGCCCGTTACTCTCTTTCAGGTTGAGAAAAAGAGAAAGCAGCCCCTGCTGTCCAGCCGCCCCGAAGGACGGAGCCGTTTTTTGCGCAGAACCACCGGAAGCCGCGCAGCCGGCCACCAGCACCAGCAGGAACGAGACGGCGAGAGCTGTGTGCAAACATTTCAGTGCAGTCTTCATTGGTCAGGTTTTCCTGTTACCTGTTCCGGGAATGACGCCATGGCCGGGCGAAATTCAAATGCCGTTCAGTGGCTAACAGCGTCCCAGCCGGCACCGGCTGTTTCGTCCCCCTAGCAGGTTCTCGTTCAGAAAGTTTTATGCCCGGTCGCCCGCGTACCAAACCAGGCATCCGTGCCCCCGTGAAAATGGCACTTGTCGCAGGCAATGGGCCATGGAGAGCCATGGCAGTTCCGACACCTCCATGCAGTATATGGATGGCCGGCCACCTCGTGATGCACGTAATGCCATTCGGGCGGGTCGGTCGCGCTGGTGCCGGTACCGCTGTCCTGTTGATGACAGCGCATGCAGAGATAGCCCAGCTCTATGTTACTATTGTCAGTGCCGGTACCGGGCGGATCAGCCAGGGCGGTGGTTATGGGGTTCAACAGGTCGCCGCCGTTGGCCCGCCGCCTGAGCAGGGTGATATTGGGTGACCCGTGGGGTTCATGGCAGTCAAGGCAGGAAAGGACATAGTTGGTGGCTGAACTATAGGGTGCCTTAAGGGCTCTGGTGCCGGTACCGGCGACAGCGCCGTGTTGATCCCCGGTGCTCCAGTCAATCTGGAGGAGATTTCTTCCCAGGGTCGTGCTGTATATCGTGTTACTCGAGTTATGGCAGTCAGTGCACAATGCAACATAATCAGGCGTGTTGGCCCGGCCCGTTATGGCATCGGCTGACGCGGCCGGTTCCCTGTTTGACGAACTCGCACAGTACGGCGGCTCATACTGGGTACCATATACACCGCCCATGGTCTGGGCCGCTGTCGTCCCCCACAGGGAAAAATGATCAGAAGGCCTGGAAATAACAGACAAGGTAATATCTTGCGGAGCCGACCAGTTGCGGCGGGCCTTGTGGGGATTATGACAGGCGTTACAGGGATTCGAGTAACTGGTAAACCAGGGAAAAGCCGTATTGTTGTCGACAAAATTCCAGACATCGTACAGGTTATGATGCGAGGTCTGGTTAAATGCAGCCATGATGTCGACCGGTCCCTGGGTAGTGCTGCAGCCGAAGACCTGACTGTAGTCATTGTTGGTAACCGGCTGGACCGAGGCAGAGTTATTATGGCAATAGAAACAAAAATCGTCCGACTCTAAATAAGGTCCTCCAGTTGTCGCACCGGTATTGAAATTACGGGTAAAAAGAGTGTAAGGCGCAGCTCCGTCGACTGGAGCCGGCTCCGTGCCGCCGACACTGGCATGCTGTTCATGGCAGTGGGCGCAGTTGCCCCGGGAATAACCAAATCCTGCCGGCGGAGCATCTCCCATGATCGGCCGCAATACCCCGATCGTCGACGATCCATGGGCTGAATTCAGATAATCACCCGCCCGGACGGAGCCGGAAAACAGGAGAGGCGGGACAAATAAAAAAATGGCCCACTCCTGCCAGCGCAACTTACGAAATCTTATTTTCATGTTCATGCCCATAATCATTTCAGGTAACTATTCAGGGGACCGGCAAAAAACTTGCCCCGGGCCGGATCAATCCTTGGTAGTATGACAGATGGCACAGCCGTTATAACCGCCCGTGCCCGGCCACGCCCGGTAATTCCAGCGCAACATTGAGGCATA
>JAADIK010000125.1 GCA_013151365.1 Deltaproteobacteria bacterium
ACCGCAGGCGTAGCAGGGCTACGTCGAGGATTTTGCGATTGCACCGTAGCCAAAGATGGCCTGAAGATGAGATGCAAGATGTTCTTGTTATCTTCTTACAGGCCATTAGGGCCCATAAGAAAAATTCATCCCCCCTGACATATTGACAAATATGGGGTATGCCCTTACGGTTCACCAATCGGCACAACAAAATCCGGCCCCGATCCAGGCGCCAGGCCGCGAACTTATTTTTTTGAACGGCCCGCCCCCGAGTTCCAGCGCACACTCCATTCGTAGGGGGTGTTGTTCTCTCCGACAATGTTGGTTGGATCAAGCCTGCGAGTCTCCGGGGGAGCAGGCCGACGAAAAGGGAGAAACACATGGCAACTACTGAAAAATACGTCAAGAAACAGAATTTTCTCATCGGCATGGCCGTCTCGCTGGTCATCGGTTTTTTAGGCGGTGTGGCCTTCAGCTCATACCAGTCACCAGGCATTACCGAAGTCGCGCAATCACCGCCGTCACAGCAGCAGAATCAATCTGCCGGGAAAATTGCGTCCCTGGAACAGGCGGTCAGGGAACATCCCGACAGTGTCGCGGCCTGGACTCAGCTCGGCCATGCCTATTTTGATTCCAACCAACCCGCCAAAGCCATTCATGCCTATAACAGATCCCTTGCTCTCGCTCCCGGGGACCCTGCGATACTGACCGATCTCGGGGTAATGTACAGAAGGAATAACCAGCCTCGACAGGCGATTGCCGCATTTGACAAGGCGCTGCAGGTTAATCCTCGCTTTGAACAGGCCCTGTTCAACCGGGGAGTTGTCCTGCTTAACGACCTGAATGAAACCGGGAACGCCATCCGCTCCTGGCGGCAACTCCTGAAAATAAATCCCATGGCCACGGGGCCGAATGGAGAACCGGTCTCGAAGATGATCAGTCACGTTGAGGCCCGGAGCCGGAAATAATCCGCCTGAATCAGTGACGGCTTGGGGTTGGATGTAAATAATAGCGTAGAGGGTCCGCTCTGTGACCGGTTACGATTTGCCGGGGCACCAACCGAACAAGAATGATTCCCAACCCCAAGCCGATTTTATCGGCTTCAAGCTTGACAGGAAATTGCAATAACTTTATGTTAAGAGACTATTCGCAAGGATTCGCGCCAGAATAAGTTAACCTGATCGACACCGGAATCGAGGTCGTATTCGCTATTGAGAATCGACAGAAACCGGGCCGGGACGCCGAAAGGTGCAATGATTTTTTTTTGCCTGACCTCCTTGTAATACTTTGTGACAATTTATTCAGATACCGAAAACAGACAACGATAGCGTCAAACTGAAGGAAGGGATATTCGATGAAAAAAATGACCGGCGCACAGGCAATCGTCAAGTGCCTGCAGGAAGAAGGTGTTAATCTCATTTTCGGTTTTCCGGGAGGAGCCGTCATTGACCTGTATGACGAACTTCTTGATTCGGATATTACCCATGTCCTGGTTCGTCATGAGCAGGGTGCCATTCATGCGGCAGACGGCTATGCCCGGGCAACCGGCGGAGTCGGGGTGGCACTGTTGACCTCCGGCCCCGGTGCGACCAACGGGGTCACCGGCATTGCCACCGCCTACATGGATTCAATTCCGCTGGTTGTGCTGACCGGCCAGGTCCCGCGCGCCCTGATCGGCAACGATGCCTTTCAGGAAGTCGACATCGTCGGCATTACCCGGCCCTGCACCAAGCATAACTACCTGGTCAAGGACCCGGCGGACCTGGTCCCGGTCCTGCGCGAGGCTTTTTATCTCGCCGCTTCCGGCCGGCCCGGTCCGGTCCTCATCGATCTGCCCAAGGATGTGGTTGCTTCAAAGGTCAACTTTCCCGAAAAGAAGAAGATCAAGATGCAGACCTACCAGCCGAACTACGAGCCCCATCCCGGCCAGGTGGAAAAGGCCTGCCGGGCGATGCTGAAGGCCAAATCCCCGGTCCTCTATGTCGGCGGCGGCGTTATCCTCTCCAACGCCAACAAGGAATTGACCGAACTGGCGAAAAAACTTAGTATTCCCGTAACAATGACCCTCATGGGCCTTGGCGGTTTTCCGGGCACCGACCCGCTGTCACTCGGCATGCTCGGCATGCACGGCACCTATGCCGCCAACATGGCCGTCGCCAAAAGCGACCTGCTCATTGCCGTAGGCGCCCGCTTTGACGACCGGGTGACGGGACGGCTGGACGCCTTTGCGCCGCACGCCAAGATCATTCATATCGATATCGACCCGACTTCCATCAGCAAGAACGTCGGGGTTGACATCCCCATTGTCGCAGACTGCAAACTGGCCCTGCAGGCCATGAACACCTGGTTTGACCGGCTCAAGGATTTCGACCCCAAGGACTTTGCCGCCAGGCATCAGCCCTGGATCGAAAGGATCGACGTCTGGCAGCAAGAGCATCCGCTGACCTATCATGATGAAGGGGACATTATCAAGCCGCAGTATGTTGTCGAAAAGCTCAACGAACTGACCGGCGGCGATGCCATCATTGCCACCGAGGTCGGCCAGAACCAGATGTGGGCGGCCCAGTTCTACAAGTTCAACAAACCGCGCCACCTGCTGACATCGGGAGGCCTGGGCACCATGGGCTATGGACTGCCCGCGGCCATCGGCGCCAAACTGGCCTATCCCAACGCCACGGTTATCGATATCGCCGGCGACGGTTCCATCCAGATGAATATCCAGGAACTCGCTACCGCCAAGCAATGGGGGGCGCCGGTTAAAATCGCCATCCTCAACAACGGTTACCTGGGCATGGTCCGCCAGTGGCAGGAACTGTTTTACAATCGCCGTTATTCCGCCACCGTCATGGAGGTCACACCGGACTTTGTCGAACTGGCCAAGGCCTATGGCGCGGTCGGCCTGCGGGCCAAAACCAAGGACGAGGTCGAGCCGGTCATCAAGGAGGCCCTGGCGACCGACAACCTGGTGATCATGGATTTCATTGTCAACCGTGAGGAAGGGGTATACCCGATGGTCCCGGCCGGCAAAGCCACCACGGAAATGTTGCTTGTCTAATCGTCGTCCAAACGAAAATACCCCGCTGCCTTACGAGCAGTGTTTAACCTCGAGACTGTTATAGGATCAGATCAATGAAACATACACTTTCGGTTCTTCTTCTGAATAAGCCCGGCGCCCTGTCCCGGGTAACCGGCCTGTTCAGCGGCCGTGGCTTCAACATTGAAAGTCTGAGCGTGGCCGAAACCCTGGACCCCAAGGTTTCCTGCCTCACCCTGGTCACCCATGGCGATGAATCAATTATTGAACAGATCACCAAGCAGCTGCATAAGCTGATCGACGTGATCAAGGTTACCGATATCAGCGAAGGTGAATTCGTCGAGCGGGAGATGGTCCTGATCCAGGTCAAGGCCGAAGCACATACCCGGGCCGAAGTTCTCCGCGTTATCGACATCTTCCGCGGCAAAGTCGTTGACGTCAGCCCCACCACCTATACGGTGGAGATGACCGGACCGGAAAGCAAAATCAAAGCGGTGATCGATATTCTTCGTCCCCTTGGCATCAAGGAGATCATCCGTACCGGCACCATTGCCATGGCGAGGGCTCCCAAAAAATAAAAACCATGTTCAACCTCCGAACATCAATATCTCAGGGCATGACCGTTGCTACGGCCATGCCCTGTTCGGTTTTCGACTTGGAAGCCTCCGCTTAAGCAGAACGCGCCTATTACATGAAAAAACCAAGGATTTCTCTCGCCCGCGAAGGCTATCCCTTTATCCTGTTCAGCGGTTTCATCACCCTGATCTGCGCCGTACTCTCCTATCATATCGCCGCCTTGACCGGACTGGCGGTGACCGGCTTCATAACCTGGTTTTTCCGGGACCCGGCCCGGGTCGTTCCGGACCGCTCCGACGCCCTTGTTTCCCCGGCCGACGGCAAAATCATTCTCATCGAAAAAATGTTCGATGACCGCTTCCTCCAGGAGCAGGTCCTTAAGGTTTCAATCTTCATGAACATTTTCAACGTCCACGTCAACCGTATCCCCTTCCCGGGCCAGATCGAGCAGGTGACCTTCAAGCCCGGCGCCTTTTATTCCGCCGATTCCAAGCGCGGCGCCCTGCACAACGAATACTGCGCCCTCACAATCATGACCGACGGCAAGCAACGATACGGGGTAGTCCAGGTCGCCGGTCTTATTGCCCGTCGCATTGTCTGCCGGGCGGAAAAAGGAGACCGGGTGCAAACGGGACAGCGCTACGGCCTTATTCGCTTCGGCTCCCGGGTCGATCTCTACCTGCCGCTCCAGGTGGAGCTTGAGATCAGCAAGGGCCAGAAGGTCAGGGCCGGCGAGACGGTACTCGGCCGGATGAATCAGCCCAGCGCCTGAAGAATACCGTTCATCGCCATACTATAGATTCACCGGCCCGCTTACCCGAATATGGGGCGCATTCGAATAGCTACATATTTTATTTGAATTATTCCCCGTCAATAACTACAATATCCATATATATAAAGAAAACATCCTGACCGGATGTTCACAATGGATGAGGTGTCCATGGAGACAAATACTAATTCGAAATTTTCCCCGCTGCCCTGCATGCTGACCTGCGCCAGCCTGTTCAGCGGTTTTTATTCGATTATCGCCACCATTAACGGTCATTACTTCACGGCGGCCGTCGCCATTCTGGTCGCTATGGTATTCGACGGTCTTGACGGCCGGGTGGCCCGGATGACCCGCTCGACCAGCCGGTTCGGCATGGAGCTTGATTCGCTCTGCGACCTGGTTTCTTTTGGCGTGGCCCCGGGCCTGCTGGCCTATCTCTGGGCCCTGACACCGTATGGGCGTTACGGTTGGCTCGCTGCCTTTCTCTACGTGGCAACAACCGCCCTCAGGCTGGCACGATTCAACTCACAGGCGGAGACCACCGGTCCTGACTTTGTCGGCCTGCCCTGCCCGGCCGCAGCGGGCATGATTGCCACGACAGTGATGTTCAGCAGGTTTCTCGGCGCCACCGGCACCGTCAAACACCTCTCCATTCTCCTGTTGGTGTATGTCCTCTCGTACCTGATGGTCAGCAACCACCGCTATCTCAGTTTCAAGCAGCCGCACATCAAAAAAGGCAAGGTCTTCCAGCTGGTTGTCGGCATGCTGTTGCTGCTGATCCTGCTGGCCACCGAGCCCCCGGTCACCCTGTTCGGAGCCATTCTCGTCTATATTGTCTCCGGTCCGGCCATGGCCCTGTATCAGTTTGCCACCAGGAAGAAACTGGCAGAGGATAAGTATTCGTCATAACCGGGGTTGTTTTTCCGCCATCCTGACTGACTGATCAATTCATTGCGTATTACCGGCGGCACGGCCCGAAGCCGAAAACTGACCTGCCCGGGACCGGGACGGAACAACGCGATCCGGCCAACCACTGACCGGGTGCGCGAAGCCCTGTTCAGTATCCTGAACGAACATATTGCCGGGGCTCTTGTTCTCGATCTTTTTTCCGGCACCGGCGCCCTTGGCCTCGAGGCGCTCAGCCGGGGCGCGGCGCATGCGGTTTTCGTCGACCGGTCGCCCCGGTCCCTGGAGCTGATCCGCATGAACCTGCAGCTCTGCTTCGAACAACCGCCCGCAACGATCATGCGCCTTGACCTGAACAAGGACTCCGCTTTTCAGGCCTTAGGAAACAAATTCTCCGCTCATCACCCGTTCGACCTCATCTTCCTTGACCCGCCGTACGAGAAAAAACTGGCGGAGAAGACCCTGTTAATGGTAGAAAAAACAGGTCTTGCAGCGCCGGGCGGCCGGGTCATCGCCGAAGAACGGTGGACCGAAGAACTGCCGGAGGCCGTCGGCCGCCTGCGCTTGTGGAAAAAACGTCGTTACGGAGAAACCGGCATCCGGATCTACCGGCTTGCCACCTGACCAAAAACCTCAACCATTCTGTTTATCATGTCTCATCACGACCAGCGGCCAACCGAATATCCGGCGAAGAGTCCCTCGATAGCCGTCTATCCGGGCACCTTTGACCCCATTACCAACGGCCATATCGATATCATCAAACGCGCCCTGCGGCTCTTTGACCGGATCATCATCGTCATTGCCGTTAATACGGAGAAAACCCCCCTCTTTTCCACGGCCGAACGTATCGAGATGATCAAACGGTGTTTTGCGGATTACAACGGCAGGATCGGGGTGGACACCACGGCCGGACTTATCGTCGACTATGCCATGCAGGAAAATGCCTGCGCCATAGTCCGTGGTTTAAGGGCGGTATCCGATTTTGATTACGAATTTCAGCTGGCCCTCATGAACAGGAAGCTTGAACGTAAAATTGAAACCGTGTTTCTGATGACCGGATTCCGCTGGATCTTTATCAGTTCAAGCATCATCAAGGATGCGGCCAGGCATGGCGGCAATGTCGACGGCGTGGTGCCGGACCATGTCCGGATGGCCCTGCAACAGAAATTCAGCTGACTCGCGCCTCCTTCCTGCCATGGACCAAACCAGACCAACTCCGGGCATCAACCGCCGTCACCTCCTGATCAGGGTGACCCAGGGAGTCCTGGCGCTTACGGGACTGGCCCTGCTCCGGCCGCTGTTTCGTTTTACCGGCTTCACGGTCAAGCGCAAACCGCGCCATATCCTCGTCCCTAAAGCGCTGCCGGCCAGGAGCGTTTACACGGAGCATGACTTTATCCTCTTCATCCTCGCCCAGGGACCGCTGGCCGTTTCACGAATCTGCACCCACCTCGGCTGCCGGGTCAATTACCGCAAAGAGCTGGGGCTCATAGAATGCCCCTGTCACCAGAGTCGATTCACCCGCGAAGGCAAACGGGTTGCCGGTCCGGCCAAACGCAATCTGCCAATCTACCCGGTCAAGATTATCAAGGATAACAACGGCAAGGTAACAGGTTACATGGTGACCCTATGATCGGTCATGCCGTGAAACGGCCCCTTGGCTTTCTGAAGCAGAAGGCCCTGGCAGTTAACTGGGGCGGCCAGGCCCTGATCAGTCTCTACATCTCGGTTTTGTCGGGCCTCGTCGTCGCCCTGCAGTACAACCCGGCGGAACCCTTCTACTCCACCGCCACCATCGAAATCATTGTGCCCTACGGCGATTTCTGGCGCTCCCTGCATTACTATTCCAGCCAGGCCTTCATGCTGCTGCTGCTCTGCCACCTGGCCGCGGCGATCTGGGAGAACAACCATTACTACAGTCGTCTTGCCTGGATCCGCTTAACGCTGAGCGTACCCATAGCGCTGCTGCTGCTCTTTACCGGTTATATCCTGCGAAATGATGCCACGGGTGCGGCGGCCGGCGCCATAGCCGAACATCTCACCCTGTCTATTCCGCTCATCGGCAGCTGGCTCAACGATCTTTTTCTGGCCATTACGGCAAACGGCCTCAAACGGGTTTACGTCAATCACCTGATCGGCCTTATCGTGCTGGGCGGTTACTGCGTCTGGCCCCATCTCCGGCGCTATACCAGCCGCTGGCGGGACCATCTGCCGCTGATCCTTCTCTTTCTGCTGCTTGCCACTCTCCTGATCGCGCCCATGGAGCCGGACAAAATCGGCCTCGTGCATATTGCCGGGCCCTGGTTTTTTCTCGGCCTCCAGGAACTTCTCCGTACCGTCCAGCCATTCTGGGCCGGCGTGGTGTTTCCGGCCGCCATCATCGCCGCCCTGCTGACCCTGCCGCGGGAGGGACGAAAACGCTCCCTTTACCTAATCTTCATCGGCGTCTGGTTTGCCCTCTATGCCGTCCTCAGCGTGATCAGTTATTCCCGTATCTAAGGGCTTGCGCAGAAATTAATTGGTAGAATTGGCGCCCGGATTTGGGTCAGATTGAGTTGAGCCGATTGAGCAAAACCGCAGGCATAGCAGTGCTATGTTGAGGATTTTGCGATTG
>JAADIK010000061.1 GCA_013151365.1 Deltaproteobacteria bacterium
AATACTTGCCAGGGCTTCAATGGTTTGCACCCCGGTCGCCGGCAGGTCAAAACGAAAATCCTGGTTCGGTTTCTTGAGCTTCACCACCACGGCCCCCGAGCCGGCCAGGCCGCCGCCCCTGACAATGGCGGCGTCCGTACCCTCAATGGCCTCCACCGCCAGGACACTGCGCCCCCGCACCACGACGCACTGGCCGATATCGAGACGGCCGATCTCCCGAGCGATCCGCCAGCCGAAACGGATGTCCTCCAGCTGCCCGGCACCCGGTTTTTTCCTGGTCAGGACACCTTTGGGAAACAACAGGTGCTCCAGGTAGCAGGTAGAGGCAAGGATCTGAATCCCTTCATCTTCAAGGGCTCTGGCAACGGCACGAAGGATGGCGTCATCCTGACGGCTGTCGATTTTATTCCACAGGCTCAGCCCCTTCAGGTCCGGCAGCACATCCTTGAAAATCCGGGTCTTGGTGATGGTCCCGGCAAAGACGGCCTGGCGGACGCCCTGGTTGTGAAAAAATTTGATAATCCGGCCGAGTTGCCCAAGCTTCACCCAACAGGTGACGTCAACGGCATCCTCGAGTTCGGGCAGGGATTCGCTCAGGTGGCCGACGGCCGCGACCCTTTTTCCCCTTGCCCTCGCCGCTTCGGCAAAGAGCAGGGGAAACTGGCCGCCGCCGGCAATAAGTCCGATCACGGCATTCATCGTTTTCGGCAATTCATCGGCCATCAATCGTCAAGTGTGCGTTTGACCACCCCGCGTTTCGAGGTCTGGAAAAATTCAACCAGGGTCTCAACCTCGGGACAGCCGGGGATCTCTTCAATGGTCTTGAGCAGGGCATCTTTCAACAGGAGCTGCGGGGAACGGAAGATGATCCTGAACGCCTGTTCCAGCTTGGCGATATTCTCCCGGCTGACGCCGCTGCGCCGCAGGCCGATTTTATTGATGCCGCTGATGCGCATGCGGTTGCGCGTCCCGCTCAGAATCACATAGGGAGGAACGTCAAGGCTGATGCCGGACATGCCGCCCACATAGGTATATGGCCCGATACGGCAGTATTGATGGACGGCGACCAGGCCGCCGAGATTCACATGATCACCCAATACCACATGGCCGGCCAGGGTCGCCACGTTGGCCATGATGACCTGGTTGCCGATCACGCAGTCATGGGCGACATGGCAGTAGGCCATAAGCATATTCCCGTTGCCGATCACCGTTTCACCCTTGCCCGCCACGGTTCCCCGGTGAATGGAAACATATTCGCGAATCAGGTTGTCGTCACCGATGATCAGCTTTGTCGGCTCGTCCCGGTAATGCATATCCTGGGGCGGCGCGCCGATGGAGGTGAAAGAGCCGATCCTGTTGCGGGCGCCGATGGAAGTCGGGCCGGAAATGACGGCATGGCTGCCGACAACGGTCTCCGGGCCGACAGTCACCCGCCCGTCGATCACGGCATAGGCGCCGATATCGGCAGTTTCATCTATTTCCGCCTGTGAATCAACCACGGCAGTGGAGTGGATGGTCATTTTTTTTATATCCTGTAATGTAATGAACGGATTCAGATATTCTTTAACGAAAGGCGGCCATGATCTCGGCCTCGGCCGCCAGCTGGTCGTCCACGTAGGCCTTGCCGCTCATTTTGGCGACCTTTGATTTCATCTTCAACAGTTCAAGCTTGAAGACCAGCTGATCTCCCGGCCGCACTATCCGGCGAAAGCGGACACCGTCAAGGCCGGCGAAATAGAAGAGCTGCCCCTCAAGCACCTCCGGCGCCGAGAGATAGGCCAGGAGGCTGCCGGCCTGGGCAAGGCCTTCGAGAATAAGCACGCCCGGCATGACCGGCTCCCCGGGAAAGTGCCCCTGGAAAAAAGGCTCGTTGGCGGTCACATTTTTCAGGGCGGTGATACTTTTCCCCTCTTCAAGCTCCAGGACCCGGTCCACCATGATAAAGGGATACCGTTGCGGCAGCATGTCGAGGATGTCTTGAATGTTAATTGGTAACTGCCGGTTTGACGACTCTGTATTCATTTTTCCTTTCCCTCGTTATTCGTTTTCTCCGCCTCATCAGAAAAATGGCGGGCAAGCTTGTCAACTTCCCGGCGCAGTCTCCTGATTTCCTTCAACATCTCCGGCAGGCGGGGATATACCGCCGCGGCCCGGCCCCATTTCTTCACGTCCATGGCCGGATAACCGCCGACCACGGAGCCGGCCGGCAGGTCGCCGTGGATACCGCTCATGCCCGCGGCCATGACCCGGTCGTCAAGATGCAGATGACCGGCCACCGCGGCTTTTCCCCCAAGCACCACGTTCCGGCCGAGTGTCGTACTGCCGGCGATACCGACCTGGGCAACAATAATCGAATTCTCTCCCACCTCCACGTTGTGGGCGAGCTGGACCAGGTTGTCGATCTTGACGCCGCTCCTGATCCGGGTTGTGCCGAATGCGGCCCGGTCGATGCAGCTGTTGGCCCCTATTTCCACCTCGTCATCAATCCGTACCGTGCCGACCTGGGGTTTTCTGAGATGATGGCCGGTACCATCCGTGGCAAAACCGAAGCCGTCACTGCCGATCACCGCCCCGCTGTGGATGACCACCCGGCTGCCGATCACGCTGCCCGCCGCGATCGTCACGTTGGCATACAACACGGTATCGTCGCCGATCAGCGAATCATTGCCGATGACCACGCCCGGATGCAGGGTGACCCGCTGCCCCAGCCGCACCCGGTCACCGAGATAGACCAGCGGTTTAATGGTTACCTCGGCCGGGACTTCACATCCGGCGCCGATATGGACCGAGGGATCTATCCCCTCTGCCGCAAAGGGAACGGCCAGGAAATAATTGTGAATAACGGCGGCCGCAAAATCCGGGTCCGGTACCCGGATAAGCGGCAGATCGAGCTCCCCGACACCAGGCGGGACGATACAGGCGGCGGCACGGCTGCCGGCCAGGAGCCGGGTCTGTTTCGGGCCGAGGACAAAGGTGATCTCTCCCGCGCCGGCCAGTTCTATGGCATTGAGCCCGGAGACAACCAGTGACGGGTCCCCGACCACCTCGCCCTGAACCAGTTCGGCAAGTTCCTGTAACGTGTATGTTTTCGCCATCGTTTATCGTTTCCACTCACACTAATGTTCACGGATAGACCGAGGATCATAGCTGATCAAAAGTCAGGCGTAAAGCAAAACCGAGCGCCGCAAGTCTTCAAATCCGGCCAGTTCCTGCCGCCATGACCGCTCAAGTTCCAGGATATCCGTCCCCTCCTCCAGGGCCAGACGGACCTGCCGGTCGCCGAGAATCAGGTCCAGGGGCAGCCGTTCGAACTCGTATTCGTAAGGCGGATCTTTATAGGCGAACTCCTCCGGATAGAGGGTCAGCAAGGCCTGGAGCAGGGCGAGGCCGGTCCGGTACGGCCGGAAGATCGTCCGGTCGGTCACATGGATCTGGAATCCCCGGCACGGCCGGCCGGCCCATTTTCCCGAGGTGGGCTCGAACACCAGCGGCCGCATGACACAGCCGGGCAGACCGGTCCGGGCCAGGAAGTCTCGCACTTCGCCGTGGCGGATAAAAGGGGCGCCGACCAGCTCGAAAGGCAGCGTCGTCCCGCGGCCCTCGGAAACATTCGTTCCCTCCCAGATCACCTGCCCCGGATAGACCAGGGCCGTTGTGGGAGAAGGCATATTGGGCGAAGGAAAGACCCAGGGGAAACCGGTCTCGGGAAAAAACATCCGGCGGTGCCAACCTTCCATCCTGATCACTTCAAGATCCGCGCCGATCTTCAATTCCCGGTTGCAGAGCAGGGCCAACTCCCCGAGCGTCAAGCCGTGACGCATGGGCAGGCCGTAAAGTCCGACAAAAGAAGACCACTCGTCCTTGAGCAGATTGCCTTCAAGAGAATTGCCGCCCAGGGGATTCGGCCGATCAAGGACCACCACCTTGCGGCCGGTTTCGGCCGCAACCTGCAGGCAGTAGACCATGGTCCAGGCAAAGGTATAAACCCGGGTCCCCACGTCGACCAGGTCCACCAGCAGGATGTCGAATGACTCGAACAGGGCCGGGTCCGGCCGGCGCTGTTCGGCATACAGGGAAAAAACCGGCAGACCGGTCGCCGGATCGCGAGTGTGGTCCGACTCGATCATATTGTCCTGTTTTTCGCTGAAAAAACCGTGCTGGGGCGAAAAGAGGCAGGTCAGCTGCCCCGGAAACAGTTGCATGACCAAGTCCCGGCTGTGCCTGAAGGAGCGGTCCGTCGAGGCCTGGTTACAGAGCAGGGCCAGCCGCCGGCCCCGGAATCCGGCAGGCGGCGAGAGGGCAAGTTGTTCGACTCCTATTCGTATCAAGAGAATTCCGCCCCTCTACTCCACGGTCACGCTCTTGGCCAGGTTCCGGGGCTGATCCACATCACAGCCGCGGCGGTTGGCGATCTCGTAGGCCAGGAGCTGGGCGGGAATGGTGTAGAGCAGCGGGTTCAGTTCTTCATGCACCAGGGGCAGGTACAAGACGTCATCGGTCAGGGCGGCCAGGTGCTCATCACCCTCGGTGCCGATCAGGACCAGGCGCCCCTGGCGGGCCTTGATTTCCTCGACATTGGAAATCGATTTCTTATAAACCCCGTCCTGGGGCACCAAGGCCATGACGGGCATGTCCTTGTCGATCAAGGCAATGGGGCCGTGCTTCAGTTCACCGGCGGCATACCCTTCAGCGTGGATATAGGAAATTTCCTTGAGCTTGAGCGCCCCTTCCAGGGCAATGGGGAAGTTGAGCCCCCGGCCGACAAAAAGAAAATCCCGGCTGTCGTAATAGCGCTCGATCAGCTGCCGAATCCGGCGCTGCAACCCCGGCAGCTCTTTTTCAATAACCCCGGCGATGTTGACCAGGGCGGAGCCGAGCTCCTGCAAGGTATCAGGTGCAATGGTCCCCCTGATCCTGCCCAGATACAGGGTCAGCAAGAACAGGGCGGTCAGCTGGCTGGTAAAGGCCTTGGTCGAAGCCACCCCGATTTCCGGCCCGGCATGGGTATAGATCACGCCGTCGGCCTCCCGGGTCATGGTAGAGCCCACCACGTTGCAGATGGTAACGACCCTTGAACCCAGTTCGGCGGCCAGCCTGGTACCGGCCAGGGTATCCGCGGTCTCGCCGGACTGGGAGATGGCAATGGTCAGGACCCGGTCGTTCAGTAACAGCGTCCGGTACCGGAACTCCGAGGCGATATCCACCTCCACCGGGATGCCGACCCACTTTTCAATCCAGTACCTGGCCACCAGGGCCGCATGCCAGGACGTACCGCAGGCCACCAGGGAAATACGTTCGATCCTGTTGATCGCCGCGTCATCCAGGCCGAATTCCGGCAGAGAGATCTCCCCGGTATCCGGAACGATCCTGCCGCTGATGGTGTCGAGAATGGCCCGGGGCTGTTCAAAAATCTCCTTGAGCATGAAATGTTTAAAACCGGCTTTTTCAGCCATGGCGGCATTCCAGTCAATGGTGCGGACTTCCTTTTCACGACAAGGGCCGCCGTCAATGCTCATGATTTCATAGGTACCCGGATTCAACACCGCCATCTCGCGGTCATCAAGAAAAATGACCTGGCGGGTATAGGGCAGCAACGCCGGGACATCGGAGGCCATGTAGCAGGCATCATCGTCGATGCCGAGGACCAGCGGACTGTGATTACGGGCGGCGATCAGGGTCCCGGGCTGCCTGGACCACAGGACCCCGAGGGCATACGAGCCCTCCACCCGGGCCAGGGTCCGGCGTACCGCGGCGGCCAGATCATCCTCAAGATAGTGCTCAACAAGATGGGCCAGCACCTCGGTATCGGTTTCCGAAGCAAAGCGGTGGCCCGCGGCCAGCAGCTCTTCTTTCAACGAACCGTAATTTTCAATAATACCGTTATGCACCACGACCAGCTCACCGGTGCAGTCACTGTGCGGATGGGCGTTGGTCATAGTCGGCGCCCCATGGGTGGCCCAACGGGTGTGCCCCAGGCCGGTGTGACTGGAAACGCCTATGTTTTCATCCACAACCGCTTCCAGGTTCGCCAGTTTGCCCTCGGCCCGGTATTTAACCAGCCGCTTTTGATAAGAATAGACGAGACCGGCCGAATCATAGCCCCGGTACTCAAGACGCCGCAACCCTTCGAGCAGCACCGGCACGACCTTCCGGATGCCGGTATAGCCTACAATTCCGCACATATCAGTTTTTTGTTTCCTCTGATTAACATGAATATTGTCTCTGTTCGCAAACGAATTTTTTCGGTCCGTGGTTCGAGATCAAGGCCGGCGAAAAAAATAACCGCCGGCCGGATATCCCCGGGATTATTTTTTTGCACATAACGCCGGGATCGGGCGGGAAGACCTTTTCCGAACAAGAACCAATCTGATGTCCACTCTATAAATAGTAGCACAAGAAAAACGAGATGAATACTGAAAAACCCCAAAAAACCAAGAGAAAAAATGGCTTTGCACGAAATAAGAAAACAGGTATCTTGTATAAAAAAAGTTTCAAGTTATGGATAATTTCATGGATGAACGGAAACAACTCAAAAAACTGCTGCTCGAAAAATCATACCGGGAAGGTACTTTTACCCTGACCTCGGGCTTGACTTCCGATTTTTACGTGGACGGGAAACAGACCACCCTTGACGCCGAAGGCGCCTATCTGTGCGGACACCTGCTGTACGAACTTATCAGGAACCATGACCGGAAAATCATCGGGGTCGGCGGCATGACGCTTGGAGCCGATCCGCTGGTTACCGCGGTTTCCCTGGTCAGCTACCTGGAAAAAGATCCCATTCCCGCCTTTATCGTGCGTAAAGAGGCCAAGGGACACGGCACCGGTAATTTCATCGAGGGCAAGAACAATCTGCAACCGGGCGGCACGGTTGCCCTGGTCGAGGACGTGGTCACTACCGGCGGCACCCTCATCAAGGTCATAGAACGGGTGGAAAATGAAGGATTCAAGGTCGGCCTGGTCGCGACCATTGTCGATCGCCAGGAAGGCGGGAGCGAGGCATTGGCCGGGCACGGCTATCCCCTGGCCTCGATCTTCACCCGCGAACAGCTGATCGGCTGAGGCCGGCAAGAAATGAAGTGCGAAAAATGCGGAGAAAAACTTGAGGTGGTACGACGTTGCCGGCAGGTTCGTCTCAAGTGCAACGGCTGCCGGCATGAATACCAGATCCACGAGGTCGCATCCCGGCTCGATGCGGAGACAGAGGCTGTGCTGGAGCGCTATACCGCCATTATCTATGACTGATTTTCATTAGTTACGGCTGATTTCCATGGAAACGGTTAAAACTTTTGTTCGACCCGATAATACCGTAACCATTGTCTGCCCCTCCTGCAGCCGGGTAAAAAACGCTGCGGTCGGCGCCTACAAAGACAAGTGCCATAACATCAAGGTCCGCTGCCCATGCGGAACCCAGTTCATACTCCACCTTGATTTCCGGCGCTACTTCCGCAAACCGACCGACCTGGCAGGATTCTACAGAATCGTCAAACCGCCCGACATGGGATTCGGCGAGATCAATATCAAGGATATCTCCCTGGGCGGAATCGGCTTCACCGTCTCCGGCAACAACCGGATAGAGGTCGGGCAGGTTCTCTCCATCGACTTCACCCTCGACGACAAAAAGAAGACCCGGCTAAAAAAAGAGGTGATCGTCCAGTCAGTCACGGGTGACTTTGTCGGCAGTCGCTTTTCCGACAACGAACTATTTGAAAAAGAACTCGGTTTTTATCTCCGGTTCTGACCCGTGATTTTTTTTGTAAGCCGTCACGGATCCAGGAGGATGTTAAATTGAAGGATGCACCATTCTTTAATCGGCGCGGTATTGATTTTTTGCAGGCCGGTCAGTTCAAAGAGGCTATTCAATGT
>JAADIK010000096.1:0-1091 GCA_013151365.1 Deltaproteobacteria bacterium
CTGGAGAAGCCCCCCGGCTACCCGATTATGCTGATTTCCGATTACCATACCACATCAACATTATGAATATTAAAAGGTTAACGCCAAAAGGATAAACCCCAAACCCAACCCAAGAACCCCACTCAACAGGTATAAAGTAACCACCTATACCCATTATAAATGATAAAGCTAAAGTCCCTCCTATTATGCTTGGAGCGTCATCTTTTCCTTTAAAGTAACCGGGAATAAAAAACAGACAAAAAAGCAGCCAAGGTGCAGCAGCTAACAATGCCTGTTTTAACTCTGGTGATACATTCGTGTTGAACGTTGCTGGACTAGATTGAGGTTCAGTTATTTTAGCAAGACCGGAATAGATATGTTCAACAACTTTTGTTGATTCTTTGTTATTTATCTTTAAAGACTCTATCTCTTTTATGATACTAACGGCTCTCTCATATTTTGTTAATTGGCTTGTAGCGGTTTGCGCTTCGTATAAGAATAATACCGCACCTGTTAACATTACTAAGCCAATCAAAATAACTAATCGCTTCCATGTGAAGTCGGTGGCAAATTTTTCGATGAAGTCAAAAAATGGTTTCAGCATCAGATTCCCTTTTGAGCGACCGCTCTGCTTTGCCAGGCGGCACGCACCGTCCTGGCATATCTTTGATCTTTTTGAACAAACGCGTAATGCACCCGATGGTTTTGTAAGATTTCAAGGCCGCAGGTAGATTTGCCAGACCCGTTTGGACCAGCGATGATTGAAATATGTTGGGTTTAGTTTCGCATATATTTTTACAACAAGATTTCCCAAATTTATGAAGAAAGATCACCTGGACAGCACAATCACTGCCAATTTGCGACTACCCAGTTTAATAGGATTATAAGAAACTATATTCCATGCCTTCAATATACCGGAGACTTGGGTACTGGCACCACCGGGTAGATCAGAGGCCTTTCGGGACGGGGTGGCCGGTCACCAGGGGATGATGATTTTCTGGCCGTCACGCAGGGTGGCCCGGACCTTTTCCATGTGCCGCAGGGCGGCAATTTCTCTCTCCACATCACCCGTTTTCACGGCCAGTCGCTCGGCCAGGTCGGCAATACTCATG
>JAADIK010000096.1:1106-13363 GCA_013151365.1 Deltaproteobacteria bacterium
CGGATCAGACTCAGGATCCGCTGCTGGACCGAGCTTCCTTCCAGGCTATCGCCGCTTCGGGCGGACAGGCCCGCACTGCGTACCGCCCATGGATCGCAGGCCCGGGCCGGCGACAGTACATCCATGTAACAATCCTCGCAGAGGATAATGTCGTGATATGATCGCTCCTCGCCTTCCGGGATCGAGGTGCCGCATTTATGACATTCCATGATGTGCTCCATATTGACGATTGACCGATTTGTTACGCCACCGGATTGCGAGCGGTGAGCAGAAAGACGGGGTAATCCTTGGTCTTCCCGCCTGCCACCTTTTTCCGGATAACATGCGCCTCAGAGAAGAAAAGCTCCCGGAAACCCGCCCGGGTAGCCAGTTCCGCCAGCTCCACGGGATCAAAGCCCAGGTGCCAGACCCCGGTCATGTCCGGATGAAAAGAGCCGTCTTCCCGGGCCAGGTCGGCAAAGGCGATCCGGCCCTAGAAGATCACGGCAGGTCCGCAGGGTTGCCAGGGTATCCTCGATATGATGAAGGGTCATGCCGCTGTAGATCAGGTGAAAGCGGCTCTCCCCCAGCGAGGCGGGGTCGCGGGTCAGGTCCAGCAGCATGGTGGAGATGTTGTGCGCCCCGGCCGCGGTCTTTTTCTTTTCAAGTTCGGCCAGCATGCCCTGGGAACTGTCCGTGGCCAGGATGCTCCCCACCTGCGGGGCCAGTTCCATGGTCACCAGGCCGGTGCCGCTGCCGATCTCCAGGCAGTCCATGGACCGGTCGAGGGTGATGTTCTGCGTAATCGCCCGGGCCACGGCGCGGGCCAGATCGAGCCGCAAGGGATTTTCGTCCCAGGACGCGGCCCGTTTGTCAAATGATTGCTGTGAAGCAGTGGTCATGGTGTCTGTATCCCTGGTAAAAAAAAGAGGCCGGAAAACCGGCAATGTGCGACCAGGCCCCTTCCGGGGCCGCAATAATATTGTACCCGCTCCGGCCGGAAATGTCGAATTTGCGGCCTGACATACTCCTTGCCGCCTGGCGCGTATGAACCCGGATAGCCGGAATCGCCATGCGCCGCCTGTTTGGTTTTTCCCCGGGCCAAAAATATATTATTTTTTACTATTGACCCTAGACCATGGTCCAGGGCTTATACTTAAATCAGGAAGGAAGAAAAAAACTCCAACCCGGTTGCAGGAGGTCGACAATGAACGGACTGACTATTGGCAGGATGGCGAAAAAAGCAGGAGTCACTATTGACACGGTGCGTTTTTACGAACGGCGCGGGCTGATTGCCGAGCCGCCCAGAAGCGCTGCCAATTACCGGCTCTACCCGGAGGAAGACGCGGACCGGCTCCGCTTTATCCGGCATGCCAAGGACCTGGGGTTTTCACTCAACGAAATCAAGGAACTGCTCAATCTGCGTCACGACCCGGCCGCCACCAAGGCGGATGTAAAACATTGCGCCGAGGCCAAAATCAAGGATATCAAACAGAAAATCAAAGATCTTTCCAATATCCTGGCGGCCCTGGAGCCGCTGACTGCGACCTGCAACGGCCATGGACCGGTGAGCGAATGTCCGATCCTGGAGGCGCTGGAAACGGACCAAAATCATCATCACCATGGAGGTGAGCGACATGACGAACACCACGCACAATCATAGCTGCTGCCAACACGACCATCAAGACCACGATCACAGTACGCACACTACGCAGTACGTCGACCCGGTCTGCGGCATGAGCACGGCAGATCCAAACGCCTTCACTCCCCATGAGCATGGAGGAAAAACGTATTATTTCTGCAGCGACCACTGCCTGGCCAAGTTCAAGAGCGATCCCGGCAGCTATACCGGCGGCGGGACGGAAGAAAAACCGCCGGACGACAAAAGCGGCGGTGGTGGAGGAGGCGTCTATACCTGCCCCATGCATCCCGAAATCGAGCAGGACGGACCCGGCACCTGCCCCAAGTGCGGCATGGCACTGGAGCCCAGCACCGTATCAATTGAAGAAGAGGAAGGAAATCCCGAATATGATTACATGCGCAAACGTTTTATCTTCGGCGCCATCCTCACCACGCCCCTGGTGATCATCGCCATGCGCGACCTGATTCCGGGCGGCCACCTGCTTGAAAACCTGCTCTCGGGCCGAACCCTCGGCTGGCTCGAACTGATCCTGGCCACGCCGGTGGTACTCTGGGCCGGCTGGCCCTTTTACGTCCGGGGCGTGCAGTCGGTAATCAATAAAAGCCTCAATATGTTCACCCTGATCGGCCTGGGCGTTTCGGTGACCTATTGCTACAGCCTGATCGGGGTACTCTTCCCGCAGATTTTCCCGGCCGCCATCCGGGGGCCGGACGGCTCGGTGGGCGTCTATTTCGAGGCCGCCGCGGTCATCGTCACCCTGATCCTGCTCGGCCAGGTCATGGAGCTCCGGGCCCGCAGCCAGACCGGCGCCGCCATCAAGGCGTTGCTCGGCCTGGCGCCCAAGACGGCCCGCAAGATAAACGAGGACGGCAGCGAGGCGGATATCCCGCTCGAACACGTCAAGACCGGCGACATCCTGCGGGTCAGGCCGGGCGAGAAAGTGCCGGTGGACGGCGAGGTAATCGACGGCACGAGCGCGGTTGACGAGTCCATGATCTCGGGCGAGCCGCTTCCGACCAGGAAACAGGCCGGCGACAAGGTGATCGGCGCCACGGTCAACGGGACCGGGGCGCTGACCATCCGGGCCGAAAAGGTCGGCAGCGACACCCTGCTCGCCCGGATCGTCCAGATGGTGGCCGATGCCCAGCGTTCACGCGCCCCGATCCAGAAAATGGCCGACCTGGTGGCCGGTTATTTTGTGCCGGTGGTGATTGCCATTGCCGCAATCGCCTTCGGGGGCTGGTACCTGTTCGGCCCGGACCCCAGACTGGCCCACGCCCTGATCGCCGCGGTTTCCGTCCTGATTATCGCCTGCCCCTGCGCCCTTGGCCTGGCCACCCCGATGTCGATCATGGTGGCTACCGGCAAAGGCGCCACCATGGGGGTGCTGTTCAAAAACGCCGAGGCCATCGAGACCCTGCGAAAAATCAACACCCTGGTAGTGGATAAAACCGGCACCCTGACCCTGGGCAAGCCCAAACTGACCGGCGTGGTGCCGGCCGCCGGCATGGAGGAAAAACGGCTGCTGCTGCTGGCCGCCAGCCTGGAAAAGTCGAGTGAACATCCCCTGGCCGCCGCAATCGTCGCGGGTGCCGGGGAACGACAGGTATCGTCGGTAGAGCCGGATGATTTCGACTCCCACACCGGCAAGGGCGTTGCCGGCGTCGTGGACGGCACCAGGGTCCTGCTCGGCAACCTGAAACTGATGGAGGATTTCTCGGTTGATACTTCCGAGCTTGCCGACCGGGCCGAAGCGATGCGCAAAGAAGGCCAGACCGTGATGTTTGTCGCGGCCGACGACCGGCTCGCCGGACTCCTGGCCGTTTCCGACCCTATAAAAGAGTCCACCCCGGCGGCCATCCGGGAGCTGCACGAGGAAGGATTACAGGTGGTGATGTTGACCGGCGACAACCGGGCGACCGCCGAGGCGGTAGCGGCGAAACTCGATATCGACGAGGTGGTGGCCGAGGTACTGCCGGACGAGAAGGCGGCGGTGGTGAAAAAATTCCAGGACGAAGGCCGGATGGTGGCCATGGCCGGCGACGGCATCAACGACGCCCCGGCCCTGGCCCAGGCCCAGGTGGGAATCGCCATGGGCACCGGCACCGACGTGGCCATGGAATCGGCCGGCGTCACCCTGGTCAAGGGCGATCTCACCGGCATTGTCCGGGCCCGGAAACTCTCCCGCGCCACCATGGCGAATATCAAGCAGAACCTGTTCTTCGCCTTCATCTACAACTCGCTGGGCGTACCGGTGGCGGCAGGGGTTCTTTATCCCTTCCTGGGCATCCGGCTCTCCCCGATCATCGCCGCCACGGCCATGAGCCTCTCCTCGGTCTCCGTGGTAGCCAACTCCCTCAGGTTGCGGAGGATGAAAATCGGCTAGGCGGGGGCGAAAATCATTGCTCCGGTTTGTCCCGACCAAGGCATGAGTCCCCGCCCCGCCCTGAGTTTTACGAACAGGGAGCGCACCCCGCAACCCATTGCAGGCCAGACAACCATACGTTATCATTCACCAAATAACGGAAGCCATCAGGGGTGCCCCGGATTTGCGCAGTCGTGTCTGTCCGCTATAGTCCCTCTATGCGGTCAGGCGCGACCGCGTGAAGATGGGGTACCCCTGATGGCCTAGGGCCTGTAAGAAAATAACAAGAACATCTTGCATCTCATCTTCAGGCCATCTTTGGCTATGGTGCAATCGCAAAATCCTCGACGTAGCCCTGCTACGCCTGCGGTTTTACTCAATTACCATAACCAAATCTGACCCAAATATGAGCGCAATTTTGCCCATGTTATTTTCTTACAGGCCCTTACGGCCCAGGCTGTAAAATATGGGCACGTAAACCAGGGTAAGTATAGTCGAAACCAATAAGCTACCACGACCGCCAGGGGCGAAAGCCTCTCCAGGCCGATGGCCTTCTGGGCGGCCACGGGCCACATCCCCACGATGGTACATGAGGCGGTCATGATTATGGGCCTGGTCCGCATTTTTACGGCCTCTTGAATGGCACTCACCAGGTCCGCCCCCCGCTTCCTTGCCTGCTCGATAAAATCGATCAGGAGAATGGAATTATTCACCACGATACCGGTGAGCAGGATCATCCCCATGGTTGCCGGCATGCACATGTGCCGGCCGGTGATGAGCAGCCCCCAGACCGCGCCGATTATGGACAGGGGAATCGCCGACATGATGACGATGGGATTGACCCATGATTTGAAGGTGATTACCAGGGAGAAAAAGAGCAGCAGGACCGCGATGCCCAGGGACTTGCCCAGACGTTTGCCGGTATCTCCCATGTTCTTGTACTCCCCTTCATAAGAGAGCCGGTAGCCCGGCGGCATCTCAATACCGGCCAGGACCTTGACGATCCGCCCATGCAGACGGCTGATCGAGGTGGTGGCCCGGTAGCCGTAAATGTCGATAACCGGGGAGAGATCTTTCCGGGTAAACACGGTACGGGTAAAGCCGCTCTCCAGCGCCGCAAATTCCCGGAGAGGAACCGGCCCCCTGGGAGTAGCTATCTCGTAGGCCATGATGTCTTGCACATCGTTCCGGTCATTCTGCCCGTACCGCACCCTGATAAGATAGCCGTCTTCGCCGGTCACCCGGAGGATCGACGCCCCTTCGCCCTGGATCGCCTGTTGCAGCTGGGCGCTTATGGAGGCCGGGTTCATGCCGAAGAGGGCGGCCTTTTGGGGATCAATGGAGAGGAGCATCTCTTTCTTGTCGATACGCCACGAACGGGAGACCGAGGTCAGGCCGCGGACCTGTTCGAGCCGTGCCTGCACCTCCCCGGCCAGGGCCGCAAGCACCTTGGGCTCCGGCCCGCTGATCATGATATCCACGGGGGCCGCGATGGAGGAGAGAGGAGTGGCGCCGAAGTCATAGACCGACAGGGAGGTAATGCCGGGTATTTTACCCGCCCTCTTCCTGATGGTCTCTTCCAGCTGCCAGATGGTCTGTTTGCGGTGAAAGCGGTCCACGAAATGGGCGGTGATCGAGCCGTCCTGGGGGGTGCGGCCGGTTCCGAAACTCACCACCCCGGGCTCCGAACCGACTTCGAGGGCAAGGAGCTTAAGCCCCGGCACACTCTCCACCACGGCCTTCACCTGTTTGGCGATTCTCTCCGTGGCCTTGAGGGAGGAATCGGCCTCCGTCCGGAAGGCCACCTTGACGATGCCGGTGTCCATGGAGGGCATAAGATCGCGGCCCACCAGGGGCATCTGTCTCATGCTGACCACGAACAGGGCGATCCCGGCCAGTATAAAGAGGAGGCGGTGGGAAAGGGCGAAGACTACCAGGTCGGAGAAAAAATTGGTGACCGGGGTGATCGTATATCGGTCCAGGAGCTCAAACAATCTTTCAAACCGGTTCCGGGTGGTCTTGCCGGCAAAGTACCGGGCCAGAAGCGGAATGATGGTGACCGAGACCACGAAGGAGGAAAGCAGGGTCAGGGAAAGAACCACGGTAAGAGGCCGCAGGATCTTGCCGGGATATCCGCCCACGAACATGATGGGGACGAGGACGATCACCGTGGTGAAGGTCCCGGCCCAGTCGGCCAGGACGATCTCGTTGAGGCCCTCCACCACGGCCCGGCCGATGGGTTTTTTCAATTTCACCGCGTGGCGCTGGATATTCTCGATGACCACGATGGTGTCATCCACCAGGAGCCCCACCGAGAGGATGATTGCCGTCATGGTGACGATATTGAGTTCATAACCCAGCATGTACATGCCGGCAAAGGCCATGAAACACACCAGGGGGATGGAGACCGCAGCCAGGGATGCGAGTCTCATGCTGGCCAGCATGACGAATATTACCAGCACGGTCATCATGATCGAGTCCCGGAGGGCCTGGGCCATGTTATTGATACTGGTCTCGATCAGGTTTTTCTGGGTATCGGCTGTTTTAAAGTTGATCTCCGGAAATTGGGCCTTGATTTTGGGCAGGGCCTTCTCCAGGGCGGCAATGGTGGTGGTGACGTGGCCGCCCTTTTCCGGCCGCAGGATGTTGAGGCCGATGGCCTCCCGCTTATTGCCGATAAACAGGCTCTGCCGGTCCCGGTAGGAAACCTTTATCCCGGCAATGTCTTTTAAACGGACGGCCGCCCCGCCTTTAACGGCCACCACGATATCGGCGATCCGGGCCAGGTCCTTTTTTTCACCATAGGTCTTGATGCGGTACTGCTCGTCTTTCCTGATAATCAGGCCGTTGGGGATGTTGACATTCTGGCTCCTGACGGCCCCGATCACCTGGGCCAGGGAAATGCCCAGAGCCCGGAGTTTCACGGGATCGACACTGATCGCGATTTCCGGCAGGAAACCGCCGAAGACCTCTACGTTTCCCACCTCGGGAATCCGCAGGAAGGCCTCCTTGATCTCGTTATCCGCCAGCTGGCGCACCTTGGCCAGGTCCAGGTGCGAACCTTTTTTGGCGGACAGGGCCAGGGTGAAGACCGGGGCCGTGGCGTCGCTCACCTTGAAGATCTCCGGCGGCCGGGCAGCGGCCGGCAGCCGGGCCTCTATCCTTTTCAAGGCGTTGGCGACATCCGTGGCCGCGGAATCCAGGCCTTTTTTATAATCAAACTCAGCGGCAACGGCCGTCATGCCGTCCTGGCTGGTGGAACGAACCGTGCGGACAAGGCTGATGGCGGAGAGGGCCTTTTCAACCGGCCGGGTCACATCTGTTTCCACATCCCGAGCCGCGGCCCCCGGCTCTGCTATGATAACCACCACCTGAGGATAATTGGCGTCCGGGAACAGGTTCATGGGCATGAAAAAAAAGCCGATCACCCCGAGAACCGCGATCAGGAGAAGAACGGAAAAGATCAGGTGCGGCCGCTTGAGGACCCAATCGCCAAGATTAAACTTCATGGCCTATCTCCCTGTCCCGGCCGGGCCGGCGAGACTCACCGGTCTTACCTTCCGGCCCTGGTGGAGCCGCAGCAGCACGTCTTCCCCGGCCACCACCACTTTCTGCCCGGCGGCAAGGTCGCCTTTCACGCAGGCCCGGTCCGGGTTCTGCACCAGCATGTGCACGGGGACGATCCGCACCGCCTGGTTGTTATCCACCACAAAGACAAAATTGCCGCTTGCTTCATGCAGAACGGCCCTCTGGGGCACAATGAATCCCCGCCCCCGGGCAACGGTAAAGACAACCCCCAGGGACGATCCCGCCGGCAGGCCAAAGGGCCTGGCAACGAGATCCACCTCGCAGACCGGAAGCAGGCCCGCCGAACCGGCCGGGTAGAGACTGCTTATGGCGGTCTGGACAGCCCCCTGCGTGCCCGCTCCGGCTACGATCCGCACGGGGTCTCCTGCCTTGAGAACAGGAAATATATCCTGCGGCAGGGTGACGAGCAGCTTGTACCCCTTGTCCAGCGCATCAATGGCGAGGAGCGGTTTCCCCGGCAGCGCGATGTCTCCCGGTTCCATGAGGCGCTTGGTGACCAGGGCGTCGTATGGCGCGGCGAGCCGGGTGTATGACAGCTCAACCCTTGCCGTTCTGAGCGAGCTTTCAAGGGCCTTGAGTCTCGATTCGGCCGCGGCCCTGGCCATATCGGAACGATCAAGGGCCTCTTTGCTCAAACCCTTGTTCTGATACAGCACCAGGTCCCGGTGATATATGCCCTCGTAGGTGGCAAGCGCGGTCCTGGCGGCATCCACCTGGGCCGCGAGTGATTTCTCCTTATCCCTCTGGATTCTGGAATCCAGAACCGCCACGATCCGGCCTTTTTTCACCACCTCCCCTTCCCGAACCCGGATGGAGATGATCCGGGCCGCCAGTTGGGATGACACCTGGCCGGAGACCCTGGCCCGCAGAATACCGAGGTATTTTCTCGTGTCGGCCAGGTTGCCGGATTGTATGACCGCGGTATTCACCGCCATGAGCGGCCTGGCCGGCGGCGGCGTCTTTGCCAGCTCCTTTTTCTTGTTGCGGACGATAAGAACGCCGCCGACCACCAGCACAACGGCAATCAGGCAAAAAATGACGATTCTTAAAACTCGGGTACTCTTCGACATGGTTTGATTCTCCGGGTATTTTGTTACGATCCGTCACTTTGTCCGGCCGGCCGGATAACGGCGGTTGCAAGCCTGAGTGCCGTTACCGCCTGTCGCCGGTCGAACAGGGCCCTTATATACTGGGCCTTGGCCTGCCACCAGGCGGCCTGGGCCTTCAGCAGGTCGGTCACCGTGCCGGTTCCCTTCCGGTAGCGCAGGGTCTCTATTTTATATGCCTCCGCAGCGGTCATCCGGGCCTTGCCGGCCAGCGCTATCCTCGCCCCGGCCTCCCGCAGTGACGACAGGGCGGCATAGACCTGGGACTCCGCCTTGAGCCTAAGTCCATTCAGCGCCAGGGCCGCGGCATCCCGTTTTGCCCTGGCCCCGGCCACCTTCGCCGCAATCAGGCCGCTGTTGAAAATATTCATGGACACATGTATTCCCGCGGACCAGCGCCCTTCCTCGCCATCGAGGCCGGCGCCCGCGTGCCGGCCGTAATCGCCCACCAGGTCCACGCTCGGCAGCCGCAGCCCCTTGGCGATCCGCAATGACTCGTCAGCCCTTTCGACCATCTTCCCGGCCCGGATGATGTCGGGCCGTTTGCCGATGCACTTCTTGAGCCGCCCGCGGCCCTCCGGCCCGGTAAGGGAAGCAACGAGATCCGCTTCCTCCTTACCGTTTTTCTCCAGGCTCCCCCTGGTCTCAACCGCAGTTGCAGGCGACCAGCCCAAGAGGAGGCAAAGTTGCTGCCCGGCCCGCTTGAGTGTCTCCCGGGTCCTGACCAGATCGAGGCGCTCGGAGGCCACCTGGGTGTCGATTTCCATGAGATCAAGGGGGGCTATCCGGCCGAGCTTGAGCCGGAGAGCGGCGTCTTTTCTCGTTTTCTCGATGGCCGCCAGGGTCTTCTCTTTGGCGCGCCGGAGTGATTTCAGGTAAAGAATGCTATTGAACGTATCCGTCACGGCGGCGATCAGGGTTTCCCTGGAATAGGCCAGCCCCGCCCGGGCAACCCCCACATCCTTGGCGGCCGCGCGAATCCCGCTCCGCAGCCTGCCCCCCTCGTACAGGGGCACCCTGAATGAAAGACCCGCCTGATATTGATCCCTGCTGAAGAGGGGAGGCGGTAGATTGAGCCCCTGGATGGGCACGACGGAGACAGGGTCACTAAACCTGTCGTACCTGGCATAACCATTCACCTGGGGGAAGAGGCCGGCCCGAACCGCCTTTCTGCCGGATACCGCTCCCCGGACCACTGCCCGGTTCTCCTTGATCTTCGGGCTGTTTGCCAGAGCGGTCCGGACGGCCTCGTCCAAGGTGAGAACCTTGGCGGCGCGGGCCGTTTCCAGGCCGGAGCCAAGGACCAGCCCGGCTATCAAAACCAATGTCAGTAAGCACAGACTGACCAACCGTGTAAATCCTGTTCTATCCATGGTTGCGCACACCTTTCCCGGCAGATGGTAAAATTATCATATCCTCTCACAGGGCTTGTAACTATGCGGCATTACATTGCTCAAAGCTGTAAGTTGGCCCCGGCCCAACATTCAGACCTTGGTCCTTGGCAGGAGACCTCTCAGGATACAGTCAGGGATCGCCTTCTTGGCGGCTTCCACGTCAAATTCTCCGGCAGTCCCTTTTTCGAGCATATTCTTGGTCAGGACACTCTGCATCATACCCGCGAGGAAGGTGGCGAACCCGTCGATGTCGACGTCCCGCCTGAAATCCCCGCTCGTCATACCGGCCATGATAAGGGTCTTGGCAAGCCCCCTGAAACTTGAAAAGATATCCAGCATGGCCTTTCTGAGTTCTTCATCCTGGTGATATATGGTCTCGGCCAGGAGAATCAGGTTGATCCCCCTGTGTTTAGAGAGATAGTCCAGCATGGTCTCCACAAAGAGGGCAAGCCTTTCCGGGGCGGGCAGGTCTTCGGCAAGAACGGGGGAAAGCTCCGAGAGAAGGAGTTCTTTGACGTATCCGTAAAGGGCGAGGAGCAGGTGGCGCTTGTTCTCGAAATGGCGGTAGATGGCGGCCTCGGTGACGCCGACAGCCTTGGCCACCCTCTTCATGGTCAGGGCCCGGCTCCCCTCTTGCGCCACGATCTCCAGGGCGGAGGTCAGGATCTCCTCCTGCCTGACCGTCAGTTTGTCCCGAAAAGTCCTCATGTCAGTTAGTATAAACTAACATTGAAAATTTGCAAGCGCAAAACTTGAAGATGTAAGCGACTACCCGGAAACCACATCCGGCCCCCCTCGCACCGGGCTTCTTGCACAATGGATAAATACGATCGCTACGCGGACCGGGGCGTCAATCCTTATTGGTTGGATGATTTGATATACAAGACTTCATTGCCGCCCTTCTGGAATTCATAGTGCACCTTTTCTATACACCAATTCCATTCTTCCTTATCCAGCATGGCAATTACTTTATCCAAGTGCCTCGATTTCCTCGAACCAAGCTCAAGAAGTGGAAATATTTTTACTTCTGCGGCCACCCGGCAGAGCTCCCTTATTGATTGAAGATGAAACTCCAAAGAGAATTGCTCACTATAAAGAAACAAAAAATGAGAACATAGCGCCAAATGAAATTCTTTATCTGCAAACGGCAGGTATGGCAATTCGCCGGTTACATACCGCCCATCTCCATCCGGATAATCTTCCAGGAATCTTTCCATCGCCTTCATCCTGGTACTTCCCAAGGCCTCGATGGTTTTTATATGCCTCCAAACAAACTCATTACGATTTTTTCTGGTTTGCGCCATCACTTCATCATAGGTCGCATCTATTCTGGACCTGATGTCTTTGGCGGCAAATTGGTAAATAGGGTCAACCGAGACGACCTTTCCGCCTCGCTTCGTCAACTCTGCGTTGAAACTTGCCGGGCCGTCCCCGCACCCCAGAAGCCTCTTGTTTAAATCGGTTTCGGTCAGCGAGAACATCGCGACATATTCATCATACGATCGCCCCCACGGGACGGCTGTTTCCAGGGCAAAGCTCATCTGCACAGTTCTCGAACGCTCACGGATTCAGGATCTTGTGTTTTTCTTTTTTTCCTCTCGCTCTTTGGTGACACAGTATATTCCCTTGCCTTCAAGTCCGGGATTAAAACACAAATTGTCCGAAACGCATTTTGCCTTCCGGAGATCCCCGGACCGCCAACGATTAATCAGATCGGGCTCCCTGATAAAGGGACGGCTCATGGAAATATAGTCGGCCACGCCGTCGACAATGAGCTTTTCGGCAACCTCAAAAGAGCGCAGACCACCGACCAGAATTAAAGGAACGTCTATTTCATTCTTCACCTTACGGGCATGGTCTTTAAAATAGGCTTCTTTATCTGCAGAATTAATCCCCGGACGGCTGGGAGACAGCTTGCCGCCCCTGACCAAACCACCGCTTAATTCAATGGCGTCGAAGCCGGCGCCGGCGAATAATTTGGCGGCCTGGACGGATTCTTCTATGTCGAGGCCATTCTCGACAAAATCGCCGCAGTTCATTTTGATCAAGATTGGAAAATCCGGCCCGACAATACTCCGCACGGAGCGGTAGATTTCAAGATGAATTCTAGCTCTATTTTGAATTGAACCGCCATATTCGTCTTGACGTTTGTTGAAGGCAGGGGACAGGAATTGACTCAGCAG
>JAADIK010000177.1 GCA_013151365.1 Deltaproteobacteria bacterium
ACCGCGCTGTCAAGCTCATTACCACAAACTTCGCACAACTCGGCCGCCGCCATCGTCGTCAGCGCCTGCGCACTTCAATAACCGAAGACATCTGCCGCAGATGCTGGAGGATGAGCTGCAGGTGCCCGAGATCGACAACCTCCAGGACCACACTCAACTCGGCCAGGTTATCGGCGGTCGTCCGGGCGTTGAGTTCGATGATGTCCGCATCATCGAAACCGATCGTACTGCTGATGTCGGCCAGGATATTCTTCCTGTTTTCCGCCCGGATCAGCACCTTGCAACGATGCCGGGTGCGGGTTGATCCGGACCAGGTGACGGCCATCCAGCGCTGGGGATCGGTCATCCGCAGGTTGGGACAATCAACCTTGTGAATGGAAATCCCCCGGCCGGTGGTAATGAAGCCGATAATATCATCACCGGGCACCGGTTTGCAGCACTGGCTGATCCGCACCAGCATATCGTCCATGCCGTCGATATCGATGACTTCCTTGGCCGGGGCCGCGGCCGGGCCCTGCTCCGAGCGCTTCGTCTTTTCAAGCAGCTCCTTTTCCAGCCGCTTTTCCTCTGCCGCGCGAAACTCTTCCGGTTGCAGGGCCCGCAACAGAGCCGGCACCGAAATAACCCCGGAGCCTACCTTGACCAGCATATCGTCAAGCGAATTGCAGTGCAGGCTCTTCAGCAACATCCGGATGTGTCCGCTTTTAACCAGCTTTTTCAGAGTGGCGTCATGTTTTTTCAGCTCACGTTCGCATATTTCACGGCCCAGGTGCAAAGACTTTTCCTTTTCTTCCCGCCGCAGCCATTGACGAATCCGGGTTCTTGCCCGGCTGGTCTTGACAATCTGCAGCCAGGCCCGCTTGGGCTGCTGATTCTTACGGGTGATGATCTCGACGATATCGCCATGCTGCAACTTATACTTGAGCGTGACCAGCAGGCCGTTCACCTTGGCCCCGCTGCAATGATCGCCGACCGCCGTATGAATGGAGTAGGCGAAATCAAGAGGGGTGCTGCCCGCCGGCAGCTCCCTGACCTCACCCGTCGGGGTGAGGGCGTAGACGTCGGATTCAAACAGCTCGCCCCGCACCGATTCGAGAAACTCGCGATGGTCTTCGACCTCTTGCAGGTTATGCACCAGCCTCTTGATACTCTTGAACAGCCGCACATCCTTAACGTTTATCTTCTGGCCTTCCTTGTAGGCCCAGTGCGCGGCAATACCTTCCTGGGCCACCCGGTCCATGTCCTCGGTCCGAATCTGGATCTCGATAAAATAATCGTGCGGGCCGATTACGGTGGTGTGCAGGGACTGGTAGTTATTGGCCTTGGGAACACTGATAAAATCCTTGATCCGGCCGGGAACCGGCGGCCAGTCGGCGTGGACCGTGCCCAGGGCCTCATAGCATTCCTTGACGGAGTGAACGATAATCCTGAAGGCCACCTTGTCATACACCCGCTCCAGGGAAATATTCTGGGCCACCAGCTTCCGGTAGATGGAATAGAGATGTTTGGGCCGGCCGATAATCCGGACGGGGTTGATGTTGTTCGCTCTCAACTTTTTATTGAGAATGGCCTTCACCTCGTCCACATAGGCCTGGCGCTGAACCAGGGAACTTTCCAGGCGGGCGGTAATATCGGCGTACTCGGCAGGAAACAGGTACTGAAATGACAAATCTTCCAATTCCCGCTTCATCCAGTCAATCCCGAGACGGCCGGCCAGGGGCGCGAAGAGATCCATGGTTTCGCCGGCCACATGACGCCGCCGCTTTTCGTCGGCCGAGCCGAGCGTGACCATGTCCTGCAGGCGGTCGGCCAGTTTGACCAGCAGTACCCTGATATCGGCGCTCATGGCCAGGAAGAGCTTCCTGGTATTTTCCGCCTGCGCCAGCTTGGTGTTGGTCAGCTTGCTGTTGTAGGGGACATTGGTTATCCGGGTCGTACCGTTGACGATACTGGCCACTTCCGGGCCGAACAGGTCCTCAAGCTCCGCCACCGTGGCGACCCCCTCCTTGAGCGTGCCATGCAGGAGGCCGGCCACGATACTGTCCAGATCGAGTTTCATGGAGGCCAGGGTGGTGGCCACGTCAAACAGATGCTGGACGTAGGACTCCCCGGAGACATGGAGATGGCCGGCATGGCGGTCGCAGACAAACTCGTAAGCCCGGGTCAGCGGCGCAAGATCCACACCATGCAGATAACTCGAGGCCAGGGCGAGGAGTCTCCGGAGATCAGGCATGGCAGTCTGAGAATGTTTTTCGACCATAACCGGTACCCTGGCTGCCCGTTCAGCCGGCCATGGCGGCCAGCTCCCTGTTTATCATCCCGGCCACCGTGGCCGCGGCCTGATCATATTCAATGGTCTCGACATGACCGTCTAGGCGGCGGCGGACCTCGACCAGGCCCTCCTTTTCATAGGTTTTGCCCAGCGTGAGCCGGTAGGGAATCCCGATCAGGTCGGCATCCTGGAACTTGGAGCCGGGCCGCTCGTCCCGGTCGTCGTAGAGGACCTCGACCCCGAGGCCCTGCAGATCGTGGTAGAGTTGGTCGGCGGCCCTGGTGGTCGCCTCGTTTTTCAAGCCGAGGTTGAGCAGGATAACCTGAAAGGGGGCGACGGACAGGGGAAAGATAATCCCGTGCCGGTCGTGATTCTGTTCAATGGCCGCCGCCGCGATCCGGCTGACGCCGATACCATAACAGCCCATGACAAAAGGCTTTTCGCTGCCGTCACTGTCCTGAAAGGTGGCGCTCATGGCCTCACTGTAGGCCGTGCCCAGCTTGAAGATATGGCCGACCTCGATACCTTCGATCAGCTTCACCGGGCCGCCGCAAGAGGGACAAGGGTCCCCGGCGGTGACCTGCCTCAGGTCCCCGGCCACAAACGGTTCAAAATCCCGGCCCGGCTGCACCCCTGTCAGGTGATACTGTTTCTCATTGGCGCCGGCAACACAGTTGACCATCGCCATGACCTCCTGGTCCGCCACCACTTTCAGCGGCAGATTCACCGGCCCGAGATAGCCCACCGGCAGCTTGGTCTTCTGATAGACCGTCTTATCGTCGGCCAGCTCCACCTCGGTTGCGCCCAGGAGGTTTTTCAGCTTGACCGCCTGCACTTCCCGGTCGCCGCGAACGAGCGCGGCAACGGGCTCGCCGTCAACGAGATAAATCATGGTCTTGATGATGTCGGCCGGACGGACGCCGAGAAACTTGGCCACCATCTCCACCTTTTTCACGCCCGGCGTCTCGACCCTGGCCATTTCCCGCACCGGCGCCGGCGGGGCCGCGCCGTTCTCCGGCGGGGCGATTGCGGCCTTTTCGACATTGGCCGCGTAACTGCACCGCTCACAGACAACCAGGGTGTCCTCGCCGGTCCGGGCCAGGACCATGAACTCATGGGAAAAAGAGCCGCCGATGGTGCCGGTGTCAGCCTCCACCGCCCGGAACTCCAGGCCGCAACGCCTGAAAATACGGTGATAGGCGTCAAACATCTTCCGGTACGACAGCCCGGCCGCCTGGTCGCTGACGTCAAAGGAATAGGCGTCCTTCATCACAAATTCCCGGCCGCGCATGAGCCCGAACCGGGGCCGGATCTCGTCGCGGAACTTGGTCTGAATCTGGTAGAGATTTTTCGGCAGCTGCCGATAAGACCGCAGCTCACGCCGCGCCAGATCGGTAATGACCTCTTCATGGGTCGGCCCCAGGCAAAAGCCGCGGCCATGGCGATCGGTGAAGCGCAGCAGTTCGGCGCCATACTTCTGCCAGCGACCGGACTCCTGCCACAAATCCGCCGGCTGCACCATAGGCATGAGCAGTTCCTGGGCTCCGGCCCGGTTCATCTCCTCGCGCACGATCTGCGCCACCTTCTGCACGACCGCCAGGCCCAGGGGCAGGTAGGTGTACACGCCGGCGCTCAGTTTACGAATAAAGCCGCCGCGCAGCAAAAGCTGATGACTCACCACCTCGGCTTCCGATGGGGTCTCCCTGGTTGTCGGCAACAGCATCTGTGAATATCGCATTGGTCTCTTAAGGGGTTACTTATGGTTTACGGTTTAGGGATGATCCGGGGCGCCGGCGGAACCGCTTGTCCCTGACATTTTATTTTGCAGTGCGCTTCTTCCCGCCGCTTTCCTGCTCCATCCTGTCCAGTTCCTGCAGAAAAACAGTGAGCAGCCGGTCCTCCGGGACCTTCCTGATGATTTTGCCTTTCTTGAAGATAATGCCCAAGCCGTTGCCGCCGGCAATCCCGATATCCGCCTCCCGCGCCTCGCCGGGACCGTTGACCACGCAACCCATGACCGCGACCTTGAGCCTGGTCTCCATGGTCTGCAAATGCTTTTCCACGGCTTCGGCCAGGGAAAAGAGATCGATCCGGGTCCGGCCGCAGGTGGGGCAGGAGATCATCTCCGGCCCCCTCTCCCTGATCCGCAGGGCCCGCAACAGTTCAAAGCCCACCCGCACCTCCTCCACCGGGTCCCGGGTCAGGGAAATGCGGAAGGTATCGCCGATGCCTTCGAAAAACAGGATGCCCAGGGCGACGCTGGACTTGACCGTGCCGGCGATCAAGCCGCCGGCCTCGGTCACGCCGAGGTGGAGGGGATAATCCGTCCTGGCGGCAAGCTCCCGGTATCCGGCAATGGTGGTGAGGGTATCAGAGGACTTGATGGAAATTTTGATCTCCCGGAACCCCTGTTCCTCGAGCAGGCCCACGTTTCTGAGGGCGCTTTCGATCAAGGACCGGGGATTGTCCGGAGTCGGATAACCATACTGTTTCAGGAGATCTTTTTCAATGGAACCCGAATTGACGCCCACCCGGATCGGCACCCGGTGCGCCTTGGCCGCATCGACGACCCGGCCGAGCTTATCCGCCCCGCCCAGGTTACCGGGATTGATGCGGATGGCCTGGGCACCGCTCTCCATGGCGGCGACGCCAAGACGCCAGTCGAAATGGATATCGGCAATAAGCGGAATGGTGATGCCGTCCCGGATCGCCCTGATCGCCGCCGCCGCCTCCATATCCGGGACCGCCACCCGGATCAGTTCACAGCCCGCCCCGATCAGGTTTCCGATCTGGGCGATGGTGGCCTCCGCATCCCGGGTATCGGTATTGGTCATGGACTGCACGGTTATGGGGGCATCGCCGCCGATGGCCACATCACCGATCCTGATCTGCCGTGTTTTTCTCCGTTTTATCATCCTGTTCCACCTGTCGGTTCCTGATTTTCGCGGCCGGCCCCCGCATCACGGCTTCATGAAATTCAGTTCCGCCTCCGAGGCCCGCACATAAAGAGGCGCGGCCGTCGCCGGGTCCATGGTCCGGCCCTTCCCGAGCATGTCCCCGGCCATGAAACCGACCGTGGCCGCCCGGAGCGAAGAAAAGGGCGCCGGCAGAATACGGACATTATCACATTTCGCAAACAGCTCCCGGTAAACGGCGGCGCCCGGTCCGGCCAGCAGGACCGGCTCAGTGAGCCGCCCGGCCAGGTCGGCCGGGCTGATGGCCATGGGAACACCGAGGGACCGGGGATCGCCGTCCGCCCCGATCCGGTAAAATCCCGCGTACACCTCCTGCTTGCGCGCGTCAAGCAGACAGCCCAGCAGCCGGTCACTGCCGGTACAGTTGAAGGCCAGGGCATCAAGGGTGGGAACCCCGACAAGCGGCTTGCCGGCGGCCATGGCAATCGACTTGGCCGCCGCCATGCCGATCCGCAGGCCGGTGAAACTGCCGGGGCCGAGACTCACGCCGATGCCGTCCAGGTCACTCCAGCTCACCCCGGCCGCCGCCATAATCCACTGCACGCTGCCGAGCAGACGCCGGGAATGAGAGACCTCCGGCTGGCAGGTGCACTCGGCCAGGAGACGGCCGCCGCCATGCATGCCGCCAAGAGTCAGGGAGACGCCGCCACAGCCGGTGGCCGTCTCCAGGGCCAATATCAGGACCCCATCCATCGCCGGACAATCCTGAGAATATCATTGTAAAAGACAAAAATCATCAACGAGCTGAGCAGAAAAATACCCACCTTCTGGCTCATCTCCATGGTCCGCTCGCTGAGCGGCCGGCGGCGGATCCCCTCAACGGTCAGGAACATCAGGTGGCCGCCGTCCAGGACCGGGATGGGCAGGAGGTTTAAAATGCCGAGATTGACGCTGAGCAGCCCCATGAAGTAAGCAAAATTCATCCAGCCCACGGCCAGCTCCGCCCCGGCGATCTCGGCAATGCGGATGGGACCGCCGAGTTCCGAGGCCGGCACCACCCGTTCAATGATCTTGACGATCCCCAGGATCGTCAGGTAGATCAGGTTCCAGGTCTGGATCAAGGCCGCCCTGGCCGCCTCGACCAGGGATGTCTTCTTGTAGGCCACCTGGTTGCTGCGACTGATGCCCAGCATGTAGCGCCGGCCCACCTCCTCGCCGAACAGGTTCTTAACCTGCTCCATGGCCGGGACCGCGCTGATGTTCAGCTGCGCCCCCCGGCGTTTCACTATCAGTTGCACTTCCTTGCCGCCGCTCTCCTTGATCAACTTCGAGACCTGCCGCCAGGAGGTGGTTTTGTGGCCGTCGATACCGAGGATCAGGTCACCGGCCTTGAGACCGGCCCGCTGGGCCGCCGAGCCGGGAGCCACCTGGCCGATCAGGGTCGTATCCACGGGCTCGGGCAGCCCGGCCAGGGAGAACATCGCGAAAAAAATGAGAATGGCGAAAAGCAGGTTGAAAAACGGACCGGCGGCCACGATCCCGAAACGCTGCCACACGGGTTTATGGGAAAAGGAGCGATGCTGCTCGGCCGGGTCGATTTCTTCGTCATCAGCTTGTTCACCGAACATCTTGACGTAGCCGCCAAGCGGAAAAATGCTGATAAGATACTCGGTATCGCCCCATTTTTTGCCCACGACCTTACGCCCGAAGCCCAGGGAAAAGGTAAGCACCTTGACCCCGAACATCTTGGCGACAAGAAAATGGCCCAGTTCATGGACAAAAATAAGGATGCCGAGGACGACGATAAATGAGATAAGCGAATTCATACGTTCTTTCTTCTTCCGTCAGAGAGTAACGATCAGCCTTGCCGTAGACTGATCTCGTGTCGGGCAACCAGGCGGGCCTGTTCATCGGCCTGGAGAATGGCCGGTAAATCCAGCTGCTCGCCATTGTCGACCCGGGCAAGCGCTGCGGCTACCACCTTGACGATATCGCCGAAACCAAGCCGGCCGTCCAGAAAGGCCGCCACCGCCACCTCGTTGGCGGCATTGAGCACGGCCGGCTTGATCCCGCCCTTGGCCAGAGCACCAAAGGCCAGCTGCAGTGCCGGGAAACGGTCATAATCAGGACTCTCAAAACTCAATTTACCACAATCGGACAAACTGAGCCGGGACAAACCGAGCCCGAGACGTTCCGGGTAGGACAGGGCATAGGCGATCGGAATCCGCATGTCCGGGATGCCGAGCTGGGCGACCACCGAACCGTCGATGAACTCCACCAGGGAATGCACGATCGACTCGGGGTGAACGACCACGCTGATCCGGTCCGGCTCCATATCAAAGAGCCAGCGGGCCTCGATGACCTCCAGTCCCTTGTTCATCAGGGTCGCGGAATCGATGGAAACCTTGGGTCCCATGTCCCAGTTGGGGTGATTCAGGGCCTGGGCCGGGGTGACGGCCGCCAACTCCTCTTTTTTTCGGGACCGGAACGGCCCGCCGGAAGCGGTCAGGATGATCCGGCCGACATCCTGCCGCCGGCCGGCCTCCAGGGCCTGAAAAATGGCGCTGTGCTCACTGTCGATAGGCAGCAGCCGCACCCCGTGTTGCCGGACCGCCGCCATGACCAGGCAACCGGCCATGACCAGGGTCTCCTTGTTGGCCAGGCCGATGTCCTTGCCCGCAGCAATAGCGTCAAGCGTCGGCAGCAGGCCGGCAGCCCCGACCACGGCGATCACCACCATGTCCGCGGCGGCCACGGTCGCCACCCGGCTATTGCCTTCCGGCCCCCAGAAAATCCGCTCCCTGAACTCGAGGGGCAGTTCGGCGGCCAGCCGGCCGGCCAGGTCTTCATCCGCCACGGAAATACAGTCCGGGGTAAATTCAACAACCTGCTGTTTCAACACCTCGATGTTGCGGCCTGCCGCCAGGCCGGCAACCCGGAACCGTTCCGGGAACTGACGGATTATGGCCATGACGTTCCGGCCGATGGAACCGGTTGAACCAAGCAGGGAGATTGTTTTCATGACAGCACTCCCATAGAGAGAAGATAAAAAAGAATCGGCGCCGTAAGCAGCAGACTGTCAATCCTGTCAAGGACCCCGCCGTGGCCGCCCAGGATGGTCCCGGCGTCCTTGATCCCCTCGGAACGCTTGATCATTGATTCGGCCAGGTCGCCAAGGATGCCGATCACGGATAACCCCAGGGCCGCAAGGCCGATCACCACCAGGCTGACCTGCGGCAGCAGAAAATGGCCGGCCAGGAGCGCGGCCAGGACCCCGCTCGATATCCCGCCCAGGGCGCCGGCCACGGTCTTGTTGGGACTGATGCCGGGACAGAGCTTGCGCCGGCCGAAACCCTTGCCGATATAATAGGCCCCGGTATCGCTGCCGGCGGTAATGGCGGTGAGGACGAAAAGCCAGGCAACCCCCAGGGGCAGAAAACGGATCAACACCAGGTGGGCGAGACAAAAACCGATATACACGACCCCGAAAGCGGAACGGCGGATAAAATCAAAAACATCATCAAGGCGACGATAAGAGAAAAGGGCCACGACAATGGTGCCGAGAAAACCCAGAAACAGCCCGGCCATAACCAAATCAGGTCGCTGCAGCACCGCCGCGCCGACCGGCAGGAGGGCGACGGTGATGACCGCCGCGACCAGGAGCCGGTTGTCGCCTTGCCTGCCGGTCATGCGAAAGTATTCATGCAGGGCGATGACCGCCAACAACATGATCCCCAGCCAGAACAGGGTTGCGGACGCCGCAAAGAGAAGCAACACCCAGAGGGCGACCATGGTCAAACCGGGAATAACGCGGCCCACTGCCTCTTACCCCTGTCGCAGCTGCGCCCCGGTCTTGCCGAACCGGCGCTGACGCGTGCCGTAAACGGCAATCGCCTCAAGAAACTGCTCCCGCCCGAATTCGGGCCACTTGATATCGGTAAAATAGAGCTCCGCGTAGGAGAGCTGCCAGAGCAGGAAATTGGACAGACGCCTCTCGCCGCCGGTCCGGATAAAGAGATCCGGATCAGGCTGGCCCGCGGTATAGAGATGACTGGCGACCAGTTCCTCGTTCAGGTCCCGGACCGCCAGTTCACCGCCGGCGCACTTGCCGGCCAGTTGCCGGACCGCCCGGACAATCTCGCTGCGGCTGCCGTAGCTGAGCGCCAGGTTCAAGGTCATCGAGGAGCAATGGGCGGTCTTGGCCATGACCATATCCAGGGTCTTGCGGACATCGGCGGGGAGGCGGTCCTGCTGGCCGATACACAGAAGATGAATATCGTTTTTCAGCATGGTTGTCAGCTCGGACTGCAGGTAGGCCTTGAGCAGGGTCATGAGCCCCTTGACCTCGAAAGCGGGACGGCGCCAGTTTTCAGTGGAAAAGGCGTACAGGGTCAGGTGCCGGACCCCGATCTCCCGGGCGGTCTCGACAACAGTCCGGACGGAATCGACTCCGGCCTTGTGGCCGAACAGCCGGGGCCGCTTTCGTTCTTCAGCCCAGCGGCCGTTGCCGTCCATGACAATGGCGACATGGACCGGAACCAAGCGAATATCCGGAGAGGAGGCGGCATGCATAATTCAGGGATGATGGGGGCATCACACCTCCATGACTTCCTTTTCCTTGCCGGCCACGATCTCATCAATCTGCTTGATAAACAGGTCGGTCTCTTTCTGGGCCTCATCCTGGAGGCGGAAAAGATCGTCTTCGGATATTTCTTTATCCTTTTTCTGTTTTTTCAGCAGATCAATGGCTTCGCGCCGGACGTTACGTACCGCCACCTTGAATTCCTCGGCAATCTTGCCGACCTTTTTGACCAGTTCCTTGCGCCGCTCCTCGGTGAGCTGCGGGATAGCCAAACGAATAACCTTGCCGTCGTTGACCGGTGTCAAACCGAGATCGGTGGCCAGTATAGCCTTGCTGATTACCGCCAGCATCTGCGGATCCCACGGCTGAATCACGATCAGGCGGCTCTCCGGTATGGTCAGGGTCGCGACCTGGTTGAGCGGCGTCTTGCTGCCGTAGGCCTCCACGGTAAGTCCGTCAAGCAGTGACAGTGAAGCCCGGCCGGTCCGGATTCTGACCAACTCACGCTTCAAGGCGTCCACGCTGCTCCCCATCTTTTCCCTGAGCTGTTCAATTATCTCGTTCGACATCGTCATCCTCCTTCGGCTCTGATTCCCTGTGCAACGCCCGGCAACCGGGACATGCTTCGCGGATCACCCTCAGGCAATCAGCGTCCCGATTTTTTCTCCGGCGGCCGCCCTGGCGATATTGCCTGCCGTCTTCATGTTAAAGACAAAGATAGGCAGTTTCTCTTCCCGGGCCAGCGAGATACCGGCGGCATCCATAACCCGCAGATCTTGTTGCAGGACCTGGTTATAGGTCAGGCTGTCAAAACGCTCCGCGTCCGGATGCTTTTCCGGGTCCCGGTCATAGACCCCATCGACGCGGGTCGCCTTCATCAGGACATCGGCGCCAATCTCCAGGGCTCGCAAGACACCGGCCGTGTCCGTGGTGAAATATGGATTGCCGGTGCCGGCCCCGAAGATCACCACCCGGCCCTTGTCCAGGTGGCGCAGGG
>JAADIK010000095.1 GCA_013151365.1 Deltaproteobacteria bacterium
GGGCCGAATTCAACGGCACCGGGTATATCGCCGTACAACTGTCGCTCTCCATGGCGCTGCCATGCGGCTACCACCGGCTGGCCATTGCCGCCGGGCCGGCGGCGGGCTGTCTCGTTATAGTTGTTCCCGAGACCTGCTCTGTCCCGCCGGGTTTGCAGGGGCAGGCCCGGATCTGGGGGGTTTCCTGCCGGGTGGATACCCTCCGCTCCGGCAGGAACTGGGGCGTCGGTGATTTTTCCGACCTTAAAGAGCTGCTGTTCCGGTCGGCCGATGAGGGGGCCGGCGCCCTGGCGATCAGTCCGCTGCAAGCCCGGATTCCGGGGCAGAGCGGGCGGCCTTTTTCGGCCCGGGTTTCCAGTTTTTGTTTTCCCGATTTTGTCTCTCTTGATCCGGAAGTTATCGCCGACTTCAGTGAAAACAAGGCGGCCCGGGATTTTTTTCAGGACTCGGATTTTCAGCTGCGGCTGGCCTCGCTTCGCAACCGGCAACTCGTTCCTCTTGAAGAAGTGAGGGCGGCCAAAATAGCATTGTGCGAGTTGCTCTGGCGCCACTTTCAGCAGAATCACCTGGAGCCGGAACTCGAAAGAGGCCGGGAATTCCGTGATTTTCAACAGGCCGGCGGCGAGGAACTGCGGGCCTACTCACTCTTTGAGGCCTTGCGGGAGCATTTAAAGGCCCGGGATGAAGGATGGAGTGACTGGCAAGGCTGGCCGGAAGATTTCCAGGACCCGCACTCTGCCGCGGTTGCCGATTTTGCGCGGGCAAACCGGGACCGCATTGAATTTTACCAATATCTCCTGTGGCAGACGGAACTCCAGCTGGCGGCGGTAGGCCGGCGGTCGATGGAACTGGGCCTCAAGGTCGGTCTCGTCGAGACGCTTGCCGCCGGTCTCCATCCGGGCGGTTTCGAAACATGGTACCGGCCGCAGCTTTTTGCCCTGAATATGGAAGGGGCAATCTCTTTCCCGGGGGGGCAGGGCATGGGCCGGGATGGCTGCCCGCCCCTGCTGCCGTCCGGCTTGAAGGATGCGGCATATGCGCCGTTCATCGCCGCCCTCCGGGCCAACATGCGCCATGCCGGCGCACTGTGCATCAACTATGCGACTATCGCCGGACCACGATGCCGGCTGCCGGTTGCGGCCGCGTTCTCCGGCTCGGTTTCCATCCAATACCCGGTTGCCGAACTCCTGGGAATCATCGCCCTGGAAAGCCGGCGCAACCGCTGCCTGGTGGTCTGTGAGCATGACGAAGAGCTGCCGGCGGATTTTCGCCGGCAACTTGAGCGGATGGCCATCCTCTCGTACCGGCCCGGACATTTTGCCACAACCGCCCGGGGAGACTGGCTTGCTCCCGAGCACTATCCGTCTCTCTCGATGGTGGCGACGAGCAGCAATGAGCTGACGACCCTGAATGGTTACTGGTTGGGCAAGGATATCGACTTGTTGGCGGCAACCGGGGCCGCGGCGATTCCGGCGTGGCGGGAAAAGAGCATCATTGACCGGGCGGCGGACCGGGCCCGGCTGCTGGTCGCCCTGCATCGCCAGGGCCTGCTGCCGGAGGGGTATGATGTGGACCCCGCGACCGTGCCATGGCTGTCGCCGGTCCTGGTCCGGTCAGTTCATCTTTTTCTTGCCGGCTCGGCGGCGAAAATATGTCTGCTGCCGCTCCAGGACAGCCCTTCTTTCCAGGAAGGACACGGGGTTGACGAACAATCCCTTGATCTTCCCGGTTGGGAGCGGAAACTGCCGCTGGATATCGAAAACATCCGGGAGGATGAGCAGCTTGTCAACCTTATGCGGAGCTTCTGCGCCGAGCGGGGGGAGGGCATTGTCCGGCCGTCGGCCTTGCCGGTCGACCGGACCGCCGTCATCCCCGGCTCCTTTTACCGCCTGCAGCTCAACTACGATTTTACCTTCCGCCAGGCCGCGGAGGTGGTGCCGTATCTGGATTCCCTGGGGATCAGTCATTGTTACACGTCTCCGTATCTTAAGGCGCGGCCGGGCAGTTCGCACGGCTACGATATCATTGATCATGCAAACCTGAATCCGGAGATCGGCAGCCGGGAAGAATATGAAGAGTTGGTCGCCGCCCTTGACCGGCACGGTATGGCCCAGATCCTGGACATGGTGCCCAACCACATGGGAGTCGGCTCGGACAATAAATGGTGGCTTGATGTCCTGGAAAACGGGCGGGCCTCACAGTATGCCGATTTTTTCGATATCAACTGGGAGCCGCAGCAACGGGGACTCAAGGGCCGGGTATTGCTGCCGGTGCTGGGCGATTATTACGGGTCGGTCCTTGAGGGGAGTGAGTTGCACCTTGACTTCAGCCTCGAAAATGGCGCCTTCCGCATCACCTATTACGGCCACTCTTTCCCGCTTGATCCGTGTTCGTATCCATTGATCCTCGGGCATGATCTCAGCCGGCTGGAGGCCCGGCTCGGCTCCCGTCACCAGGGGGTGCACGAACTGCAAAATCTGATCTCCTCCTTTGCCAATCTACCGGGCCGGGAGGAAACAGACCCTGAACAGGTCAGGACGCGTTACCGTAACAAGGAGGTTTTGAAAAAATTACTGGCCCGCCTGTGCCGGGAAATTCCTGAAATCGCGACCTTCATAGAGGGAAATGTTGTCTTGCTCAACGGGGAAAAAGGCTGTTCGGAAAGTTTCAACCTGCTCCATGACCTCCTGAACATGCAGGCCTACCGCCTTGCCTTCTGGCGCGTCGCTTCCGACGAGATAAACTATCGCCGCTTTTTTGATATCAACGACCTGGCCGGCGTCCGCGCGGAAAATCAAAGGGTCTTTGAAGAAACGCACCGCTTTGTCTTTGACCTGATCGCAACCGGCAAAGTGGACGGTTTGCGCATTGACCATCCGGACGGGCTCTATGATCCCCGTCAGTATTGCTCCCGCTTGCAGGCGGCCGCCAGCGGTGAAATCGCTGCCAGCGAGAAAGTCCTGCCGACGGAACTCCTCCTTAAAGAGAGGCCTTTGCCTCTCTACGTGGTGGTCGAGAAAATTCTGGCCGATTTTGAGCACCTGCCGGCGGACTGGCTGGTCCACGGGACAACCGGCTACGATTTCAGCGTCGTTCTTAACGGCCTGTTCGTGGATGCAACCGCGGAAAAGTCGTTCACCCGCATCTATCACCGCTTTATCGGCCACAGCATGGACTTCGAGCTGCTGCTCTATAACTGCAAGAAACTGATCATCAAGACCGCCATGGCCGGTGAGCTGAATGTCCTGGCCGACGAACTGCACCGGCTCGGCCAGATGAACCGTTTCACCCGTGACTACACCTTGAACCATCTCCGCGAAACCCTCATCGAAATCATTTCCTGCTTCCCGGTGTACCGGACATATATAACCGGCGACCGGATCTCCCAGGATGACCGCCATTACGTGGAATGGGCCGTCTCCAAGGCAAAAAGCCGGCAACAGGCGGAAGATCCGGCTATTTACGACTTTATGCAGGCGACCTTGCTGCTGGAAATCGAAGCAGGCAAGGGCAATGTCTTGCAGAACACGGCAAAAAAATTCGTGATGAAGCTGCAGCAATACACCGGGCCGGTCATGGCGAAGGGGCTGGAGGATACCTGTTTTTATATTTACAACCGTTTGCTGTCACTGAACGAGGTCGGCGGCGATCCCCGCCGCTTCGGGATCTCGGTGGCGGCGTTTCATCATGCCAACCGGGAAAGAAACACCTACTGGCCCCATGCGATGCTCAACACCTCGACCCATGACAGTAAACGCAGTGAGGATCTCCGGGCCCGGATAAATGTATTGTCCGAGATGCCCAGGGAATGGCAAAAGGCCCTGACGCGCTGGAGCCGTTGTAATCACGGCTTCCGGACCAAGGTCGGTCACGTCCCGGCACCCTCGAAAAATGACGAATACGCCCTGTACCAGAACCTGGTGGGGGTGTGGCCTTTCGAGCGGCTGGACCGGGAGGGCAGGGCATCCCTGGTCGGCAGAATCGAGCAGTACATGTTGAAGGTGATCCGGGAGGCGAAGGTGCATACCAGCTGGATCAATCAGAACCGGGCCTACGAGGAGGCGATGTCACAATTTGTCCGGCGGATTCTCGACGAGAAAAGCGCTTTTCTCGAGGACTTTGTGCCTTTTCAGCAGAAAATCTCCTGGTTCGGTATGCTCAACAGCATTGCCCAGCTCCTGCTCAAACTGACGTCCCCCGGGATTCCCGATACCTACCAGGGAACGGAGACCTGGCATTTCCGCCTGGTCGACCCGGACAACCGGCGGCCGGTTGATTTCCACCGGCGACAGGAGATGCTGGCCGAACTGCAGCGGTTTATGGCGGTTGCCCCGGCTGATCTTGCCGAAAGGGCCGGGCAGCTGCTGCAGACCATGACCGATGGCCGGGTCAAGATGTACGTCCTCTGGAAAACGCTGGCCTTCCGGCGCCTGAACAGTGAACTCTTCGAGCGGGGATCGTATCTGCCCCTGACCGTGAAAGGGAGGAAAAAGGAGCACCTCTGCGCCTTTATGAGAATCCTGGCCGAGCGCCCGGTCATTGTCGTCGTCCCGCGCCTGTCCGCCCGCCTTCTCGGCAACGACGAGAGCCGCCTGCCCCTGGGGCCGGAGGTATGGTCGAATACCGTGATCGTGCTGCCCGACAACCTGCCGGTACAGTCATACACCAACGTGTTGACAGGGGAAGAGATTTTTCCCGGTGGCCCTGATAATAACCGGCTGGCCGCCGCCGAACTCCTGCGGAGTTTCCCGGTATGCCTGTTGGATAAAACTTTTGAAACAGGAGTGTGTTATGACTGACAACACCATCCCCCGGTCCGCCCCGGAAGATATTCAGGATTTCAGTATCAAGGACTGCGCCCTGATCGCCGTTGCCACGGGCCACAGCGCCCTGACCGCAAAGGAGTTGCGCAACAGCCTGCTGACCATCAGCGCCGACAGCATCTATTACCACTTCTGGGGCGGCCTGCTGCATCCCCGTTTTGAAGAGCGTGAATATAATAATGATTTTGCCGCCTGGGCCTGGTATGGCCTGCATGACGGGGCGCTGGCCGAACGGCTGGCGGTCGTAGATCCCACGGAATTTGACAGCCTTGAGGCTATTCGTCATGAACTCGTTGAAATCGTGGAGGAACGGCTGGACGAAAAGGAGTGCCTGGCCTGGATGGGCGCCACCACCCCCTTTGAGTTTATCCGTTCCCAGATCGTGGTCTTTGATACCCGGAAAAAGACGACTGCTCCGGCAGAGCTGGCGGCCCTGCTGCCGACCATTTCCGCCAGCAGCATTTTTTATCATTTTATTGATGCCCGCAGAAGGCTGTCCCACCACGGTGACGATTTCAGTTTCTGGCTCTCCGGTTTCAACGGCCGTTACCAGGGGCTCTGCGACAAGCTTGATGCCATTGATCCTTACTTCGGCTCCCTGACCCAGCTCAAAAAACAACTGATCGGTCTGTTTCAGGAGCAATTTAACAAGGAGGTTGTATGACTCATCTTCTTGAATCCTATGCCGACATTGCCGGTCAGGATGTAATAAACCATCTGCGCCAGTTGTCAGAGCCGCTCCACGGCATGAAGGTCGTGCATGTCAATTCGACCCGGATCGGCGGCGGCGTTGCGGAAATCCTGGGTAAGCTGGTGCCTCTCATGCAGGATCTGTCCATTGATACGTCATGGGAGGTCCTGGAAGGGAATGAAGAATTTTACCAGTGTACAAAAGGGATGCACAATGCCCTGCAGGGAAATCATATGCAAATCGCCGATCATCTCCTTGACGCCTATGAACAGGTCAACCGGGACAATGCCGAAAGGTTGCGCGACAAACTGGAAGACGCCGACTTTGTCTTCATCCATGATCCTCAACCGGCACCGTTCCTGCTGAACTGTCCCAATCGCCGGGGGAAATGGATATGGCGCTGCCACATTGACGTCAGTCGTCCCTTCCGGCCGGTCTGGAAATATCTGCGCCGGTTTGTCCGGGAGTATGACGCCAGCATCTTCTCCCTTGCCGGTTTCGCCCAGACCCTTCCGCACCCGCAGTACATCATTCCACCGAGCATCGATCCGCTCAGTGAAAAAAATATGGAATTGCCGGAAGACGAAGTCCGGGCCGTGTTCACCGACTTTAAACTGGACCCGGACCGACCCATCCTGGTCCAGGTTTCACGTTTTGACCGCTTCAAGGATCCGCTCGGCGTCATTCGTGCCTACCGGCTGGTCAAGAAGTTCGTGCCCGGCCAGCAGCTGGTGCTCGTCGGTGGCGGGGCAACCGATGATCCCGAAGGAAAGATTGTCCTGCACGAGGTGCGGGAGGCCGCGGCCGGCGACCCGGATATTCATGTGCAGTTGTTGCCGCCGGATTCCAACCGGACGATCAACGCCCTGCAACGGGCCGCTGATATTGTTCTCCAGAAATCAGTCAAGGAGGGGTTCGGTCTCACGGTTACCGAGGCCATGTGGAAGGGAAAACCGGTTATCGGCGGCAATACCGGCGGCATCCGGCTGCAGGTTATCAACTTTAACACCGGCTTCCTGGTCAACACTCCGGAAGGCGCGGCGCTACGCATCCGTTACCTGCTTCATCAGCCGGAAAAGATGCGCGAGATGGGGAACAAGGCGAAGGAGTTTGTCCGGGAAAATTTTCTGCTTACCCGCCACCTGCGCGAATACCTGACACTGATACTCAGTCTCCATTACGGCGGCACGGACAGAATAGAACTGGGGTGAAAATACACTACCCGGCTACGGCCCGGCTACCCGATTCTGCCACAATTCAGATTTCTTCACCATAAGAAGATAGTTCCTGAATATGGCCGAATTCTTTTACCTTTAAAATGTATTTTTTGTCGTTCGTTATAAAAATAGCATTGCTCGAGATTGCCAAAGCATGATACAGGCAGTCAGTCAATTCGGGATAACCACTTTTCTTACTCCCTGTTCTTGCTATCTCTATGGCTTTCATACGTACTTCAATATTGGGAACAACAATTTGCAGTATTTCTTGTTTAGCTAATTTTTCAATATATTTTAGAGGTCGTTCTACCTCTTTAATGTCATCCAGATTACCACAAAGAACTTCTGTTATTTCATCTAAGACGAGGCTTGGAACTATAATTTGAATTTGTTCTAAAATTGCATCTTTCAGAATTTGTTTTGCGTTATTCTGTAATGATCTACAGTAGATATATTCAAGGAAGATATTTGCATCCAGCACATATCGGTTATTTGCCATATCTGACACTTGCCTTGATTCTTTTTTGTTTACGCATGGATCTTAAAATATCAACAGGGTTTTGATCTATGCCAATCCTCGGCAAACTATTCAATTCTTCCAATAGCTTTTTTTGCTTAGAGGTAATTGAAGGCCGCCCCAATACATGGCTGTTTGAATCCTCGAGGGGAACAATTTTAGCTAAAGGCTTCCCTTTCCTTTCAATAGTTACAACATCACCCTTATGAAAAACCTCATCCAGCAAAGTACCGAATTGCCTGCGAGCTGCTGTTACATCAATTATTCTTTCCATAATGTTCTCCGTGAACCATGTTGACTATGCTAACCATTATAGTTCCAAGCGAAACAATGTCAATTTCTTTGTTTTTCGTGGCTCATGCGCCACAAGGGGCAATGAGGGCAGAACCCCCCGCTACCCGATTAAACAGCCCCACCTACGATGACCAAACACTCATGGACTCTACGTTGCAACAATGTGCTTCTCAAAGAATTCCACCCCCTGCTGCTTCGATAAACGGCCGTTGGCCACGCCAACCGTCATTT
>JAADIK010000159.1 GCA_013151365.1 Deltaproteobacteria bacterium
CCGTCGGCGGCAAGATCGGCTTTGTAACCGAGATATTTCAGCATTTCCGCGACAATTTCTCTCAGTTGATCCTCGTCGTCCATGACGAGGATCCTGCCGGTGCCGAGGATTTCAGTCGGCCTGTCCGCGGCGCTCTCATGCGGGCTTTCTTCTTTCAGGGCCGGGATATAGATGGTAAATGTCGTGCCGACTCCTAACTCCGATTCGACCACCAGGCGACCATTATGCTTGCTGATAATAGAGTGACAGATTGTCAACCCCAGGCCGTTGCCGTCCTCTTTGGTGGTAAAGTGTCGAAAATTTTTTCGATATATTTTTTTTCTATGCCGGTGCCCGCGTCGATAAATTCGATTTTGACGTATTCGCCTTTGCGCAGGGGCGGCAATTCACCCTCTTCGACGGTTACATTCTCCGCCCTCACGGTTATTGTTCCTCCCGCCGGCATGGCCTGGGCGTCATTGAGGGTGATATTCTGGATGACCTGGCTGATCTGCCCTTTATCGGCCTCGATGGGCCATAAATTTTCCGGGAGCTGATAGTCACACCTTACGTTGGAACCGCTCAGGACAAAACTGGTCGATTCTCTGAGAAGCGGAGCAATCGGGACAAGCTGTTTAACCGGTTTTCCGCCCTTGGAAAAGGTGAGCAATTGCTGGGTCAGATCCTGGGCCCGCACGGATGCCTTTTTGGCATTCTCCAGCCAGCCCTTTATCTTGTCGTCAGGATCAAGGTTTCTCATCGCCAGGTCGATATGCCCCAGGATGCCGGTTAAAAGGTTGTTGAAGTCATGGGCAATGCCGCCGGCGAGGACCCCGATAGATTCCAGCTTCTGAACCCTTAACCGTTCCGCGCCCATTTTCTTGCGGTCGGTGATATCCCGGATAAAGCAGAAAAAATTATCCCGGCCCGCCATCTCGGTGAAGCTCGCGCTGATCTCGACCGCGACCAGCGTCCCGTTTTTTGTTTTCTGGTCGGCCTGAAAGGTCAGGGAACGGGCTTCCTTAATTCGCTCCAGGAGATCAACCTGCTCGAACTGTGCTTCGAGGAGTTCGATATCGGCGAATTTCATCCGCACCAATTCTTCTTTTGTATATCCGGTCATGGTGCATAAGGACGGATTGGCATCAACGATATGGCCCTCTTCATCGATAAGGGCGAAACCGTCGGTCGAGGTCTGGAGGATCGTCTGGTTCCGGGTCATCTGGGCCAGGATCTTTTCATTCGTCTCCTTCAAGGTCAGGCTCATGTCGTTAAAGGATTCGATGAGTTCCTTGAATTCATTTTTCCCCTGGTAGGGTGAAGTCGCGCCCAGTTCGCCGGCTTTTATCCTCCGGGTCGCCATCAATAACTCTGAAACCGGCTTGGTGATGATCCTGATCAAATAGATCGCAATGGCCAGGGCGATCAGGAATGAAAACACCAGGGTGGCGACCAGGATCCATTTTGATTTCCTGACTTTCTCCGATGCCGCTATCGTCTTTTTGCGCAGATTTTCGTTGGCCGTCAAGGCCATCTGCTGGGATTTGGCAATGATGGTATCGCCGATATCGGCGGCAACGACCTGGAGCCTTTTGATCCTTTGCGGATCGGCCGTTGAAGTGATGAAATAGCTGAGGGCGTTCTTGTACTGTTTCGTCAGTTGCTGTAACTCTTTGATGCCCCGGGCTACAGGCGGGGCATGATGGCAGCTGCCGCATGACTGCACTCGGTTTTCGAGTTTGAGGACGTTATTCGCGATGACGTCCAGTTCCTTGCCGAACGACGTTCCGGTCGTGTAAAGGTTGGCCTGGACCGTCTGGACGTTGATGACCAGCTCCTGCCGGATAATCTCGACCTTGTGCAGGGCGACCAGGTAGTCAAGGTTCTTGGTGGTCTGGGAAATCAGGTAGAGATTGGTGACAACCCCTGCGAGAAACAGGAGGAATAACGACAAAAATAAAAGGAGTATTTTTTTCTTCATCCGTTTATTTGTAATCCGACATGGTTATCCCGGCTTCTTGGGCCATGTTCGAGATGAGGGCGAAGTCTGAATCATTGGCCTTGATGAAGCGCAGCGCGGCGAATTTTTTCAGAACCTGGCGGCCTCTTGCCGTGTTTCCCATGTTTAACAGGACGGACCGTATCCTCCGGCGCAGGCCGGCGGGGATGTCGTCTCTGAGGCAGAGGGTGACTTCAGGTACGGGCGGGGATTTTGCGATGATTCGCAGCTCTGATTTGATTGACGGATCACTGGTTATCTGTTTGTTGAAAACCGTGTCCTTGGCCGCACCGATATCCGCCCGGCCGTCAAGCACCGCAAAGAGTGCGGAAGCATGGCTGCCGGAGAACCAACAGCGGCTGAAAAATTTATCCTGGTTTTGGACCCCGTGCCGCCGCAGAAAGGCCATGGGGAAAAGGTACCCTTCGGTTGTTGCCGGATCGACAAAGACAAAACTCTTGCCCCGCATATCCTCTACCGTCTTGATCCCGCTGTCGCGCCTGACGAAAATATACCCCCGTGAAGTCGATTTTCCGGCAAGATTAACGGGGCTGGCCACGGGTTCGAGTTGAAATTCCTTGATGCCCAGGGCGGCGGTAAAAGAACTGAGAAAGGCACCGTCGAGTTGCCGTGATTTAAACCTCTTGATCACTTCCCCGTAGCGGCTCATGATCGTTAACCTGATCTTGAGTCCGAGCTGGTCGGAGAGGTATCCGGCCAGGTGCCGGTATCGTTCTATCTGGTCGAAGATGTTGTGTTCCGGCTCGATCCCGATCAACAGGCCCCCGGTCTTTGCCGATACCTGGGCCGCCTGGACGGTCACGGCCGTGAGGCAGAGAAAGACGAGCAGGAAAAGTCTGCCGGCAGCGAAACATTTTGTCGCACGATGAACGATCATTTAATTACCTTGGTCGCCTCCACTATTAAGTGAATCGGAAAATTGATGCCGATCTTGTGGGCCGCCCTGAGATTAACCACCAGTTCGGTATCCCTGAGAACTGCGGGCGCGATATTCTTTGGCCCCGTCCCCCACAATATTCTTGCCGCCATTTCGGCCGCTTTTTTCCCCTGTTCGGCAGGAGGCTGGTACAGTGCCAAGGTTACGCCGGCTGCCGTCTGGTCCGGAAAAATACCGGCGGACGGGGCCATTTTTTCCTGTAACATAGGAATGATATCGCCTATGAACGAGTTGACGATGGCGCTGCCGGTTATAAAAAAGGCGCCGCCGTCAATGGTGGAGTCCAGCTTCTCGATATCGCGACGGCTTTTGATATTGATCTTCGTCAACCGGATGTGCTGTTCCCGGGTCAGCCTCTCCAGCTCATCGGCCTGCCGGACCGAATCTTCTTCCAAACTGCTGTAGATAACACTGAGCCTTGAAATCCGTTTGAGGCTCTTGAGATACCTGAGAATACTGGTGAGGGGCACCTTGAAGCCGCAGCCGGTCACATTTTTGCCCTTAACGGCAGCGGCCTCGGGATTATAGACACCCGCATAGACCAGCGGAATGTCAGTTTTTTCCTGAATGACGGCCAGGGTGGCGGGTGAGCCGTAGGCGACAATGAGATTAACGTCGGCGGCAACCAGTTTCCTGGCCGTATTGCTCAAGGCGATGGGGTCGGGGAAAGGCCTCTGCATGATGATGTTGAGGCGTTGCCCGGTGGGGGTCAGGCTCTTCAGTTCCTTGACAAAGGCGCGGTGCATGGCGCTGTAATAGGGGGTGTCGTCGGGCATCACCACCCCGATCAGCGTTGTCCCCGCCGATGCTGACGGAAGATGAAAAACGAACAGGAACAACAGCGACAGCAGGGGTCTGCAAAGAGTTCTGCTCGCTTTCGCCTTCAATTTAGAAAGACCTCTTGAGGCTGAAGGTGGTGACATACAGGGTGCCGTCCTGACGGTCGTCGGTCCCGTTATGGTATATGTCCGAGTGTAATTTGAGTCCGACCTTCCAGCCGGCCCGGAGCTTTTTGGTTATCCCTATCGACAGCACGGTTTCGGATACCTTCAAGGCCGAAAAAGATGTCAGTGAGTCCGGTGTTTCGGTTATGGCCGTACCGGGCAGAAGTTCTCCGGCGGAAATCGTATAGTTGATATCGGCGATAAAGGTTATGTCGTCCCGGGGCCGGGCATTTAAACTCAGGGAGTACGAGTTCGACTCGTTCGTGTAAGGAACCCCGGGGTCGATGTACGGCAGGTCGCCGCCCCATCCCATGTCCCATTTTCCATAAGCCAGGTCCTGGTCGACCTCGCCCCGGTAATAAGCCCAGCTTGCCGTGAGGCTTGCCTTGGGAGAGAGCATAAAGGACAGGCTGCCGAGGAACCGGTCATTTCTTGATTTCCTTTTTCCGCCATCGACAACGGTATCCGGTTCAACATTGAGATACTTGATATGGTCTCTGGTACTGAGGGTCAGGCTGTAATCGAGTAAGGCCGTAACCTTGGGGGTGGGCAGGTATGTCGTTGAAAACCGGATCTGGTTCGAGGAGTCGGGTTCAATGTTGTAAGCAGGGTGGTCATAGTATTTGTAATCGTAAATGGCCTTGACCTTGAGCTGGTTCAGAGGTCTGGCATAGGCGGTCAATTTTATGCTGTGGATATCCGTATATTTCGGCAGAACTCTCCAGGCGGCGCTGTCCTGCCGGGCGAGATGTTCAAAGTGATACGCCGGAATGATGGTCAGGCGGGAGATGGGCCTGAAGCTCGCCGACAGGGAAAAAATATCCTTCCTTGAGGAAATCGACCGCCTGACCGGGTAGGTCATTGTCTGAGCAAGGCCGCTCAGGGTGACGGAATCAGGATTGTCCAGGGTCAGGTCCCGGTGCCGGTATTTGAAAAAAAACATCAGGCTCGGGTCGGAAACCCAGCTTACGTCCACGGCTCCCTGCCAGGTGTCCGCAACCGCGCCGCTGTAATTATTTTTCCGGTGGCCGTTGTCGAGGGTCATCGACGCGACAATTCTGCCGGTATAGGAGGTATGCAGCTTCAGGGAGTTTGCCCGGGACTCGGTCTCGGGGATGACGTTATGCGGGTATATATCGGCGGGTCTGGTGCCGGCCGCCGGATAGTAGTCGTAAAGAACATTGTCGCCGCCGGGATCGAAGCGGCTGAAATCGTGCGTATATTCGATCTCCATGGGCCCCAGGTGGCTGTTGACCCCCAGGGTTATCGCATTCGATCGCCAGTCTATCCGCCGGGTCTCCGATATTTTGTGGATATTTTCGAAACCGCCGAGCAGAAATCGTTGCTGTATGGAACCTTCCTTGTCGACATATCGATGCTTCAGGAAGATATGAAAAGGGAAATTCGGGGCCTTGAGCCGGAGGGAGAGGAAATTGTTCGATACATCGGTGGAATAGCGGGCGCCGACATTCCGGTCCTCGTAATTGATATTCGGCGGCTCGCCGCTATACTGATAATCGGAGTGATCGAGGTTATGGTGAACCCTGACAAAGATATCCCTGAACAGCAACAGGTCGCTATAGGCATAGCCCGTGTCCGCATACACGTCATTTTTATTGAGAAACTCCCCGTTCAGGTGAAAGCGGTGCGGCAGCGGACACGAGAGCGCGTCAATGCCGACGGTCAGCGACGAATGGAGGTCCTGGTATTCTCCGGCCCGTTCGGAATCGTCCAGGTTTACCAGGCGGTATCCCGCAAACAACTGGGTTTCCGACTGGTAGGAGGGAAGCGGCGTACTGTTTTCCGCCCCTTGCCGGGCGTCTGCCGCCATGGCCGGGGCGACCATGCCGCAGACTATCAGCCCCATGGACAGACATTCTCTCAGGAAACGGCGGACCCCTGGACGTTTCATTGCGTAAACCTGCCTTGGCCGGAATAAGACGGGGTGTCCGTGCCGTGGATCCCGGAATGGCAGTCCGTGCATTTCGAATAGAATGCGCTGCCGATTGCCGCCGAGGCCTTGCCGCCGCCGGCGGGTGAATTGATTCGATGTCCCACGTGACACTGCAGGCACAGAAACGGTTGCCGTGCAACCAGGAGGTTGTTGTTGACCGAGCCGTGGGGGGTATGGCAGTTCATGCAGTCGGCCGCGACATCCGCATGTTCGAAAACAAAGGGGCCTCTCTTTTCGGGATGACACTGGACGCAGGTTGCCTTTATGCTCTTTTTCCGCAGCAGCATGGCCGAACTGCCGCCATGGGGGTCGTGACAGTCGGTGCAGAATACCCGCCCTTCATTTAATGGATGATGGCTGGGCAGGGAAAACTCCACCTGCGTTGTCTGGTGACAGCGGAAACAGAGCCGGCCAGTATCTATCGGCCTGACTTTTAAATCAGGGCTCTTGTGAACGGTGTGGCAATCGAAACATGAAACGCCGTTTACGGCATGGATGCTGGCATTCCAGTTATGCAGGTTAAACGTGGCATTGGCGGTATGGCACTTGAGGCAGATCAACGACTGGGCCGGAGCGGGCAAGGCTTTCAGATCGATCAGGGTTTTGTAGTCGCAGGTCGTTTTTATGCCTTTTTTGGCATTCTCCTCCACCAGTTTCCTGGTCAGGCCCTTGATGGCAAGGCTGCCGGGGCCATGACAGGATTCGCAGTCAACGAGCGGCAAGCCGGACTCCTTCTTCAGCTGCGCCCCCATGGTGCTGGCATCAAAGTATTTTCTCAGCCGGTCATGCGCATGGCAGGCCGCCAGGCAATTGGTCGTACCCACATAGTCGGCATCAAACCGGCCGACGATCATTTTTTCGTATTTCTTGATCGGCAGGATGGGTTTTGATCCCTTCAGGGTGCTGCAGCCGCTCATGGAGCAGAGAAGCGGAATTATGAACAAGGAAAATGTATTGAGAAAACGACCCCTGAAAAACATATCTAGCTCCGGATTCCCTTTGCCGCCTCTGCCGGTGGATTCGGCCTTTAATGGCGGGATTATAATTATTTTCCAACAATTTTCCGGTCGTGTCAAGGGCGACTTCGTCAAGAAGGTCCGGGTACGCCCATTTCCGGCCTATTACTATAGTTTGACAAAAAAAAGTGGACCATGTAGAGTTCAGAAGAGCAGAAACGATGTATTAGTGCATAGTTACTGCGCAATATTGCGTCATTTGTCACTTGGTATTACAGTGGTGACTTCAATGGAGCAAGCGCGTTTCCGTATACCAAGAAACCAGGCAGGTTGACTCATGAGCGACAGCGAACGCAGACGTTATATCAGGCCGGAATCATTAAATCTCCTCGACTATCTCGTGGTTGACGAACAGGGGAGGCAAGGCGTTTACAGCATGGGCCGGACGCTCAACATCAGTGTCGGCGGCATCCTGATGGAGACGCACATTCCCCTGCCGGCCGGTCAGCAGGTCATGATTACGATGGGCCTGGAAGACGAGCTGATTGACGTGATGGGGCGAATCATCCATTCAACCCGCGGTCAGGATAACATGTACCATAACGGCATCGAGTTCTTCCATGTTCCCGATGCCGACCGGCATGTTCTCTACCGGTACGTCGAGGTTTTCCACGAGCGTTTCCCCGACGCCCGGCATGTCGCGCTTTTTTAAGCCGGTCTCCCCGCCGCCTGCCTGCCGGCCGTTCTTTCACGCCTATTCCGGAGCTGTTGTCTCCCGGCGGCCGTATACGTCATCAAAGCGGACGATATCGTCTTCTCCGAGATAACTGCCGATCTGGATTTCAATCAGTTCCAGGGGGATCGTTCCCGGATTCTCCAGCCGGTGCCTGGTGCCGGCCGGAATATAGGTGGATTGATTTTCATAGAGCGGAATGACCTGCTCGCCGTTGGTCACCTGCGCCGTTCCCGAGACCACGACCCAGTGTTCGTGCCGGTGGTGGTGCATCTGCAGGGAGAGTTTCGCCGCCGGGTTGACCGTGATCCGTTTGATCTGAAAGCGGTCATGCAGCTCAAGGGTGGTATAGCTTCCCCAGGGGCGGTAGACGGTCTTGTGAATATGAAACTCGTCCCGCTTTCTCTGTTTGTGTTGACGATTTTTTTCACTTCCTGCGACCGGGAGAGGGGAGCGACCAGCACCGCATCCGCCGTCTCCACGACCATGGTGTCCCGGAGCCCGACCGCGGCCACCAGGCTGTCGCCCGAGTGGATCAGCGAATTTTTCACGTCTTCCAGGATAACGTCGCCGGCGACCACGTTGCCCTGTTCGTCCTTGGCCGACGCCCGCCACAGGGCCAGCCAGGAACCGATATCGCTCCAACCCATATCCGCCTCGACCACGGCGGCCTTGTCGGTCTTCTCCATCAGGGCATAGTCAATGGAATCGTTCGGGCACTGCTGCATGGCGGTCTTCTCGAAGCGGAAAAAAACGCCGTCCGTCCGTCCTTTATTCACCGCTTCGGTCATCTGCGTCACAATGGCCGGCTCATGCTTTGTCAGCTCCGCCAGGAACGTTGCCACGGAAAAGGCAAACATGCCGCTGTTCCAGAAATACCCGCCGCCGGCCACATACTGTTTTGCCGTGGCCATTTTCGACAAACGACCGTACCTGGTCGCCCTCGCCCCTGGCAATATATCCGTAACCGGTCTCCGGGCCGTCAGGGACAATGCCGAAGGTCGCCAGCCGGCCGTTTTCGGCCAGCCGGACGGCCTTGCCGACCGCGGTCCCGAAGGCTGCCGGCGCGGTGATCAGGTGGTCGGCAGGCAGCACCAGCAGGACCGACTCCTCTCCTCCATGTTGGCGGGCGTAGAGGGCGGCCCCGCAGATCGCCGGCGCCGTGTTGCGGCCTATCGGTTCCAGGAGCAGGTGGTAGGCGGGGAACATGTCCAGTTCCTCCAGCTGCGTCTTGGTGAGAAAACGATGCTCTTCGCCCGCCACCACAATGGGCGGCAGGATATCGTCAAGCCCGTTGACCCGGGCCAGCGTTTCCTGCAGGAGAGAGCGGTTGCCGATCAGGTTGATGAGCTGTTTGGGATAGAGTTCCCTGGAAAGAGGCCAGAGGCGGGAACCGCTGCCGCCGGCCAGAATGACGGGTTGAATGGACACAATATGACCTCTATAATTATACTATTGTTGAATCAGTTAATATGAAAATCATCCCGGACGAAGCACCGGTGTTCGAGACACTTTTCATTGTTCGTTGTGGCGGCGGCCTGAAATCCGGTCCGGCTATGCCGGTTGATTCGTGCCCCGAATCAGGTTGAGCAGTTCCCCGGTTTTTTCCCGCAGCAGCTTCGGATCACCCCTGGTTTCCACGTTAAGGCGCAAGACCGGTTCGGTGTTTGATTTGCGGAGATTGAACCGATAGCCGGGAAAGGAGATGCTCAGGCCGTCGGTATAATCCTGTTCGCCGTCGCCATACCTCTGTCGGATCGCCCTGATCACCGCGTCCGGGTCGGCCACCTTCGAGTTGATCTCGCCGCTGACCGGGTAGGCGGCCATGCGGCTGTCCACCATTGCGGAAAGCGTCCGGCCCGACTCGCTGAGCAGCCGGCAGACCAGCAGCCAGGGGATCATGCCCGAATCGCAGTAGCCGAACTCCCTGAAATAATGATGCGCCGACATCTCGCCGCCGTACACGGCATTTACCTCCCGCATTTTTTCCTTGATAAAGGCATGGCCGGTGCGGGTCATGACCGGAATCCCGCCCGCCGCCTCCACCACTTCCCGGGTGTTCCAGATGAGCCGGGGATCGTGGAGAATGGTGGCCCCGGGATGCAGCTTGAGCATGGCCACGGCCAGCAGGCCGACAATATAATAGCCCTCGATGAAGCGGCCGGTCTCATCATAGAAAAAACAGCGGTCAAAGTCACCGTCCCAGGCCAGGCCCAGGTCGGCCTTATGTTCCCGCACCGCCCGGGCCGTCGCCTCCCGTTTTTCCGGCAGCAGCGGATTGGGCACCCCGTGGGGGAAACGGCCGTCCGGCTCGTGCTGCAGTTTTATAAAGGAAAAGGGCAGGTGAGCCGCCAACAGGTCAAGCACCGGCCCGGCACAGCCGTTGCCGGCGTTGACCACCAGTTTCAGCGGCCGCATCCGCTCGGGATCAACCCGGCCGGCGTCCAGGAGCCGGCGGAGGTAGGCGCTTTTGTCGCCGGCGGCTTCGCGCTTGCCCGGCCGGCCGCCGGGCCGCCCCATGGCGGTCTCGTACCAGGTGTCCGAGGCGGCCTTGGCCGCAATCTCCCGGAGGCCGGTATCGCTGCTCACCGGCCGGGCGCCGTGCCGGACCAGTTTCATGCCGTTATAATCCGCCGGATTGTGGCTGGCGGTCACCATGATGCCGCCGTCCACCCCCTGGTCCTCGCCGCTGAAAACGGCATGGTAGACCTCTTCGGTGCCACAGAGCCCGAGATCCAGGACATCCACCCCGTAAGCAAGCAGGGTCTCGGTCAGGGCCCCGGCCAGTTCGGGGCTGGTGAGGCGCATGTCCCGGCCGATGACGATTTTCTTCAGGGAAAACTGCTCGGCAAAGGCCAGGCCGATCCGGCGGGCGATTGCCGCATTCAGCTCATCGGGCACCCGGCCCCGGATATCATAGGCGGTAAAACAGCGAAGCTGTACGGTCATCAATAAACCCCTTTACAAAACACATCTTGAAAGTGGAGAGAAATAGAGTATAAAGGACTTTTTTAAGAGGTCAACTCAAAAGATCATTGTATCGGGAGCTTACCACAGGTAGCATTATCCCGGCAAAGTTATTTTTATGCACCGACTTACCAGTTCGCATGAGGAGTTTTGATGAAAGGCATTATTCTGGCCGGCGGTTCCGGAACCCGGCTCTACCCCCTGACCCGGGTCATCAGCAAGCAACTGATTCCGGTCTACGACAAGCCCATGATCTATTATCCCCTGTCGGTGCTCATGCTGGCCGGGATCAGGGACATTCTCATTATCTCCACCCCCGCTGATCTCCCGCGATTTTCCGAACTCTTCGGCAACGGCGCGGACCTGGGGCTGAATATCTCCTATGCGCCGCAGCCGCGGCCGGAAGGCCTGGCCCAGGCCTTCATCATCGGCAAGGAATTCATCGGCCGGGATTCCGTCTGCCTGGTGCTTGGCGACAACATCTTTTTTGGCCGCGGTTTCGCGGAAATCGTCCGGGAATGCAGCAGGATCACGGACGGCGGCATTATTTTCGGCTACCTGGTCCGTGATCCGGAACGGTACGGCGTGGTCGAGTTCGATAGGGACAACAACGTGATCGGCATAGAGGAAAAACCGGAAAAACCAAAGTCGCGCTACGCGGTTCCCGGTCTCTACTTCTATGATAATGAGGTGGTGGCCGTGGCCGAGTCCATCAAGCCATCCGACCGCGGCGAGCTGGAAATCACCGAGGTGAACAATCTCTACCTGGGCCGGGGCAGGCTCAAGGTGGAGCTGCTGGGCCGCGGCTTCTGCTGGCTTGACACCGGCACCCACGATTCCCTGCAGCAGGCGGCCAGTTATGTCCAGGCCGTCCAGGAGCGCCAGGGCCTCAAGATCGCCTGCCTCGAGGAAATCGCCTTCCGCCTTGGCTACATTGATCGCGAGCAGGTTGAGCGGCTGGCCTCCAGTATGCTGAAAAACCAGTATGGTCTTTATCTCATGGACCTGCTGCGCGATTTGGACAGCGGCCGGACCGCAGAGTTATGAAAATAGTGATAACCGGGGGGCGCGGTCAGCTGGGCCGGGACTGCCGCCTGGTCCTGGCCCCTGGGCATACGGTCCATGCCTTCGGCTCCGGCGATCTGGATATTGCGGACGAACAACAGGTCGAAAATGTCGTCCGGCGGCTGCAGCCGGACATCGTGATCAACTGCGCCGCCTATACGGCGGTGGACGCCTGCGAAGATGACCGGCAGCGCTGCCGGCGGGTCAATGGGGCGGGGCCGGGTATTTTGGCCGCGGCCACGGCGGATACGGGCTGCAAGTTGATTCATGTTTCCACGGATTATGTCTTTGACGGCAGGAAATCGCTGCCGGCGGCCTACACCGAAGACGACCCGGTTTCGCCCCTGTCGGCGTACGGCGCAAGCAAGCTGGCCGGGGAAGAGGCGGTGCGGCAGAACAACAGCAATCATCTCATCATCCGGACCGCCTGGCTTTACGGCATGGGCGGCCGGAATTTTCTCAAAACCATGCTGCGCCTGGCCGTCAGTGAGCCCCGGCGGACGATCAGGGTGGTCGACGATCAGTTCGGCTCGCTCACCTGGACATACCGCCTGGCCCTGCAGATCAACCACCTGCTTGACAGCGACCTGACCGGGACGATCCACGCAACCGCCGAAGGGTATGGCTCCTGGTTTGACGGGGCCGGCCGTTTTCTCCGGGCCATGGGCGTGGAGCACTCCCTGGAGCCGTGTGCCACGGCCGACTATCCCACGGCGGCTCCCCGGCCGGCCAATTCAATCCTTGAAAACAGACGCCTGAAAAAACATTGCCTGAACCGCATGGTCTCCTGGGAGGACGATGTCGAACGGTTCGCCCGGGAGTTTCGCGGTCCGCTCCTGGCCGAGGCACGGCAGTGAAGCGATGAAGCGATAAGGGAGCGCACAAAGAAATAAGTTGGCGGAATCGGCGCCCGGCCGCGGGTTGGCAGGCCGGCGAAGCCGTAGTATGACTTTAGGACTTGAGATTAAAGACCTGGCAGGAGTTTCCCAATGTTAAACTGGCCGGACGAAACGATTTCTTCTCCTGGGGATATCCCCAAATGGTGTCATTTTGGCTCAAACGTGTGCCTGGATTTTCATGGTGACCCAGTGGCTGCGAAGCTGGTGGTCTTCTCCGATGGCAATCACAATATGGCCCTGCAGGAGACGTTGCGGCTTTTTCAGAGGAATAATCCTGAAGTAGAACGAATTTTTTATGTGACGACTCCGCCGGGGCCTGTTCTTACCCTGCTCAAACGCGGCAGCCTGCAGATCGGGAATTTTATTTTATCAATCATTCCCCATGTCTTTATCAGTCCGCCGCCCGTGCTTGACCAGGCGGTCAGGGCGGGATACATGCGGGAACACATGCCATTTATGCGGAACCGGGGCAATGTGTTACTTGTGAAAAAAGGCAATCCCAAGAATATCCTCGGGGTTGCCGACCTGGCGCGGGAAGATGTCCGGCTGTTCCTATCCAATCCCAAGACGGAAACCGTGAGCTACCAGGGATATGTTGCCACCCTGCAGGGCCTGGCGGCCCGGGAAAATATTGATTTATCTTTTCTGACGGCTGAGGAGCCCAACAAAAAAGTGGTCTACGGCGAACGTATTCACCACCGGGAAGCGCCGCAGGCCCTCGTTGACGGCCATGCTGACGTTGCCGTTGTCTATTATCACCTGGCGCTGCATTATACGCGTATCTTCACCGAGTTGTTTGAAATGATTCCCTTGGGCGGGACCAGCGGCGATCCCCGGCCCTTGCCGGAAAATGTCATCAGCCTGACTCATGCGGGAATAATCGGTGACGGCGGGCAATGGGGGGCGCGCTTCCTTCACTTCCTCGCATCCGGACCTGTTCGTGAAATTTACGCCCATCATGGGTTGGTCTGTGGCAAACAGTAAACAGAACAACCCGTAACGCGTAACGGCTTAGGGCCTGTAAGAAAATAACAAGAACATCTTGCATCTCATCTTCAGGCCATCTTTGGCTACGGCGCAATCGCAAAATCCTCGACGTAG